>NZ_SRYY01000030.1:0-314 GCF_004793735.1 Muribaculum sp. NM65_B17
GTATCTTGATTCTGAATTCTCAGAATCGCTTCCAGCATGTCAATGTCCTCTTCCTTTATCGTAGTCCCTGGCAGAGTTGAACTGCCGACCTCTACATTATCAGTGTAGCGCTCTAACCAACTGAGCTAAGGGACTGCACTTCAACCTCCGTCAAGGAGGATAATGCGTTATATAAAACAATAGACGAAGCAGTACCGAAGGATTGTCCACTCGGTCGTGCGTTAGCCTCCGTTGCTTCCAGGGAACCGAGCTCGCGCTCCGCTCCAGAAAGGAGGTGTTCCAGCCGCACCTTCCGGTACGGCTACCTTGTTACG
>NZ_SRYY01000031.1:0-300 GCF_004793735.1 Muribaculum sp. NM65_B17
GTATCTTGATTCTGATTGCTCAGAATCGCTTCCAGCATGTCAATGTCCTCTTCCTGAGTGGAGAATAACGGATTCGAACCGTTGACCCCCTGCTTGCAAAGCAGGTGCTCTAGCCAGCTGAGCTAATCCCCCCTCGACCCCCTGACGGGGATGCAGGTTATGGTGTAAACGGACAAGAAGCACAAGAGCCTCAAATCGTCGTGACCAAAAAGGTCGGAAACCTCGCAGCTCCAATTGACTGCGGACGCTCCAGAAAGGAGGTGTTCCAGCCGCACCTTCCGGTACGGCTACCTTGTTACG
>NZ_SRYY01000003.1:0-479780 GCF_004793735.1 Muribaculum sp. NM65_B17
TCATTCCCTATTCTCCCGACGGCACAACCCTGCTGCAGCGTCTGCTCCCCTGAGCAGCTATCTTAAGCAAAAGCAGCGGACTTCCGGGGGTGCCGGAATCCGCTGCTTTGCGTTTATGTAAGGCTTGACCTTTATTTCATCCTTTTCGGGTTTATTTTTCGTTGACAAGCGTCATGCCAAGCTGTATAGCCTCCTCATTCATCGACAGCAGGTGATGATGACGCTCGGGAAGCGTCTTCTTCAATCCGCGCATCACGGCGTCGAGAGGCACAAGGTCGCGTATGCCGAGTAGTGCGCCAAGCACCACCATGTTGTAGGCCTTGCTGTTGCCCATGTCAAATGTCGCGTCCATCGCCTTTATCTCGTGTACGGTGATGTCGCCGCGTTGGGGTGCGCGGTGTATGCCGTAGGAGTCATATATCAGCAGTCCGCCGGGCTTCACCTTAGGCTCAAACTTGTCGAGGCTCTGCTGGTTAAGCACCACGGCTATGTCGTAGCTGTCGAGCACGGGCGAGCTTATGGGAGTGTCGCTGAGTATCACGGTCACATTGGCCGTACCGCCGCGTTGTTCCGGGCCGTAGGCCGGCATCCAGCTCACCTCAAGGTCGTTCATTAAAGCGGCGTAGGCAAGTATCTTGCCCATCGACAGCACACCCTGTCCGCCAAATCCGGCTATGATTATCTCTTCCTTCATTTCTTCACTGTGTTTTTAAGGTCGCCCAGCGGGTAGTGGGCAAACATGTTTTCTTCCATCCACACATTGGCTTCGTGAGGAGTCATCTTCCATCCCGAGCTGCATGTGCTCACAATCTCCACCACCGAGGTGCCGAGGCCCTCCATCGAGTTGCGGAACGCCTGCTTCAGCGCGGCCTTGGTCTTGCGCACATTGGCCGGGGTGTGCACCGACTGGCGGGTGACATAGCATGTACCCTCCAGCATGGCGAATATGGGGCCTATCTTCAGCGGATAGCCGTTAAGGTCAACGCGGCGGCCGTAGGGGGTGGTCGATGTCTTCATACCCTCAAGCGTGGTGGGCGCCATCTGACCGCCCGTCATGCCGTATATGCCGTTGTTGATGAATATGATCGTGATGTTTTCGCCTCGGTTGGCAGCGTGAATCGACTCGCAGGTTCCTATTGCGGCGAGATCGCCGTCGCCCTGATAGGTAAAAACCATGCGGTCGGGCGACAGTCGCTTAACGGCAGTCGCAATTGCCGGAGCGCGGCCGTGGGCGGCCTCGATCCAGTCGATGTCGACATAATTGTAAGCAAACACGGCGCATCCCACCGGTGCGATTCCTATCGTCTTGTCCTCAAGGCCCATCTCATCCACAATCTCGGCAATCAGCTTGTGCACAACGCCGTGGCTGCATCCGGGGCAGTAGTGCATGTGGTTGTCGTTGAGCAGGCGAGGCTTGGTGTAGACCTTGTTCTCAGGTTTGATTATATCTTTGATATCCATTGTCGTTTAGTCGGTAACAGCATTATTGACTATTGTTTATTGGCCTCGGGAAAATAGTTGAAGAACGCGTCGACAACCTCCTGCGGATTGGGAACGATGCCGCCAAGACGGCCGTAGTGGTACACGGGCACCGAGTCGTGGCATGCGAGGCGCACATCCTCTATCATCTGGCCGGCGTTTATCTCCACCACGAGGATTCCCTTGACGCGCGAAGCAAGCCGCTTGATCTCATCGGTGGGGAACGGCCACAGCGTTATCGGGCGAAGCAGTCCTATCTTCACTCCTTGTGCGCGGGCTTCCTCGACACACTTCTGACAGATGCGGGCGATTGAGCCGAAGGCCACAATCAGGTAATCGGCATCGTCGGTGTCGTAGCTTTGGAAGCGTACTTCGTTCTCCTCGATTATGCGGTACTTGGCCTGCAGACGGTTGTTGATCTCCTCCATCACGGCAGGGTCGAGCTCGAGGGTTGTCATCACGTTGCGCGAGCGGGTCGACGGCTTGCCGGTCACCGCCCAGGGACACTGCTCGGCTATCTCGGCGTCGGTGCGGCGCTTGCGCTGCGGAGGCAGCACCACCTTCTCCATCATCTGGCCCACGATTCCGTCGGCAAGAATGATTGAGGGAGTCCTGTACTTGAACGCCAGGTCAAATCCGAGTCCCACGAAATCGGCCATCTCCTGCACCGATGAAGGGGCAAGAGTTATGAGCTTGTAGTCGCCGTGGCCGCCGCCCTTGGTAGCCTGGAAATAGTCGGCTTGCGAAGGCTGTATGGTGCCGAGTCCCGGGCCGCCGCGCATCACGTTGATGATGAGTGCGGGCAGCTCGCCGGCGGCTATATAGCTTATACCCTCCTGCTTCAGGCTTACGCCGGGCGAAGAGGATGAGGTGAAAACGGCCTTGCCACAGGCGGCACCGCCATACACCATGTTGATGGCCGCGATTTCGCTCTCGGCCTGAAGCACAACCATGCCGGTTGACTCCCAGGGCATCAGCTCCTCGAGGGTTTCAAGGATTTCGCTCTGCGGCGTAATGGGATAGCCGAAGTAACCGTCGGCTCCGTATCTAATTGCGGCATGGGCTATAGCCTCATTGCCTTTCATCAATTTTATATCTTCTTTCATAATTTATATGATACCACGATTGGTCATCTATTTTATTTTGTAACCACACGGTACACCTCGATGCACCCGTCGGGACAGACAACTGCACAGCTCGAGCATCCTATACAGGCTTGCTCGTTGGCCATGTAGGCAAAATGATAACCACGGTTGTTTACTTCCTTTGACTGGAGAGCCAAAACATCGGCAGGACAGGCCATGACGCACAGGTTGCAGCCCTTGCAACGCTCCTCATTTATTACCACCGCCCCTTGAACTTTTGCCATATATGTATGATTTAGTTGAAAATGCGTCAGCAAATATAAGAATTTATTCCATTGCTTAGCAAATTTTAACAAAACCTTAACCTATGGCACATTATATGGAAAAATGTGCCATAAAGGCCTGTGACATTATAAATTACACCGATTTAAAGCATCATTGTGAAAAAAGTAGCAGTATAACGGTCGACAGACCAACAATTTGCAATAAAAGGGAGTGCTATATCAAATAATTCTGACATAATGTCCCGGAAATGAACTGCGACGGCGCGGTACCGGCTCGGGCATTCCCGACGCCACATAAAGCCCTATGGCACGAGTCATGAGGATGTCGTCATGGTGGCCTGGCTTCGCCGCGAATCGTCCCGACTGCCGGCACTCGTAGACGGCCAGTTCGTCACACGCATCGACATCGCGCTCCACATAGGCATCGTCGCGCACCACACCTATGAGATGATTTATGACGATGCTCTTGGTCGAGCGGTTGGTGTGAAATCCCACGCGAAGCTCCTCGCCGCCTCGCACGCTGTCGAGCAGCGGACGACGGTAGAGATTGGGGTAGACATGATTCAGCTCCGACAACATGTAGAGCGAGTGCTCGCCGTCGGTGTTTTCGGTTTCAAGAGTGTTGCTCTCAATCACCAACAGGGCCGAGTCATACCACTGCGCTATTGATGCGGCACGCCATGTGAGCAGGTCGTGGTCGATGTGTCCGCGCCACTGTGCGGCAATCTCCGGCTTGCCCGACGCACCCATGCGGTCGATCACGGCGATGACCGAGAAGTCGCTTGCAGCCGAGCGGCCTCCGATGTCAACCGCCACGACATATCGGTTGTTCCAACGCGACATCCCGTTGTCGGGGAAATGCCACACCTTGAGCGGCCCGCGTGAGTCGGCGACAAAGCGCACACCCTCCAGCGCATCGAATCCTTTGAGCGAGAGAGCTGTCACATCGCCCACGGCCACGGGCGGCAGGCATCGCTCGCGCAGACGGCTCACAAGGTCGATGCCAAACACACCGTAGCCGGTGTTGGCAAATGCCTCCACATCGTCTAAAGGATACTCGGCGGCCATCAGTTCGCGCGACGGGTACTCACGGCGCTTGTCGTGATACCACTGAATCTGCTCCAGCGTGCATCCGTCGTCCCACAGCTTGCGCTCGTAGTCGTCCATCGCCTCCCACAGCGCAGCGGCATCACGCACCTCGTCGGCGTAGATGTCGATTTCGGTCCACGGCACAAACACGGCGGCCTTGTCGCTCTCGCCGCGCACCGAGCGCAGCCACTCGGCATGGAAATAGTTGCCCACACCGTTGGCCGTGCTTTCAAGTACGATGAGGGTGAGCGGAGCACGCGCTATGCCTCCGCACACGGCACGGATGAACCCCTCGGGCGAACGCATGGCGGTATCGGGCCAGAAAGCCACCTCGCTGAGATGAGCCATCGCGTAGTCGGAACCGCGCACGGCCTCCTGTCCCTCGCTTGATCCAACGGTGACACGGCAGTCACGCCCCGAGATGACACGGGTGTTGATCGACCGCTCGTAGGGCCGGAACTGCGGAGGCGACTCTTCGGCCCAATAGTCCTGCGGATAGCAGGCAAGCATCTTGGTGTACATGCCCCTGATGGATGCGGCAGTGTCCTTGACATGGGCGCAGATGAGCGAGTGCCAGTTGCGGCACTGTGTACATTGAATCCATGCCATATACATCTGCACAAGCGTGGATCCGCCCCACTGACGTGCCTTGAGCATAATCAGCCTCAACGGTCGACCGGCAAGGCGCTGCTCTTCGAGCACCCCAAGCACGCGACGCTGCGGACGATTAAGCACGAATGGCACATCGCGCCCCGTGAGCTTGTCCTTAATCTTGACGCACTTGGCAGCCCAATACTCAAAGTCGTAGAGCGAGCGCAGTTTCACCCATCCCACGGCATCGCCCGACGCGGCAATGTAGCAGCGGTCGTCGAGCATGGCCTCAGGCACCAGTTCCGGCAAATGAGAGTCGGGACTGTCAACTTCACTGCGCACGCCGAGGCAACCGACACCTCTAATCGGGTCGTAATCGACAACGCGACTGCGGTTGCGACGCACGTTCTCGCGCAGGATTTCGTCAATATTTACGTTTCCCATCATTGAAATCCACTAAAAAACGGGCAACCAAAGCACCGGGGTCAACGCTACCCTCTAAGCTTACAGTGAGGAAACGGCGCGCCGGCCCGAGAATGCGGCGAGTGACGACATTCCACACAGGGGCTTCAAAATCGACCGACAAAAGGTTGTGGGGATGTCCCGATCCATTGTCGCCCGACAGCTTTACGTTCAACTTGCCACGACCGGCCGACATGACACACGACAGCCGTGAACAGTGACGCAATGCATACGGCTCAGGCAGCTCGACACGCGAACGCAACGCCACATCGACCTCGCCGACACTCTCGACCGAGGCATCGAGCAATGCAGTGCCGGTGGTAAGATAAAGGCGACTGCCCGACGAAAGCATCGACTGCGGAACGACTCCCTTGCGCACATACCACAACGAACGCGGATTCATGATGCTGACGGTGCCGTCGGCCGCGACATGCCACAACTCGCCACGCGACACGCTCCAGGCCACGGCATCGCCGCCGCAAGAGCGCACAACGGTTTGGGCCCGCGAACCGGTGACTTTCAGCAGGTCGCCTGAGGCCACGGCATATACTCCCTCGGGTGAAAAAGCCACACAGTCGCGCGACATCACACACCGGCTGTCGATGATGTGGGCCGAGGCGAGCGACATAGAGGAGTTCACCGCCACGGCATATATTCCCGACGAGGTGAATGCGTAGAGATGACGGCGAGCGAAATCCCATGCACTCGACGACCCTGAGGCGGCGGTAAGAGCCGTAACAGCGCCCTGCGACACGGGAAGCTGCGACAGCGGAGCAAGCGGAGAGGAGGCCGAAGCGGCAACAATCAATCCGGGACGGCGCGAGCTGACACGCTCCATTACGGGCGATATGACTTCGTGAGCCGTGGAGTTGTCCTCAACCGCAACGGGGGTACAGTCGACAGCCGATGAACAGGCCACCGTGCCGTCAGGGCCGGGAGCAAGCATGAAAGTGCGGGTAAACACGATGCCGTCGGTGCGGGTGATGCGAACCTCCATCTTCGTTGCATCGGGGTGGGGATAGGCCATCACAGGCCATAGCGAAGCGGGTGCGTTGTCATCGCCACCCGAGGAGCGCGAAATAATCTCCTTGCGACCGTCGCGTGAGGTTATCGTGACACGAGTCACCGCATTCCATCCCACACCGCCCGTGGTCGATGCGGCAAGCAGGTCGGCTCCCGAGGGCAAGGCGTGAACGGGGGTTATGTCACCCCATACCGCCATGTCGCCCACAAGTGCGGCGGAACCGGCCGTAAATGTGTGAGGAAGCGATAGCTCAAAGGGAGGAGTTTCGGGAATGGACTTTACGGCAAGAGCAATCTGCACCGAGCGGCCATCGTAGGGCACATTGTATTTGTAGGACCAAGGGAGAGGAACAAGAGTGCCGCCCTCGGGGGCTATTCCGCCCTTGAATGGATTGGTATAGCGGGCGGCCACCTTGGCAATCAGGTCAAAGCGTTCAAAAGCACGCTGAACCATCGAGGGATATTCGCCGACGAGAGGCATCCTGACTGAAAAGGGACGAATCGAGCCGTCGGGAGAGCCAAGTGAAACACGGGCCGACTCGGAGCGGCGCACAGGGTCGAGCGGTGGAGTGACGAGCAGTTCGAGAGCAACAGCCTTGTCGGCCCACGGCGAATCAACAACGGCGGGCGAACGCAATGCAAGTCGGAAACCGGTGAGTGAAATGTCAACCCCGCTGCTCATCGACATGTTGCCGCCGCTTGTGTAGAGCCTTGCGTTAAGCGGCTTCACGATTTCAAAGCCTCGTGGCGAAACGAGAACCGGGGTGGATCGATACAACACGGCACCATCGTCGCCGATTATGCGATAGGCAGCGAGGACGGGATGCACGTAGTAGTCCTGTGAGAGAGCCGAATTGCTCAAACGGTCGTAGGACTCCATGAGCAGACGGTTGAGCATGCGACTGTCGCCGGGCTGCATAGTCATGCCGGCCGGCGAGTATTCGTCGTCAAAATCGAGAAATCCCGAGGTTTCACGGAACTCACGTTCATTGGCTATTTCGATTCCTACGGCAGGGAAATCGGGATTCAATCCCAATTCGCGCCACTGCTCCGAAATCATGTCGTAACAGGCTCTCCAAGGGCCTTCATGGGTCATGACAATCAACATGGGGCCGTCGACAACGGCACAGTCAGGCACCGAAGGGAGTGTGGCGATTTTGGTCACACGGCCTCCACGGACAGCCGAAAGTGCAAGTCCATCAACGATGAAGAGGGTTTCGGTGCCGTCGTCGTGTCTAAATGAGGTGAGCAACGACCCGGGGAGCTCGACGACGGTCGAGGGCATGCCTACGGGATTGAGGATTCCGTTGTTTTCGCGGAGGTTAATCACGGAGTTGTCGGGGTCGGCGAAAGCTGAGAGCTTGGCCGGAATGGTTAGACAGGAGTCTTTCATAGTTTTACGGATTAAAAATTTTTTCTGCAAATATAATATCAGGGAAGTGCGGATTTCACCCCATAATGTCGCGAAGCGATGGTTTGGTCTAAATTGGGTGTTATAGGATGGAGCGTTTTATTGGGCAGTTAACGCAGCCCTCTTTTTTTGTGCATCTTATACCCGTGCTGCGGCCGCCGTTAGGCGGCCGCAGCACGGGTATAACATTATTAAGCTGCTCTGCAGCTTTTGCGCTAACGCGGGGATTTGCCGGTGGGTGTGCGCCCTGCGCTGCGCGGGGCGAAAGCGTGGGCATTTGCGGGAGGGGTGAAAGCATGGGTTGGCGAGGTTGCGGGGATTTGAGAGGGTGGGAAAAAGGAGGCGGGGGCGGCCGATTGGCCGTCCCCGCCGGTAGGGTGTGGGAGAGTGAGTGTTTAGACTACGTCTTCGTCGGCGACTGCGTCTTCCCAGTTGGTCCACATTTCAACTGATTCGTCGTATCCGTCGTAACCGTAGTTCTGACGGAGGGGCGCTCCGAAGTTGGCAGTGATCACGGAGTTGGGAACGGGCCAGAAGAGGTTGCGCTTGTCGAGCTGGTAGTTGAGGATTACCTTTGACACAATCTGACCATGGTTGAAGAGGCTGTAGCGAGTGCAGCGCTTGAACCAGTAGCTACCTCCCGAGAGGTCGGTGCCGCTCTGCTTGTCCCAAGTGTTGAGGTCGTAGGTTTCGCCCCATTCGTCGGGCTGTCCGCTGCGTGCAAGACACCATGAGATGCGGGTCATTTCGGGCTGGCGCCACTCTTCGAGGTATAGCTCGCGAGCGCGTTCGTCGAGGATGTCGCCTATAGTTACGGTGGTGAACATCTTCTTGGCGTTGGCGCGTGCGCGCACCTTGTTTACATCCTGAGCTGCTCCTGAGGCGTTGCCCTGATAGAAGCGTGCTTCGGCGCGGAGGAGGTAGGTTTCGGCAAGGCGGAAGAGGTACATGTTGCCATTAGAGCAGTTGGCACCTTTGGTGGCACCGTTGAACTGGTCGGCTCCCATGTTGCCTGATGCGCTCTGGTCGAGGACATAGATCTTATACAAGGGAATGGGATACCAGCTGCGGATTGTGTCCTTGCAAAGGAGCTGACCTGCAGCGACAACGAGCTCGCCCTTGTCGTTGTAGTAGTCCTCATCGGCATAGAGGCGCATGTTCTCGCCCTTGAAGTCGGAGTTGGGACGGTTGTAGCGGATGTCGGTCATTTCAACCCAGTTACCCATCTGACGGTTGTGACGGAGGTCCTGCTCGTCGAGCTCGCCGTCGTACATCCACAACTCGCGGTTGTAGTACTTGGATGTGCGGAAGCAACCGATGCCACGGCCGAGTACGCGGAGCCAGTCGAGATTGTCGTCATACTCGGAGCGGTTGCGTGCGAAGTTGTAGGTGGGCGAACCGAGTCCGTGGGGGTCGAGGATGTCGCCGTTGGACCAGTGTACTTCGGTGGCACGCATTGTGGGGTAGTAGGTGAAGTTCTGAGCGTTGAAGTTGAGGATGGGGAGGATGGTTTCGGTGTTGGCGGGTATTGCCACGTTTTCACCGCGATGGAGGTCCCAAACTACGTTACGCGATACTTCCCAAGTGTTGGGGTTGCCTGAGGGCACGAATGTACCGAAGGGCTGCTCCATGAGGGCGAGTCCGTGGTTCTCGATGAGGTCGGTTGCCATGGCTTCGGCCTTGGCGTATTCACCTACCGTGAGGTAGCACTTAATGAGAAGCTGCATACATGCTTCCTGGTTTACTTCGCCATAGTTGGGCATATCCTTCATCGAGGGCACATGCTTAACAGCAAACTCGAGGTCGTGAACAAGCATCTCGAAGATGGCCTGCTTGCTGGTCGACTTGTAGTTCTGCTTGGGCACCTGGATGATCTTGGTAATCAAGGGTATGTCGCCAAAGAGGAGCACCATGTGATAGTACTTGTAGGCGCGGTGGAAGTAGGCGCGGCCCTTGTAGGCGTCGCGGGTTACCTCGTCGAGCGATGTTACACCGTCGATATAGGTCAACACGGTGTTGGCATACTTGATACCGTCGCAAGAGCGGTTGTAGAATCCAATCATTGAGTTGGAGTCGCCGTGAGTTGCCATACCGGAGGTGGGTGTAATCTTGTTGGCGATATCGTCCATTATACCGCCGCCGGCATCGGTCTTGGCATACAGGCCTATATCAGACATGAAATAGGTGGATGCGATGGGGAGCATGTTGCCGTTACCGTCCATGAGCATTTCCTTGTAGGACAAGTCGCAGCGGGCGAGCGCCGACTTAAGTCCGGCCTCGGTGTTGTAGGTTGTCGTGGGCTCATAGAACGACAGGGGGTCCTGCTCCAGGAATGAGTCGGAGCAACCGGCAAGCGCAGTCAATGAGGCGACACCGGCCAAGCACTTGATTATGTTGTTGTTTATGAATTTCATGTTGTTGCTTTATTGATAAAATGTTTATCTAAGTTACTGTAGTCGGGATTAAAGTGTGATGTTAAGGCCGAAGTTGAACTTACGGGTTGCAAGGCCGCCTGTTTCGGGGTCGCCATACTCCCATCCTGAGATAGTGCAAACGTTGTTGCAGCTTGCGGTGATGCGGAGTTTCTCGATAGCCCACTGGCGAGTCCACTTCTGAGGAATTGTGTAACCGACAGTTATGTTGTCAAGACGAACGAAGTTGCGGTTGTAGAGCTTGCTTACGCCTCCTGAAAGACCGGTGTTGGGACCCTTTGCCTCAAGACGACCGTAGTCGTTGGTGGGGTTGTCGGGAGTCCAGTACTTCTTGGCGGGCACGTTGAAACCGTTGGTGACAACCGAACCTCCGTTGTCGCTGTTGAGCCAGTATCCGGCAAGGCTTTTGTGGCCCATGTAGGAGTAGAGCGAGAAGGAGATTGTGAGGTCGTTCCAGAGGGTGAACTCGTTGCGCATGTTCCAGTAGATGGGAGGAGCGGTAGTGCCGAGGTAAACCTTATCGTTGTCGTTGTAAACGGGGATGCGGGTTCCGTCGTCGAGGATCTTGTCGTCGTCGGTGTAGTTGTTCTTAACCTTGATATCACCGGGTACCTGACCTACGAGTGCGGCGGCAGCGATGTCCTCGGGAGTGTTCTGCCAAACGCCGTCGGTTTCGTAGTACCAGATTTCACCGATAGGATGGTTGATGTACCAGCCGTTGGAAGTGTCGTCGCGCTCAACACCGTTCTCGTCGTAGTCGTAGTAGAGGTGCTTGATGCGGTTCTTGTTGTAGGAGAAGCCTACAGAGGTGTTCCACACGAAGTCGCGGTTCTTGATGTTGGTCGAGTTGAGCGAGAACTCAAAACCGGTGTTCTGCACTTCACCGAGGTTGGCAGCGATAGAGCTGAATCCGGTGAACGAGGGCAGACGCTGCGACATGATCATGTCCTTGGTAATCTTGTGGTAGAAGTCGAGGCTACCGGTGAGTCGGTAGTTCAGAATCGAGAAGTCAAGACCGACATTGTAGGCGTGAGTCTTTTCCCAAACGAGGTCGGGAGCACCGAGTCGGCTCATAGAAAGGGTGTTGACGATGACGGGCTTTCCGCTCTTGTCGAGGTAGGCCATGGGGCTTCCGAGAGTAAGGTTGGCAAGGGTCTTGTAGACATCGCCAAACTCGCGGTTACCGTTGGTACCCCAAGAGAGGCGCAGCTTGGCATTGTCGAGCCAGTCGCGGGTATTCTCCATGAATTTTTCCTCGGAGAAGTTCCAACCAAGACCAACCGAACCGAAGTTACCCCAAGGATGGTTGGCACCGAATCCCGAGTAACCGTCGCGACGGAATGTACCGGTGATCATGTAGCGGTTGTCGTAGCTGTAGAATACGCGACCGAGATAAGATGCTGCGGTGTAGTGGCTGTCGTAGGTGCTGAAGGAGCTTTGTTCCTTGTTGCCGCCGGCAGTGTAGTGGAATCCGAGCACATCGGTGGGGGTGATGTTGCGGGCGTAGATGTTGTCGCTCCAGTACTTGTGGTCCTCAGCTTCCTGAACGAGTGTCACAGTAAAGCGGTGGATGTCGGCGATTGTGCGGTCCCAGATAAGGGTGTTGTTGAGGTTCCAGTCGAAGTTCTTGGAGTTGCTTCGGTTGACACCTCGGTCGGCAGGCGATGCTCCGGGGAGGTCGGCCGACATGTGGTAGTAGTCGTGATACCACTGCATGCGCGGGGTGATGTTGAACTGATAGGAGAATCCAAGGGGAAGGTTGACCTTCACGTTGAAGATTGAGTTCAACACGGTGTAACCGCGGTCGAGGTCGTAGTACTGATTGTCGAAGAAGTAGTTGTAACCGGCACCGTTGGCAGCAAAACCTGTCATAGGATACTGGTTGTAGCTACCGTCCTCGGTGTACATGCCTGCGTAGGGAGAGTTGCGGAGCATGTTGGCGTCCCAGTAGTTGGAGCCGAGCGATACCTGCATGTCGCCGTCGGAACGGTTCTGGAAGTTAACCTGTGCTCCTACTTCGAGCCAGTCGGTAACCTGGGAGTGCAACTTCAAGCTTGCACGGAAAGCGTCGTAGTCGTTACCACGTACAACACCTTCATTTTTCATGTAACCGATAGACATGTAGTAGTTGACGCGCTCCGAAGCACCCGAGATGCTTGCATTGTAGTCCTGGTTAAGACCGGTGCGGAACACGGCGTCGTTCCAGTCGTAGTAGTTGCCAGCGAGGAAGTTGGACATCATCAAGGGCGCGTTGTCCATAGACATACGGCGGGCGTAGAGTTCCAGTGCCGATTCACCTGCAGCAGCACCGAAACCGGCTGCGCCGATATTGGTCATCCAAGCCGATTGCTCGGCATCGCTCAGGCGAGAGGGATTGTCGAAGTAGCCTTTGGGATATAGGATGGGCTTGCCTTCGGCCTTGGTGTCGCGTGCATTGTAGTAGCCGTAGAGGCCGTCTTCGCCGATTCCGTAGGTGTAGTACATCTTGTACCAGTCCTCACGGTAGGTTTCCCAGTTTGTGCGGTCGAAGAAGTCGCGATAGGCCGACTTGGTGTTTACGGCGAGGTTGGCGCTCACGTTGATCACGGGCTTTCCTTCCTTACCTTTCTTGGTGGTGATGATGATTACACCGGCGGCAGCCTTGGCACCATAGATGGCGGCTGAAGAGGCATCCTTGAGGACATCGATCTGCGCGATGTCGTCGGGATTGATTTCAGAAAGCTCACCGTAGAATGCCATACCGTCGAGGACAATCATAGGGCTTGCATTGGTACCGAGGGAGTTCTGTCCGCGCAACTGGATGGAAGCGCTCTGACCCTTGGCCGATGCGTCGTAACCAATCTGCAGACCGGCAGTACCTCTCAGCAGGTCTTGCACTGAACCGGGATTGGTGTCGGCAATTTTTTCAGGATTGATTTGCACAACAGAACCTGTAAGGTCCTTCTTACGCATTGTACCATAACCAACTACAACGACCTCGTCGAGAATCTGAGAGTCCTCTTTCATCTCTATCTTGATGTTGTTTTGGTCAGTAATAGGCAGTTCGACAGTAACATATCCGATGTAGGATACCTGCAGGACATCGCCTTTTGACACATTTAAGGCAAACTGACCATTGATGTCGGTCATAACACCATTGTTAGGATCACTCTTGACTTTCACGGTAGCACCTATCAGAGGGTCCCCAAGTTCGTCCAGCACTTCTCCCTTTAGAGAGTACTGTTGCGCACTAAGGCTTACAATTCCAAAGAGAAGGAATGTCAGCCACGTAATGAATCGATGTTTTTTCATTGGCAATTAATAATTACTATATTTAACTAAATGCTTCTTGTAAATTTTACAATCCCCTTTACAATCTTTTTCACCTTAGAAATAGTATTCATAGTACGTTTCCTTACACGACAAGAGCGTTTAAAAAGCTTGTCGAAAACCTGTTTCGGATAGTTCCGATTGCCTGTTAACTCTTAAATATTGTCAAATCAATTTTTGCATCTCTTACCAAGAGATACTTAAATCTGCCGCAAAGATAGTTATTCTTTTTGAAAACAATACATTTTCACCAAAAAAAATATAAATAATTTTTTCGATTTTAATATTGTTTTATCAAATTGTTGATTTTGTATATCCTTAATCTATTGGAATATAGCCATGTGATGGGCTAAAGTATCTCTTGGTAAGAGATTTTTATCTGTTTATATTAAAACATGACAGAGGGGACTTATTGTAAAAAGTAAGATAAGCTTAACGTATCGTTTATCCCTAATAATGACGCATATACTATGGCGTCGAGCGCAACCTGATTAGCGCGATTTCTATACATTATCTATTTTTGAATTTGGGCGACTATGCGGCCTTTCCACGGGTGGGCCTACGGGAGTCCTTTCTACGGGTGGGTCTGTGGTCAACCCGTGGTTAAGTGCAAGGAATGCCTGGTGGCATAATGCAGGGTTGCGGGGATTTGCGGGTGGAGCGCGCCCTGCGCTGCGCGGGGCGAAAGCGGGGCATTTGCGGGTTGCATATCTGTATTGGAGGGTGGATTGGTGCAGAGAAGTCGAAACTCATAAAATTAAGGAGTATTAGGAGCGGAGGTGTTTTTTGAGGTGGTTGAGAATGGGCTTGAAGGTGTAGTGGGTTTATGGATGTGTTGATGGGTGGCCGATTAGGGGAATGGCTTTGCTTATGCTTTTAGGGATGCGTTTATTTGATATTTTTGTGCCTATCAATGATGCGACTTGTTGTGCGAGGGAGTGTAATGTGCTGTGGATTAAGGGTATATACAAGAAGCGGGATGCGCCGAGGCGCATCCCGCTTCGTTATGGGTTGGTTGGGGTGTTACAGCTTGATGGTGTACATTATGAGGCTGTGGGCGGGAACTTCCACGGTCATTTTCTTGCTTACCTTCACATCTTCCTTTACAGGGCTGACGGGGCGCTTGTCGTAGTTGTTCTCGTCGTCCAGGCTGCCGCTCAGGATTGTCTTTACGGCATTGGGCTTAACTGAGAAGCGTGACAGGTCGATATTTACCGACTTGGGCGCATCGGTCATGTTGGCCAACTTGACATAGAGCTCGCGCTTGTTGACATTCAGAATTACCGACTGTCCCAGGAGATGGTTCTTGAACTCGTCGTCGCCATCGGCAAACTTCACGCAGTCGCCGTAGAAGTACTGACCGCTCGACTGTCCGAACATCTGCTGTACGTAGTAGCTGCAGGTGAGGAAGGGGCGTTCGTTGTCGAAGTAAATCAGGTTGGGGTTCCAGTTGGTGTTGTGCTTGTAGGCAAACAGAGGCGCGTAGGAGGTCATCACCACCTTGTCGGCGTTGCGCTCGACATGCATCAGGTAGATGGCCTCGGCAAGTGCGTCGCCCCACTGGTTCTTCTCGCCGTGACTGTGGTCCTTCACGCTGTATTCGCCGAGATATACCTTGCACTTCTTGTCCTTGTAGAAGTCGCTGTCGTACTGGCGGGAATCGATGTACTGCTGACGGGGGTCGTAATAGTGCTCGTCGATGATGGGAAGGCCGATTTCTTCAGCCAGCTTCCAAGAGTTCTCGTAGTCGGGATTTCCGGGATGTGAGCCGGGGCCGGCAGTACCCACGATTACAATTTCGGGGTGCTTCTCCATTATCTTGTTGTACATATACTTGAAGCGCTCGGCAAATTCGGGGGTGATCTTTTCTTCGTTACCGATGCCGAGATACTTCAGGTTGAAGGGCTCGGGATGGCCTGCAGCGGCACGTACGGCACCCCACTTGGTGTCGACATCGCCGTTGGCCCACTCGATGAGGTCAAGGGCATCCTGTACCCACTCGTCCATATCCTCCATAGCAACTACTTCCTGAGCCTGGTTCTTCATGCCCCAGCCACCGTTTACGCCCTGACAGCTTACACCGCACGGCAGAATGGGAAGGGGCTGCATGCCCATGTCCTCACATAGCTGGAAATACTCGAAGTAGCCGATGTCCATGCTCTGGTTGTAGCCCCAAGTGTTCTTGAGTGACTTGCGGGTTTCCTTGGGGCCGACTGTGGTCTTCCAACGATAGGTGTCCCAGAATCCATCGCCACCGCCATGAACCACACAACCGCCGGGGAATCGCATGAAGCGGGGATTCAGGCCTTCCAAAGCTTCGGCCAAATCCTTGCGTATGCCATGTCCGTGGTAAGTGTCTTGGGGTACGAGGCTTACCATGTCGATGTCCAATTCACCTTTCTCAAGCATGAGTATCTGCAGGTCGGCATCGGGGCAGTTCTCCGAGGGAGTGAGTACGGCAGTGTACTTCTGCCACTCCTTGTCATATACATTGATGGTGGTTTCGGCGAGTACCTTGGGCTTGCGGCCGGGGGTTGCCAATACGATGCGCACGGGCTTTGCCTTGCCGCTGACATTGCGCATGAAGATGCTGAAGTCGTACTTTTCACCGGCCTTCACGTTCATGCCGTTGAAGCCGTTGTTCATCAGGCCTACTCCGGTCCATCCGTCGTAATCCTCGTAGTGACCGATGCGCTCGGCATAGATGCGCATATAGGTGGGATTGTTGGCATGGATGGGATTCTGATGACCGTCAACGATGTAACCGGCTGAGTGACCGGGACGGAGGAAGCGCCAAGAGGTGCCGGGTCCCCATCCGTCGCGAACCATTGGGCTGTACTCGAAAGAGCCGTTCTGAACCAGGTTGGCGTTCAAGCCGCCATCGGCTGAGTAGCTGATGTCCTCAAAGAAGATACCAATCAGTTCGTCGCTGATCGGCTTGCCGCCTTGAGGGGCTGTCATGGGCTTTTGTGCCGAAGCTGCCACGGATAAGGCTACAGCCAGGGCTCCCATTGAAAGATGTTTGATGTTCATTGTGTAATGATATGGTTAAGTTAATGGTAATTTATTAAATATGTTATCAAATTTAGCTAAAAATCCCGAGATTTTAAGGATTATGTGAAAATGAAGGCGTTTTTAACAAAGTTTTAGACCAAGTTATCCAATATTCGTTAATGCTTGGGAGCGGAGGTGCTTCTTGAGGCGGTTGGCCATGGGCTTGAATGTGTAGTAGGTCATGCCGGCGTTGATGGGTGCGCCGATTAGGGGAAGTGCTTTGCCGATGCCTTTGGCGAGGCTTTCCTTTGATATTTTTATGCCTATCCATGATGCGACTTGCCGTACGACGGAGTAGAATGCGCTGTGGGTGACGAGTTTTTCGGGGATGTTGCGGATGAGCTGGTCGGATAGTTTGGCGAGGATTGCGTTGATGGCCTTGCCGGCTTCCTTGCAGCCCATGGCTACGCCTACGAATAGCGTGAGCACCTGGAGGGTCGCGTCGTCGATTTCACCTTTTTTGTCACGGATGTCGGGCCAACCGTAGATGTACATCAGCTTCTGGCTCAGGGCGAGTATGTTGCCGTAGAATTGCGCGAGATCGGCGGGAATGGCCAGTGCGAGTCCGAGTCCGCCGGGCACTCCGGCAACGGCGGCAATAGAGCAGGCAACGGTAGTCTGGTAGTTGATGCAGCCGGCGGCTACGTGATCGAGGGTTTCGATGGGGATGAGGTTGTAGGTTTTTTCTTCGCTGGAGATTATTTTCTCGATTGTCGCGGGCGCACAGTAGTGTCCGAGCTCTTTCTCAAGGAACTCGGCTCGTGACACTTTCACCACGTTCAGCCGCATGGCGGCTCGTAGGGTCTTGCCCCATATCTTTACAGCATCCATCATTACTATAACAAATTAAACAGGAAGTTTATTGCATAAAAAAGCGACGAGGCCGTAGATGAAAAACGCTGTGCCATTAATTAATGACACAGCGTTGTGTTGTTTTAGAACTTGGAGTGGTAAATTTAGTTTTTGAGCTTGTCGGCAAGGGAGTGGGCGGCGTTGGCTGTGGAGTCGAGTGCGTTGGCGGCAATGTCCTTCACATGGTCGAGAATGTTTCCGCTCTTTTCAGCTACCTGGTCCTTGAGGTCGCCCAGCTTGTCGGAAGCCTGCGATGTTAGGTCGGCGGCTTTGTCCTTGAGGTCGCCCAGCTTGTCGGAAGCCTGATCCTTGAGGTCGCCCAGCTTGTCGGCGGCAGCGCCCTTAATATCGTTTATCTTATCGGCAGCAGCGTCTTTTGCGTCATTGATTTTGTCGGCGGCAGCGTCCTTGATGCCTGCGGCGGCATCCTTTGTTGCTTCAGCAGCGGCTTCGGCACTCACCTTTGCCGCATCGACACTTACATGGGCCGCGTTTTTTGATATTTCAGCGGCCTGCTTTGAAAGGTTTTCCTTATTCAGTTCCATAATCGAGAGTTTTTAAGAGTTTCAGCTATGTAAACACATCGGATTATGGCAAAGTTGATGCTTATAGCAATTGTTAACTTAGATGCACATTCATTTAGAGCCGGTTCAAATATTGGGGTGCGGGGTCTAAATGGGTATTGAGTAGTTGTGTTTCACCTCCGACATGACGAAGATCGACTCCACCGAGCCAAGCGACTCGATGGCGCCAAGCTTGTTGAGGAGGAAGTCACGATAGTCGCTCATGGAGGGTGCGTAAATTTTGAGCAGATAGTCGCAGGCTCCCGACACGTTGTAGCACTCGGTGACCTCGGGCATTGCCATGATGCGTGACATGAAGTCGTTGGCAATGTCGCGGTTGATGTGACGCAGCTTCACCTGACAGAACACGACAAATCCCTGTCCGAGCTTGTCGGCATCAAGGACTGTGACATAACGGCGTATGTAGCCTTGCGACTCAAGGCGACGGAGCCGCTCGAATACCGGGGTGGGAGAGCGGTGAACACGCATGGCTATCTGTCGCACGGTGAGTCGTGCGTCACTTTGCAATGCACGAAGGATGTCGAGGTCGACATTGTCGATGGATTCGGTGGGTGTCATGATGATTTATTCTGTTTTTCGGGCCGACGGGGCGGCATAGGAAACATATTTCAATGTTTTGAGGTCAAAATTAGTCATTTATTCCAAAGTAATGCGGTTTTATTGAATAAAAAATCGGCCGCATGTAAATTTGCAGCATAAACAATAACTAAAAATTGATACAACAATGGCTTTAGACAGAAACAGACTACACTTTGAAACTCTTCAGCTTCATGTGGGACAGGAAACACCCGATTCTTCAACAGGAGCACGCGCAGTACCGATATATCAGACGACATCCTACGTATTTGAAAATTCGGCGCAGGCCGAGGCGAGGTTTGCCCTTCAGGACGCAGGCAACATCTACGGCCGGCTCACCAACAGCACCCAGGAGGTACTTGAAAAGCGCATCGCTGCACTTGAAGGCGGTGTTGCCGCACTGGCTGTGGCAAGCGGAGCCGCCGCAATAACCTACGCGCTGCTCAACATAACGCGCAGCGGCGACCACATCGTAGCGGCCAAGACAATCTACGGAGGCAGTTACAATCTTCTCGACCACACACTGCCCTCCTACGGGGTGACGACGACATTTGTCGATCCGAGCGATGTCGGCAACTTCGAGAAGGCGATAACTCCCGCCACCAAGGCGATATTCATAGAAACGCTCGGAAATCCGAATTCCAACATCATCGACATAGAGGCCGTAGCTGAGGCGGCTCACCGTAACGGCATCCCGCTTATTGTCGACAACACATTTGCCACACCCTATCTTGTGAGGCCAATCGAGCTCGGCGCCGACATAGTGGTTCACTCGGCAACCAAATTCTTGGGCGGTCACGGTACATCGCTGGGAGGCGTGATTGTCGATTCGGGACGATTTGACTGGAAGGCTTCGGGCAAGTTCCCGCAGCTTACCGAGCCCGAGCCGTCGTATCACGGTGTGCGCTTCATCGATGCGGCCGGAGCGGCAGCCTTCGTGACGCGTGTGCGTGCGGTGCTGTTGCGTGACACCGGCGCTACGATAAGCCCCTTTAATGCTTTCCTGTTGCTGCAAGGTGTGGAAACATTGTCGCTGAGAGTCGAGCGTCACAGTGAAAATGCGCGCAAGGTGGTGGAGTATCTTGCCTCACATCCCAAGGTGAAGCGTGTCAATCACCCGATGCTTGCCGGACATCCCGACCATGAGCTTTACAAAAGGTATTTTCCCGAGGGAGGAGGCTCGATATTCACATTTGAACTCGACGGCGGAAAGGAGGCGGCTCACCGCTTCATCGACTCACTGGAGATATTCTCGCTGCTTGCCAATGTGGCCGATGCCAAGAGCCTTGTAATACATCCGGCATCGACGACACATTCGCAGCTCAACGAGGAGCAGCTCGCCGAGCAGGGAATAACCCCCGGCACAGTGAGGGTGTCGATAGGGACGGAGCATGCCGACGATCTGATAGCCGACATAGCTCAGGCACTCGAGCAGGTGTGACACGACATTGACAGCTTGAATATCTATTATACGGCGAAAGCGCCGGGCCTCCGCGGCTCGACGCTTTCTTTCAATTGAAACGATTTTAAAAGTGGAGAAAAATTGTATCTATTGATTATTATGATTTTTTACCCCAATAAGTTTTGTCGGCGGTAACACCGGCATATACGATTGTGGCTTTTCTCTCCTCGGATTCCCAATCACACTCGCGCTGGATGTATAGCTCCACGCCGTTGATTGTGAGAATCTGATTCTCGGCATCGTATTCCCAGTCGCTGCCTTCCCAGGGCCCAGAAGCAACCTTGTGGTCGGCGGTCAGCACCATGGGAGCGGCTTCCTTCTGAGTACCGTAGGCGTAGCTGAGGTCGATGTGCTCCCAAGTTCCGAGAAGTTCCTCGGTGGTGATGGGAACATCGGGCACTGCACCGTAACGCTCGGGCATCACGAGGGGCCAGCCGTCGTTGGTCCAGCGAATCTTGCGCACGTGACCAGTCATGAGAGCGTTGCTGAACTCATTGCCGTTGACACCTGCGGGGAGTCGGCCCTGAGAAGCGTAGTACCAGTTGCCGTTTCCGTCATCGAACACAGCGCAGTGGGCGATACCTACCCAGCCGTTGCTGTTGCTGAACTTGTAGGGATGGGTTACTACGGGGAGTGCATCGCCACCGGTATTGGTGACATCGGTTCCGTCGATGCCTACGTAGGGACCTGTGATTGAAGTAGAGCGAACGACACGAGTGTTATAGGCAACATCGAGAGCGTCGTAAGCGAGGAAGAGGTAGTAGTAGCCGTCGCGATAGATGATTTCGGGACCTTCGGAAGCCTGCCAGCGGTTGCCCATCTGGCGGGTTGCGATGAGTTGACCGTAGTTGGCGATCGCGGCATCGTCGTCACCCCAGGGGTTGCCGAGTGCGTTTAAGGGCATTCCGGTAGCGGCATCAACCTGCACTGCTGCGATACCCGAGTTCCAAGAACCGTAGATGAGCCAGTGCTCACCGTTGTCGGCGATGATGTAGGACGGGTCGATGGCGTTCCACTTGTAGTAGCAGTTGGCCCAGTCGTTGGGGGCGATGTTGAAGTTGAGGCCCTTGTCGGAAGCGTTGGTAATTACATATCCTTTGTCGACCCAACCGTCGTTGTTGGCGGGATCGCTGTTCTCCATCATACCGATGAACGAGCGTTCGCCCCAAGAGTTGTCGCCATTAAGGGTGCCGGGGCACACGATAGAGTAGTACATGCGGTAGAGGCCGTTGTTGACGCGGCGCACCACGGGAGCCCAGTAGCCGAAGTCGTTCACATCGGGAGTAACTGCGGGGAGTCCCATAGCCTCACGAATCTCGTTGAGCTTGGGGATTACCCATCCGGGGAGTTCCGACATTGTACCGCCGAGGTATTCCCAGTTGATGAGATCCTTGGAGCGGCGAGCGTGGAAGTGTCCGCCTGCAACGTGTGCGTTACCGTAGGAAGCGTCGGTCTGATACATGTAGTAGTAACCGTCGTCGGCTTTCACAACGCTGGGGTCGTGAACGTTGGCGAGGTTCCACTTGTCGCGCTGGTCCCAACCGGAGAGGTCGACATAGTAGTCGGGGTGCTGAGGGCCGCGATAGGCAGCGAGCTGCTCGTCCATAGTGCCTTCGGCAGTGGTTACTTCAAATTCCTGAGAGTAGACGGCGTGACCTTTGTATTCGCTCACGAAGGCCTTCACGTAGTAGGTAGTGTTGGGCACGAGATCCATGAGAGTTGCAGTGACAACGTTGTCGTTGACTTCGCCCTTGATTACCGTACCGTAGATGGTGGGGTTGGGCTTCAGGCTGTAGCAGTAGCCTGCGTTGGTGTAGACAGCATTGGCGCGAGTGTCGAAGTTGGTGCTTAGAGCAATGTAGGTGGCTCCTACCTCGGTAGCTTCGGGCATTGCCACGGCCACGTTCTCGCCATCGACAAATACTACATCGTCATCGTCGTTGCAGGCGCCCATGAACAGGGCGACTGCTGACAATGTGCTATATAGCAATATTTTGGTTAGTTTCATTTTGTTCTTGAAAGTATTAGTGTGTTAAAGCTAACATTATTAAAGTTCCCAACCGGGGTTCTGTACGATACCTGCCTTGCGCACTTCATCGTAGGGGATGGGGAAGAAGTAGTTCTTGGGACTGTTGAATGTGCGGCGACCATCGACGCGGCTTGTGCCGTAGTTGAAGGTAGTGTTGGTGTTTTCGCGCACTTCAACACCGTAGAGAGTGAACACCTGACGGTAGCGGGGAAGCGATGCCTCGGCAGCTGCGTTGCGGTTCTCGTCGAAGAGCTTCCAGCGACGCTCGTCGAAGAATCGGTGATCCTCGAAGCAGAGCTCGATGCGGCGCTCGTTGCGGATGCGCTCACGGAGAGCCGACTGGTCGAGTCCGCGAGAGCGGAGCGAGGGCATGTTTACGCGGGCACGCACCTGGTCAACGTAGTCGTAGGCTTCGCTTGTGCGACCGGCTTCGTTGAGAGCCTCGGCGGCGTTAAGCAGAATCTCGGCGTAACGGAAGATGGGGCAAGCCACCTGAACGGAGTTAACTGTACCGTCCCAAGGAATGTTGTGAGTGTACTTCATCGAGTAGTAACCGGTGGCGGTACCGCCGTTACCACGAGCGTAGTCGGCACCTACACGGCCGTCGTCGTTGTTAACATCGACGGGACGGGCCTCGCTGCCCACACCCCAGGTCATGCCGTGGTGGATGATCGTCTGGGTAAGACGGGGGTCACGGTTAACGTAGGGATTCTGCTCGTCGTAGGAGGGATCCTGATCGATGGGGAGTCCGTTGGCGGTTTCGTAAGCGTCAACGAGGTTCTGGGTGGGATTGAGATATCCGGTTGCGCTGATTGCTCCGGTGAATCCGCAGGGAGCGTTGAAGAACACGAGATTGAGAGTGTTCCAGGTCGAACGGCTCAGGATGTACTCGTTGTTGTGAGAGGGATTGGTGGTGAAGCACTGATAGTAGTTCTTCGACGGATCGTTGTCGGGAGTGGTGTAGAGGCGGTAGGGGTTGCTCTGACGATTGTTGGCGTTGATGAAGTCGAGAGCTGCGTTAGCTGCCTCGGTCCAGCGGGCCTGATCGTTGCCGGGGTTGTGGAGGGGCGATGCGCGATAGAGGAGCGCACGAGCCTTGAGTGCGTAAGCGGCAGCACCGTTTACACGACCCCAGTTTTCATTTTCGCTTGCATAGCGGAAGGGAAGAGCATCCTTGTACTTGTCGCACTCGTCGGCAATCCACTTCAAAGCATCGGCAGCGGGCATACGCTCGGGAATCACCGATGAGGGAGTGAGGATGATGGGAGCGCCGTTTTCGTCGTCGGTCACCATGGGAGTGTCGCCAAACCAGCAGATTAGGTCGAAGTGCATGATGGCGCGGAGCATGTGAGCCTCGGCAATCATACGGTCGTAGAGGCGGTTGTCGTCGCCGGGCTTCTCGGCGTTACCGATAACGTCGGGACGAGCGTTGGTGAGGAACTGGTTGCATGAGCGGATGGCTGCATAACGCGAAGTCCAATAGTCGTTGGCAAACCAGTGGTTGGTGGCATCGTAAGCATCGGCCATAACCGAGTGGTAGCGAGCCACACCCCAGTAGTCGACAGCGTTGTCGGTCATACAGTCGCCCGAGAGGCGGAACTGAGTGTCGCTATAACCACGGAAAGCGTCGGGCAAGCAATTGTCATACATCTTTGCAAGGAATCCGCGTGTGCGATCGAAGTCGGAGAACACGTTATCGGCCTGCAGGGTGAGGTCAACCTCCTTATCGAGGTAGTCGCTGCATGATGCCCCCCCGAAGGAGAGCACCGCAGCTACGTATAATGCTATTTTATTGAATTTCATAAGTTCTGTAATTTTCATGAATTAGAATGCAACGTTTAAACCGAAAGAGAATGTACGGGTCTTGGGATACCACCAGCAGTAAGACATGGGCTTCTCGGGGTCCATACCCTTGGGGAGATGGCTGAATGTGGCGATGTTGTAAGCGCTGAAGTAAACGCGACAGCGAGTCATGTAAGCCTTAGCGATGAGCTTCTTGGGAAGTGAGTATCCGAACTCGATGTTACGCAGTGCGAAGTAGTCGCCGTTCATGATCCAGATGTCGTTCTGGTAAGAACCGTTGTCACGTGAAGAGTCCTCGGTGTTGAACGAGTAGCTCAGACGGGGATACTTGGCGTTGATGTTGCGCGGGTCGTTGGGATCGTCGGTGTAGTAACCCCAAGCGTCCTTTACAGCGTGGGTTGAGTTGTTGGAACCCCATTCCGAGAAGGTCATAGAGGGTGACAGGAACACTGAGCGGTTGAGGTAGGCTGTACCGATGACGCGGAGGTCAAATCCGGCATACTGAGCCGACAGTGAGATCGAGGGAGTCAATTCGGGAATGATTGTGTAGCCGAAGGGCTCCATGTCGCGAGAGTCGATTATGCGGTCGCCGTTGAGGTCCTTGAACACTGCGGTACCGAGTTTCTGGCCACCACCCGAGAAAGAGTTGTAGGGGTACTTTTCGGGGTGATCGATTGCATCCTGCTGCGAGGTTGAAATCAGGTTGGGATCCGAAGCCCACTGCACGAAGCGGTACTGGTTCCATCCACCGATTGCCGAGCGGTTTTCCCACTCGTAGAGCGATGACACCGAAGCATAGTCAAAGATGCGCTTTCCGGTCTTGCGCTGCCACTCGACAGCGGGTTCGGGCTCGTCCATCTCGGTGATTTTGTTGGTGTTCCACGAGAGAAGACCTTCGATAGAGTAAGTAACCTTTCCAATCTTGTTGGTGTGACCTATCGTAAGTTCAAGACCCTTTGACTCAACCTTACCGTAGGAGTCCTTGGCAAATGTGATACCGAGGATTGCGGGGTTGGTGGTGCGGTCGACGAGGATGTCGCTACGCCACTCCTTGAACATGTCGAATGAACCGTAGAGTTTCTTGCCCCAGAAGTCCCAGTCAAGACCTACGTTGACCATCTTGGAGATTTCCCACTTGTTGTTGGGGTTGCCGGCGGCACTTTCGATGTAACCGGGAATCCAAGTGGCACTGTTTTCACCGAATCCGTATCCACCGTTGGACGAATAGGTCGACTGATAGGGATAACGGCCTGCACCGGTGTCGCTCATACCTGCCTTACCGTAGCTTGCGCGAAGCTTGAGGAGGTTGATGTTTTCGTTGCGGAGGAATGACTCTTCCGAAGCCACCCATGCTGCACCTACGCCCCAGAATGTGTCCCAGCGGTTGTCGGGGGTGAAGTTATCGTTACCCATGCGCGAGATGCTTCCGTTGATCACGTAGCGGTTGTCGAAGATATAGGTTGCAGCACCGTTCCAAGAGAGGTAACGGTCAGATGAGTACATACCGTTGTCAGTATTAGCCTCACGCACGTTAAGACGCTGCTGATAGGTGCGCACAAATGCGTTGGCATCGATGTGGTGCTTGCCGAATGTGCGGTCGTAGCGGAATCCGTAGCGGAGGTTGATGGTCCAGGAGTTGGCACGCTCGTTGGCCGAGGGGTTGGTGAGCTCCTGATATTTGCGGGTCTGAGTATAGGTGAAGTCCTTAACATCGGTCACGGCCATGTTGGTGAAGTCGTAGCTGTAGGCATCGACACCGTTGGTCTGAGTCGACTGGAATACATCGAATGCATCGAAGCTTATGACGAGGTTGGTGCTAAGACCCTTGGTGATGGGGCTGAGGTCGCCGTTAACGTTCAATGTAGAGTAGAGCTGGCGGCGGCGGTTACGCTCCTGACCCGATGAACCGAGCTGGTAGATGGGGTTGCTTGCGCTACCGTCGACATAGAGCTCGCCGTTGGGACAGTAGACGGGACGCATGGGGTCGGCCTCCACGGCACCGAATGTAGTGAGGTCAAACACGCGGGTGGTGGGCTGGAGGATGTTGTCGATACGGCCTCCAAGGTCAAGACCTACGCGGAGATACTTGTTGACATTGATGTCGAGGTTGCTTCGGAGGTTCCAGCGGTTGAGAGTGTGCTGGGTGGTGAAACGGTCGTTGAACTTGGTACCTTCGCTGTTCCACATACCTTCCTGACGGAGGTAAGAGAACGACACGTAGTAGCGTGCGCGGTTGTTACCACCTGAAATCTGGAGGTTGGTCTTAACTACCGGAGCTGTTTCGCGATAGAGGACATCAAACCAGTTGGTGTTGAAGTAGCGGTAGCGGTCCATGCCGTCGAGAGTTTCACCGTTGCTTACGCGACGATACTTCTCAATCTGCTCGGCTGTGTAGAGGGGCTCGCGTCCGTCGAGATAACGCACCTGGTTGCGGGTGAGGGCGATGTTGTAGGAGTTCTGGTTCTCAACCTTTCCGGTAAGAGTCTGGAATCCTATTTCCTGAGTGAACTCGATGTTGGTTTTTCCTGCGTCGCCACGCTTGGTGGTTACGAGGATGACACCGTTGGCACCGCGCATACCGTAGAGAGCGGTAGCGGCAGCATCCTTGAGCACTGTCACGTTGTCGATGGGGAATGCATCGAGGAACGAGATGTCACGCTCAACGTTGTCCACGATTACCAGCGGGCTGCGGGCAGCCGAGTTGAGGGTGCGGACACCGCGGATGTACATTGCGGTTTCCGACCAACCGGGCTCGGAAGATGCCTCATAGGTCTGCACACCGGTGAGGAGTGAGTTGAAGGCGTTCTGAAGCACGGTCACGGGATAGCGCTGGAGCTCCTGTCCGGTCACCATTGAGGTAGACTCGGTCATGAACTTTGAGGGCTTCTCGGCGAAAGCAACCTGACGGAGGTGAGCGTAAGCGTCGTTGTCGGGTTCAAGAGTTATTACGAGGGGAGTGTCAAGATCCTCGATTGTCACGATGTTGGTGAGGAAGCCGATGCACTTGGCGTTGACTTCATCGTCGTAGCCGGCATCCTTGAGGACGAAGTTACCGTCCTGGTCGGTGAGCACGATGCGGCTCTGCTCGGCAAGGTTTACCACAGCTCCCGGAATGGGATTGCCTTCGGGATCGACAACGCGACCCTTTACTTCTCGACCTCCGGCAGCCGACATAGCGAGCGTGCTGCCCAGAAGCACTGCGGTCAGAAGGTATTTACCTTTAGCTGACAAATATTTTATGATGTTATCCATAATTGGTCTAAAAATAAAGCGATTTAAGATTTTTACCATCCGGGATTGTTTTCAAGACCGGTTTTCCATACTTCCTCCTCGGGGATGGGATAGAGGTACATCTTTTCGTCGAAAACGCGAGCCTGAGCTACCTTGCGGGTAATCTTGTAGTTGCCGGGCACGAAGTCGTAGTCGGCATCGGTGGCGTTTCCAACACGGGTCACCGTAACACCGTAGATGGGACGAGAGAGAGCCTCTACAGCCACATTCCAGCGGCGAACATCCCAGGGACGATGCTCCTCGAAAGCGAACTCAACGGTGCGCTCCTTGCGGATGAATCGACGGAGGGCATCCTGATCGTGAAGGTCGGGGCGGTCGGCAACGTTACCTGTAATGCCTGCGCGGTGACGAATCTGGTCGAGGAGGTCGAACACCGTAGCTGAGGGACCCTGAGCTTCGTTGAGAGCCTCGGCGTAGTTGAGGAGAATCTCGGCGTAGCGGATGATGGTCCAGAGTCGGTAGGCGCTACCTGCGTGAGTACCCGAAAGGATTTCGGCGGGAATGTACTTGGCCATGTAGTAGCCTGTGGGGGTCGAGTTGGCGTTACCTGCGGGGTTGTCGGCCATACCGTATATTACGTTGATGCGGTTGTCGGGACGAACGGTACTGTTACCCCAGGCAAATCCGTGGTGAAGCACTGTAGCTTCGAGGCGCGGGTCGCGGTTGCTCCACATAGCCTCGTCGTTGTAGCCGCTTGCGGGGTTGACGGTGGGAGTTCCGTTGACATATACCGGAGCACCGGTGAGGTCATACTGAGCGAAGGGTGACGAACCGTCGGCCATGTCATACATGTCGACAAGGTTCTGCGAGGGGCAGTTACCGCCCGAGCCGCCTTCACCTACGGGAGAGTCGAGGCTGATGCCTCCCCATCCGATGGTCACATCGTTGCGGAAGAAGATTACCTCATGGTTATTGCCGGTGTAGTGAGTTCGGAGCACTGCGTTGCGATAGTTGGTTCCACCGGGTATGTTGTCCTCCTGATAGAGGGCGAAGTTAGCGCCGTAGTCCTCGATAAAGCTCTTGGCAGCGTCGGCAGCATCCTGCCAGGTTATGCCTGACTGAGCCGCGTAGCGGGGCGATGCCATGTAGAGCTTGATGCGTGATGCAAGCGCACGTGCCATGGGCTGAGAGAGGCGACCGCTCTTGGTCGACACGAAGGCTTCTTCGTAGGGAAGCATGTCGGGCTCGGCCTCCTTGAGTTCGTTGAGGATGAAGTCAACTACATACTCCTTTACAGTGGGGCGCTTGGTGTAGGGTGTAATCATGTCCTCTTCGGGATCGAGAACCTCCTTGATGATGGGTATAGGCCCGTAGCGGAGGAACATTTCCCAGTAGAAGTAGGCGCGGAATGCACGGGCTTCGGCCACCATTGTGCGACGAAGGGCAAGGTTCTCCTCCTCGGTCTTGGTGATGTCGAAGGGCACGCGGTCGATGCCTGTGATTACACGGTTGCACTTGCGGATACCGCGATAGCGCGACTCCCAGGTGGTGGTGAGTTCGTCGGCGCCGCCACCGGCATAGTAGTTGCCGATGTTGAACGAAGTGCGGGTACCACCGTTGGAGTAGGATGTTTCGGCGAGGTCGGTTGCTGAATCAAGCCAAGAGTTACCGATGCGCAGAGCTCCGTGACGGAGGAAGTTGTAAGTGTCGTTGTGGAAGTACTCAAACATACTCCAGTTTCCGTAGGTCTTGTCCTCGGTGAGCTCGTTGGAGGGCTGCTTCTCAAGGAAGTCACCGCAAGAAGCGAGCGACATTGTTGAGCCGAGAAGCACCACAGCAGCTATATTTTGGATTGTTTTTTTCATAATAATCATAAGGCAATTAGAATTGAATGTTTACACCGAAGTTAACGGTCTTACAGATGGGGTAACGGTTGGAGCCGCTGCTTTCGGGGTCGGTGAGTCCATCAAGATGGTCCCAGGTTATGAGGTTGTTGGCGTTCACATAGAAGCGGCACTGGCTCATGAACACGTGCTTGGTCCACTTCTCGGGGAGAGTGTAGGAGAGCTCGATGTTCTTCAGACGGCAGAATGAACCGTTCTTCAAGAAGAATGAGTTCTGACGCTGGTTGTGGTTGCCGTTGCTGTCGTAGTGAAGCAAGGGATACTTGGCCTGAGCAAGGTTCTGAGCTTCGCTCAATGCGGGGTTCCAACGGTCGAGGTGGTGTTCCTTAACCTTACCGCCGTTGACGAATGCGTACATTGCCTCGGCATCGTAGTAACGGCTCACGTGGTCAACACCCTGGAACATCACGCTGAAACCAATGCCTTTCCAGTTGGCACCGAGAGTGAGTGCGAAAGTGTTTTCGGGGATGTCGCTGTAGCCGATGAATGTTTCATCGCGGTCGTCGATAAATCCGTCGCCGTTCATGTCGCGGTACTTGAGGTCACCGACTTTCACGTCGCCGAATGTCGACACGGGGAGCTTGCCGCCGTCGAGGTCGGCCTGAGTTATGAATCCGTCGGCGATGAGTCCGAAGAACTGGCCGATAGCATGACCTTCACGCTTGCGGTATCCGGTCTTGTTGGCGGGCTCGTCCATTGCCACGATCTTGTTCTTGGCGTGAGAGTAGGTAAGACCTACCGAGTAGTTGAAGTCACGGCCTATAGAGTTGTTGTAGTGAAGTTCGATTTCATAACCCTGGTTGGTTGTCTTACCGAGATTACCTGCTGCCGAAGATACACCGAACCACCAGGGGCGGGTGAGGTATTCGGTCAAGATGTCGTTACGCTTCTCGTAGAAGTAGTCGATGTTACCGGTCAAAGTGCTGTTGAACAGTCCGAATTCAAGACCTACGTTGTACTTGTGGGCGCGCTCCCAGGTAACTGCGTAGTTGGGATACTGCTGCTCGAAGATACCGGTCTGGCCTGAAGTACCGAAGTAGTAGTCGTTGCCGATCTGTGACCACTTCTGCTCGTAGAGGAATCGCTGGCTGTAAGAGTCGTTACCTACCTGACCGTAGCTTGCACGGAGCTTGAGGTTGTCGAGCCAGTCGCGGGTATTTTCCATGAACGACTCCTGGGCGATGCGCCAACCGAGAGAGAATGCGGGGAAGAAACCGAAGCGGCGACCCTTGGCGAAGTTCTCGGAACCGTTGTAACCGACATTGATTTCGGCGAGGTAACGGTTGTCGTATCCGTAAGTCACACGACCTACAACACCCTGGTAGCGGCGAGCGAGTTCGCTCTGGCGACGGAAGTCATTCTGCATGTAGAGCACCATTGCCGTAACATCGTGCACCTGATTGAAGATGCGCTTGTAGTTGAGCTGAGCCTCCATGTAGAGCTTGTAGAGTGTGAAGCTGCTGCGTGAGTGAGCGAGCGTGCCGTCGGAGTTGAAGCGGTTGTAAGAGTCGATCGAAGTGGGATCGTAGGGAACACCGTTGTTGTCCTTCATGAGCTCGTAGGTTGCAAACGACTTGCTGTAGAGTGAACGGTGATAGTTCTCGTAGTCAAATGACATCATGGCGCGTGCGCTGAGGCCGGGGGTGAGCCAATCCATCTTGTAGTCGGCGATGAAGTTGGTTTCGTTCACGGTGTTCACGCCCTTGTAGTAACCCGATTCGGCAAGAATCGCGTAGGGGTTATGCTGATACTGTGAAGTACCTGCGTAGAGAGTCTTGGTGGTTTCACCGTTCTGAGCCTGATAGGCCACGGGGAAGAGCCATCCGGGTATGTGGTTGGCCTGATAATATATGTCGCTGTGTTTGTCTTCTTCCTTGGAGTTGGGCCCCTTGCGCTCCTCGAAGCGGGTACCGAAGTTAACCGACAGAGTAAGATCCTTTGACAGGAAGAAGTCGGCGTTGGCGCGGAAGCCGTAACGGCGGTAGTGAAGGCTTGAGGGGTTGCCGTAGGGGTCGTTGGAGAGTTCCTTGAAGAGTGAACCCTGGTTGTAGTATTCAAGTGATGCGTAGTAGCGCATGCGCTTTGTACCACCGCGCACGCTTGCGTTGTAACGCTGTGCGGGAGCCGATGACTTCAACACTTCGTCGTACCAGTCAACGTTGGGGTAGAGCAGAGCGTCAAGACCGCTGAGCTGACCGGCAACCGACTTGCGATACATTTCGATGTCGGCGGCTGAGTACTGCGAGGGAAGTCCGTCGTTGGCGAGAGCCTCTTCAAGAAGCATTACCGACTGATAGGAGTCAAGGTAGGTGTCCTTGCGGGTGGGAGTCTGGAACTGCCAGTTGGCGGTGAGGCTCACTACGGGCTTCTGTTCCTTACCGCGCTTGGTGGTGATGAGCATTACACCGTTAGCACCACGCACACCGTAAACGGCGGTTGCCGATGCGTCCTTAAGAACCGAGATGGTTTCGATATCGTCGGGGGCGATCTGCGAGAATGAACGCTCGATACCGTCCACGAGGATGAGGGGCTGTGCATCGCTTGCGAATGTCGCGCGACCACGGATGAATATCTGTGCGTCGTCGGCACCGGGGGCACCTGAAGTCTGCGAGGTGATCACACCGGGAATCTTACCGGTGATGGCCTGCGAGAGGTTGGCGGCGGGAGTTTCGAGGAGGTCGTCGGAATTAACCTGCGAGATTGCACCCACAACCGATTCCTTCTTCTGCTGACCGTAACCAACGACAACGACTTCGTCGAGGAGAGCCGATGACTCCTTGAGGGTCACGGTTATCTTGGTCTGTCCCTTTAGGGCGACATCCTGAGTTTCATAGCCCACATAGGAAACCTGAAGTACAGCCGATGCGGGGTCTTTAACGAAGAGCACGAAGTTACCGTCGAAATCGGTGGCGGAACCTGTAGCAGTGCCTTTTTCGATTACGCTGGCGCCAATCAGCGGCTCGCCGGTTTCGTCAAGGACAGTACCGGTGACTTGCGTTGACTGAGCAAATGCACTCTGAGCCACCAGCATCAATATGAGTGTCGGCAGCAGGTGGCGGAGCGTTGTGCTCCACCATCCTTTTGCTGTTTTGCTGTTATTATTCATTATTCAGTATTTAGATTTATAGTTATTTACTTCTTGAAATTCATGATTTGCTTTATCTCAGCCTGTGACAGGGCCTTATTGTATACCATGATGTCGTCAAATCCAAATCCGGGATCGGGATCGCCCCATCCCCAAGCTTGGTTTCCTCCAAGACATACATAACCGAGTTTCGAGAGTGTTTCAAGGTCGCATTGCTGTCCTCGGCTTTCTCCATCGATAGCCCACTCGTTGATAAGTTCTCCGTCAAAGTATACGAAAGCGCTGTTAGGAGTGAACACTGCTGTGTACAGGTGCCACTTGTGGTCAACGAGCCAGTCGGTGGCGTCGTGCAGAATCTGGTTGGTGCCTGCTACATTCTGAGCATCGGTGTAGTCACACCAGTTGTCGCCCGAGTTGTCGGGACCATTGCTGTTGATCATGAGCGCACCGCGGTACTGGCAAGCAAACATCGGGCATCCGTTTCCACCGGGAGCTTCGGCATAACCGGTCATTACGGGCGACCACATGTAGGTGTTGGATGCGCCTGCGTTGGATGCGTTGAGCCATACATTGATTGTCATTTCCTTGGTTTCGCCAACCTTGGAGAGTGCTCCGGAGGGGAATACGAGGTAGTTCTCGCGAAGACCGCCTGCGGCATTCTGGAATATCTTGCCAAATCCGGGAGTTTCATCGTTAACGAATGTTCCGGCACCCTTGAGGGTCATGTTGTCGGCATCGTTGCTGAATGTGTTGCCATAAGCTACATTGGTCTTGAGTCCCATGATGGCCTTGATCTGAGCCTTTGAAAGTTCCTGGTTGTAGATTGCGATGTCGTCAAACCAGAATCCGGGGTCGTTGTCGCCCCAGTTCCAGGCCTGGTTACCGCCGAGGCAGATGTACTGGAGTTCCGAGCCGTTGCTGAAGAGGCCGGCGGCGGTGTTGTTGGTGCCGTCGATTTCCCATTCATTGGCAATTTCGCCGTCGATGTAGACCTTGGCCGTTGTGGGGGTGAACACTGCAGTGTAGTAGTGCCACTGTCCGTCGGCAAGCCAGTCGTTTTCGCCGTGATAGAGTATGTTCTGCTTGTTTACATTCTGGTCGTCGGTGTAGTCGCTCCAGCCGTTGCAGTTGACCTGAAGCACGCCGCGGTACTGGCAGGCGAGCATCGGCATTCCGTTGTCGGTGGGGTTGTGGGATGCGTAGGCGGTGAAGAGAGGTGCCCACATGTAGGCTGAAGACTCTGTTTCGTTACCGCGGTTCACCCATACTCCTATTGTGAGAGCCTGAGTGTCGGCCGACTGACCGAGTACGTTGGAGGGCAATACAAGGTAGTTGCTGCGCATTGCGCCGCTTGCGTTGGAGAATACATTTCCAAACGCACCGCCCTTATATATTATTGAGCCTGCACCGTATATCGAGCATCCGTTCATGCCGGCGTCGAATGAGTTGAAGAATATAGGAGCAATCGGCTCAAACTTGTTGTCATCACCACCGGGGCCTTGACCGCCGCCGTTGCCGATGTTGGGTCGAGCGATTTCCTTGGCTGTGATTTCGTTGCGATATATCTTAAGGTCGTCGATCATCCAGGGCTTGGAAGTTTCGGTCGATCCTATATACATCTTGCTTACGTTGTTGAGGAACTGCACCATCTTTGAGCAGTCGAAGTCGGTGACTTTCTTCTCCACCTTCTGTTGTCCGTCAACGTATAGTCCGTAGCCGTCATTGCGCATGATAAGCGCCACATAATGCCAGTCGCCTGCGGGGATGTAGCCGGTGGCATAAGTTGCAGGATTGTTGTCCTCCCACTCGCCGTCCATGCCGTTGTATTTGATCCAGCCGTTGGCGGTAAAGAACATCTTAGAGGTCGCATTCTCATTCTCAAATGCAATAAGAGCACCGGTCAGGTCCTGTGGCTCGGTGGTTTCGTTGCCTTCTTCATCAACATTCACAACCAAAGGCTGCTTCATCCAGAAGGTCATTGAAACCGCTTTCTGCACTTTTACTGAGTTCAGAGGATTGTTTAAGGTCACATAGCCGTTGTTGAGGCTAAGCACATTTCCCTTTACGTCATCTTCCACCACCGAAGGCAGCTGACCGTCGGCATTTGCATACGTTTTGTACACAATCGGGTCAAGCTTGGGCTCGTCAAAGGAGAACGCTGCAACGTTTTCCAATGTCGGCGTCACTTGATTGCCGGCCGCGGGGTCCATTTCGCCCCAGTCTTGGCATGATGACCCTAAGAGGAGGACAGCTATAGCTGCCACAAAAGACGTCCACTTTTTAGTCTTCATAATTGATATTTAGTTTTAGGTTAAAAGTTCATTCTCAAGGCTGTTTTGATAAGGTCTTGCTTTTAGCACTGCAACTTATTCAATTTCGCACCGGATACTGTACTTTAACAGGTTAAAATTCGCGTTTTGGGAATTGGTTTTATAAAGGTGTAAATCTTCAATTTTAAACTGTGCAAAATTACTTATATCTATGTGTCCAATGGTGGACAAATGTACAAATTATGAGGATAAATCGCCAACATGTAAAATTTTCATAGATTTGTGTATTTTTAGCAATAGGCTGATACTAAGGGTTTTATAAGCTGCTATGTGTCATCTCCGTTTAGCATCGAGCTTGGCGTTACATTAAATTGTCGGGTGAAGCATCGAGTGAAGTATTTCGAGTCGTTGAACCCTACCTCATAGGCTATTTCCGACACATTCATGTTGCGGGTCTTACGGTTCTTTAGTATGAGTTCGCGTGCAATGCTCATGCGGTAGTTTCGCATGAATTTCGTTGCCGATTGCCCGGTGAGATTCTGTAGTTTTTTGTTGAGCAGGCTTCGGCTTATACCGAGGGCTTCGGCAAAGTCACCCACTTCAAAATAGGAGTTTTTATAGTTGTTCTTGACAACTTCCATCACCTGATCGATGAATTTTTTGTCGCGCGACTCGTCCTCGATGTTGAGTTCGTTGACATCCATGTCGATGTTGAACTTTGACTGATGACGACGCTTGTTTTCAAGAATGTTGGATATGCGTGTCAGCAGAAGCTCTTCGTCAAACGGTTTCAAGAGGTATTCGTCGACGCCTACGCGATAGCTTTCAATGCGTGACTCCTGACCCGTCTTGGCCGTCAGCATCAGGAAGGGGATGTGGGATATGGCGAAATCCTCCTTGACGCGACGCGACAGCTCGAGTCCGTCCATCACGGGCATCATGAGGTCGCTTATTATGAAGTCGACCTGATTGGCAAGTAGTAGCGACAAGGCTTCCTCGCCGTTGGACGCTTCGAGCAGGTTGTATTTGTCGCGCAATACGGAGCATATAAACCGGCGCATGTCGTTGTTGTCCTCCACTACGAGGATGGTGATGCCGGGCGATGGCTGCATCACCGGCACCATGGGCACGGAGGCTGGTGCTGTGGGAGCGGGCAGCGGGCTGTTGGTGGCCTCCTCGACATTGCTCATGGGCATCAGTACGCGGAACGAGCATCCGCGGTTGCGGTTGTTGCGTGCCCAGATCGAGCCTCCAAATAGCTCTACGATGCTTTTGCATAGATATAGTCCTATTCCGCTGCCTGAGGAGCCCGGTATGGGATATTTTATCTGGCTCTTGCCTTGATAGAAACGGTCGAATACTTTGTTGATTTCACTTTCGGGTATGCCGTTTCCGCTGTCGGTGATGTCTAAGTATAGTGTGGGCTCCGGAGTGTTTTTGCTTTGTTGCAGCATTGCGGCATAGAACGTTACGGTGCCTCCGTCGGGTGTGAATTTGATAGCGTTGCTGAGCAGGTTGGTTATGACCTTGCGCAGTGCGTCACCGTCGAAGTCAAGTTCGGGCTGCGGGATGTGAAAGAGGCTTCGCAGGGTTATGTTTCGCTCGGCTGCTAAAGGTTGGAAGGGGGTGAGTATCTCGTTGGCCATCTTGACGAAGTTGCCGCGAGTGCGCACGATTTCCATCTTTCCCGATTCCATTTTCCTGAAGTCCATGAGCTGGTTTACGAGATTGAGCAGGTATCTTGCGTTACGTTCCACATAGTTGAGCTGCTCGATTACCTGGGGATTGTAGCTGAGCTTCAGCGCACGCTGTATGGGGCCTATGATAAGGGTGATGGGCGTGCGGAATTCGTGGGTTATGTTGGTGAAGAACGATATGCGGTCCATTGCGAGGTCCTGCACACGGCGTGACATGTCGATGAGTTGAGTCTTTTGCTCGGTTATCTCCTCATTGTTGCGCTTTAGCATGTCGTTTTGCTCCGAGAGGGCCACGGCGCGAGCCTCAAGGAGCTGCTTCTGTTGCCTTATTTCGGATGTGCGCTCTTCAACCGATGCCTGCAGCAGAGTGCGCTGGTTGGTGAGTGACTTTACGCGGTAGTAATGGAAGAGCCAAGCCGATGCGCCCACAAGCATTATCATTATCATTATAAACCAAGGAGTGCGGTAGAAGTAGGGCTTTACCGTTATGACGAGCTGTGAAATCTCGGATTCGTCGGGTTGCGAGCCTTCGGGCACGTAACGCACCTGCAGCTTGTAGACTCCGGGTTCGAGATTGGTGTAGGTGACATATCGGCGGTCGACCGGCAGTGTTATCCACTTGTCGTCAAATCCCACAAGACGGTAGTTGTAGTGTCCGGCATTGTCACGGTCGTAGTCGAGCGCGCTGAATCCTACGGTGAACGACTTGTCGCGTTCATGGATGGTTATATGCTTGGTCGACGATATGTCGAGGGGTGTTATCTTACTTCCGGCGTATACCGGTTCATTGGCTACTGAAAGTGATGTGAAGTACACGGGATAGTGAGGCTCCTTGGGCTTCTTCACCACTCCATCGAGCTTTATCAGTCCGTCGACTGTGCCAAACAGTAGCCGCCCGTCGCTGAGCCGGCATGTCGCATTCCAGTAAAACTGATCGTTTGTGAGTCCGTCGGTGCGGTCGTAGTTTATGAATGAGCCGTCGCCGGGGTTCAGCCTTGCGAGTCCGTTGGCGGTGCTTATCCACATATATCCGTCGTTGTCCTCGAGGATTCCGTTGACGATGTCGCTGGGCATTCCCTCGTCGGTGGTATAGTTTACGAACTTTTCACCGTTCTCGTCGGTGACGCGTCGGTATATGCCATTTCCATTGGTTCCGAACCACATCGAGCCGTCGGCTGACATGTAGATTGAGCTTATCTTGTCGCAGGCTTTGGAATTGGGGTCGTTTAGCTTGTGGTTGATGTGACGGTAAGTGAATGTGCCGTCGGGCTTGCGCTCGTTGAGCACTATGTCATATACGCCGTTAAGCGAACCCACCCACAGGTGGCCCTTCTTGTCGATTGCGATGCCGAGGGTGCCTGGCACGCCGTCGGCCGCCCCTTTAAACGGTTCGGTTATGCGGCCGGTCTTTAGGTCACGGAAGTATAATCCTAAGTTTGAGCCTATCCAGATTCCATTGTTGATTGAGTCGTAGGCCAATGCTCCTATATAGCCGATGAGGAGATGCCCGTCGTCGGTTGAGTTGATGGTTTCGATATGGTGCAACGGGTTCTTCCTATCGATTACATTTAGACCGCCGCCCCACGTTCCAACCCATAGGCGGCCGTCGCGGTCGGCTGTTATGGCACTTACCGAATTGTGGGTTATCGACCCGTTTTCGGCAGTGAAATGGTCAAATGTCTTCATGTCGCGGTGAGCGCGGTTCAATCCGCCCTCTACCGTTCCAATCCACACGGTGCCGTCGACATCCTCATATATTGAATTGACGGGATTGTCGGAGAGTGATGACGCGCGGTTAGGGTCGTGGAATATGTCGGTAATGTAGATGTTGCGCGGAACAAACTTGTTCAGGCCGCCTCCTTCGGTGCCAAACCATATTCGGTCGCTGTCGACACCTATGCAGTTGATGAAGTTGTTGTTGAATACCGCCTTGGGGTCGGACTGAGGCATATCGCCCACGCGTTCAAAGTTGTCATTAATGGGGTTGTAGATGTTGATGCCCCTTAGAGTGGTGGCAATTAGCCGCTTGTCGGATGTTATGTCGAGGTCGGTTATGAAGTTCTGGGAAAGAGATTTAGGGTCGGCGGGGTTGTAGACATAACGCTTTACCATATTGGCGCTCGGGTCATAACGATAGAGTCCGAGGTCGGTGGAAATCCACACATTGTCACCCTTGGCGATGAAGTCGCTCACATAGGTGTGAGGATCGAGCTTCAGGCAGTCGGCTACCGGCTTCAGGGTAATTGTAGCGCCTTGGTCCTCGATGTTCATTATCTCGCCGTTGATTGAGGTCCACAGAGTGCCGTTGCCCTCTATGTCCTTGATTTTAAGGACCGACACGTTAAGCGGGTCGTGAGTCAAAGTGGCTACGCGGTCGATCGAGCCGTCGTCGTTAAACGACACTTTGGCTATTATGGTGTCGGCATGGAGCCACATGTTGCCGTTTTTGTCGCTTGTGGCGAAATCAATCTTCGATATGTCGATGGGGTTGTCGCCTTGCTCAAGCTTCGCAAAAATAGGGTCGTCTTCGGCAAGAGTGGAGAGTTTCTCCATATCTATTATGTCGAGGCCTCGGTCGGTCACGGTCCACAGTCGGTTGAATTTGTCCTCGCTCAGCGTTGTTGCGAAGATGCTCTTTATCTTTCTTAAAGATGAGGAGGGGCCGAATGTCACAAAGTCATGTCCGTCGTAACGCGCCACTCCGCCTCCGTTGAGAGCCATCCAGATGAAGCCCTTGCTGTCGCGGTGAATGTCGTCGACGAAGTTGTGGGGCAGTCCTTCATGGATGGTTATGTAGCGGGTGTTGTAGTCATCGGCAAATCCTTGTGACATGTTGTTGGCTGCCGATGCAGTAAATATAGTAAAGAAGGCGACGGCAAAAACCAGCGTCACTTTACAAGATATGCAAAAATGATGTAATCTCATCATGGTATGCGGTAGTGGCAATTTCGTTTTGGGTTACTGTGAATTCGGTTGTTAATTGAGAGTGTGCAAAGATAGTAATTTTAAATTGAAATATATACTAATAGATGTTTATTTTGGCATAAATCAGGGGCTTCGCTACTTGATTAGTGTCGATTTACACTCATTGTCCACCCTAAATCGTGATATGTCCACCATTCATATTGTATATAAAGGTAATTTTGTGCCGAAATTAAAAAAAACACTTTGTTCATGAAAAACCTTTGCAAAACTTTATTGCCGGTTGTTTTGATGCTTCTGCCCGGATTCAGTCGGGCCGATGTGTTCAAGCCCGTCCCGGCTCCTAATCCTTGGGCCGACGATTACCGATCTTTATCGTCAATGGAAAACTACAAATCGTGGGGAACTTACAATGTACACGATCCTGCGTGCCGTAAAGTAGGCGACTATTATTATATGTATTCGACCGACGCCATTTTTGCCGAGAACCGTCAGGAGGCTGCCGAGAAGGGCGTGCCTATGGGCTTCATTCAGATGCGTCGCTCAGCCGACCTTGTAAACTGGGAGTTTCTCGGATGGGCTTTGCCCGAGATTCCCGCCGAGGCTGTTCAGTGGGTGAAGTCGAATGCCGGTGGCAATGGAGCCGAAAACATCTGGGCTCCCTATATGATGCCTTACGGCGATAAGTTCCGCCTTTATTACTGTGTGTCGGCATTCGGAAAGAACACATCATATATAGGTCTTGCCGAGTCATCGTCGCCCGAAGGCCCTTGGGAACTCAAGGGTTGTGTAGTGCGCACCGACGAGTCATCGGTAATGAACGCAATCGACCCCTCGGTGGTCGTGACCGACGACGGCAAGTGGTGGATGCATTACGGATCGTTTTTCGGCGGACTCTACTGCGTTGAGCTCAATCCCGCCACAGGTCTTCCCGTGAACGCCGGCGACCAGGGTCACCTCGTGGCTCGTCGTGCCGACTATAGCGTGCACAACCTCGAGGCCCCCGAGATAATCTATCATGAGCCGTCACGCCAATATTTCCTTTTCGGTTCCTACGACCCTTTGATGACCACATATAACGTGAGAGTAGGACGCTCCGACAAGCCCGAAGGCCCTTTCATCGACTTCTTCGGCAAGGAGATGAGCGACACCACCAACAATTTCCCCATCCTCACGGCTCCTTACCGCTTTGACAGCCATGACGGCTGGGTGGGCACAGCCCATTGCGGAGTGTTTACCGACGGTGAAGGCAATTACTTCATGGCTCACCAGGGACGCCTCGCTTCCGAAAGCGCCTTGATGGACCTACATGTGCGCCGCATACTCTTCACTCCCGACGGCTGGCCTGTGGTTTCGCCCCAGCGTTATGCAGGAGTGCCCCAGCGCAGTTTCAGCGCCGCCGATCTTGAAGGCGAGTGGGAGATAGTGCGCATAGTCGAGCCTCGTGCCGAACGCCGCCTTGAAGCCGGACAGATTCTGTGGGGTGAGGGCGCTTTGCTCGACGGCGAATGGAACATCGCCCAACCGTATACGCTTGCCAATGCAGGTGTGATAGCCGAAAACAAGGGTTCATGGCAATTTGATGAAAAAAATCAGCTATTATCCATGACGCTTAACGGCGAAAAAATCAATAATTTGATTATCTTTGCAGGTCATGACTGGGAACGCCGGCTCGACACAGTGCTTTTTACCGGACTTGATGATCAGGGCCGCTCAGTGTGGGGAAAGAGAACCAAATGACCATAGCCAAAACCCAAAATAGTAATTTTTTAACTTTATATCATGAAATTTAATTCAAGATTATTGACTGCAGTAGCCCTTAGTGCAGGGCTCGCTCTTAATGCTGCGACCAATGAGCTCGTAGTCCAAACCAACAAAATCGGTGCTCCGGTGCAACCAACCATGTACGGTCTTTTCTTTGAGGACATCAACTATGCCGCCGACGGTGGTCTTTATGCCGAGATGATAAAGAACCGCTCGTTTGAATTCCCTGAAAATTTCATGGGTTGGGAGATATTCGGACATGTTGACTTAAAGAATGACGGTCCGTTTGAACGCAATCCCCATTATGTACGCCTTTCCAATCCCGGACACCCCCACAAGTGGACAGGAGTTGAGAACGAAGGATTCTTCGGCGTGAGCTTCAAGGCCGGCGAAGAGTATCGTTTCTCGGTATGGGCCCGCGTACCCGACGGTGGTTCATCTAAAATACGCGTGGAGCTTGTCGACACCAAGGCGATGGGCGAAACCCAGACAATGACTCAGCAGGAGATTACAATCGACTCAAAGGAGTGGAAGAAGTACACGGTAATCCTCAAGCCCGAAACTTCGGTGACCAAGGGTAAGCTCCGCATCTTCCTGAGCAAGCCCGAACACACTGTTGACCTTGAGCACATCTCGCTCTTCCCGGTTGACACTTGGAAGGGACATGAGAACGGAATGCGCAAAGACCTCGCTCAGGCTCTCGCCGACCTTAAGCCCGGTATCTTCCGTTTCCCCGGCGGATGTATCGTTGAGGGTACCGACATCGACACTCGTTACGACTGGAAGAAGACTGTAGGCCCGGTTGAAAACCGTCCTCTCAACGAGAACCGTTGGCACTACACTTTCCCCCATCGTTTCTTCCCCGACTACTTCCAGTCCTACGGACTTGGATTCTATGAATTCTTCCTTCTTTCGGAAGAGATCGGTTCCGAGCCGCTTCCCGTGCTTAACGTTGGTCTTGCTTGCCAGTATCAGAACGACGACATGCACGCTCACATAGCAGTTGACTCGCTTCAGCCCTACATCCAGGATGCATTGGATCTTATCGAGTTTGCCAACGGCGACACTTCGACCAAGTGGGGTGCGCTTCGTGCCGAGATGGGTCATCCCGCTCCCTTCAACCTCAAGTTTATCGGTGTAGGTAACGAGCAGTGGGGTCCCGAGTATGTAGAGCGTCTTGAGCCCTTCATCAAGGCTATCCGCGCAAAGTATCCCGACATAAAGATTATCGGTTCATCGGGTCCCAACTCCGAGGGTAAGGAGTTTGACTACCTGTGGCCTGAAATGACTCGCCTTAAGGCTGACCTCGTTGACGAGCACTTCTATCGTCCCGAATCTTGGTTCTTGAGCCAGGGCGCACGTTACGACAACTACGACCGCAAGGGCCCGAAAGTATTTGCCGGAGAATATGCATGTCACGGACGCGGCAAGAAGTACAACCACTACAACGCCGCTCTTCTTGAGGCTGCATTCATGACCGGTCTTGAGCGTAACGCCGATGTTGTTCACATGGCAACCTATGCACCTCTTTTCGCTCACGTTGAAGGATGGCAGTGGCGTCCCGACATGATCTGGTATGACAACAACAACTCGGTTCGCACAGCAAGCTACTACGTTCAGCAGCTGTTCAGCGAAAACAAGGGTACCAACGTAGTTCCTCTCACCATGGACAAGAAGAACGTTACCGGTGCCGAGGGTCAGAACGGCCTGTTTGCAAGCGCTGTCTACGACAAGGATCGCAACGAATATATAGTAAAGGTGGCCAACACTTCGTCGGAGCCTCAGGAACTCAACATCAAGCTTGCCGGCCTTAAGAAGAAGGATGTGATCACAGGTGTGACTGCACAGACACTCTCGACCAAGGATCTTGACTCGGAGAACACCCTTGAGGAGCCCAACAAGATCGTTCCCTCGATGAAGAAGTTTGCAATGGAGGAGAAGGCCGACTGGACTACAGTTATCGAGCCCAACACATTCTCGGTTTATCACTTCAAGAAACAGTAACCGGCGAATGAATAAACTCACTACATTATTGACAGGAGTGCTGCTGACGGCCGCTGCAGGCGCGTCGGCGGCCGCTCCCGCCGATACGACATTCGTAGCGAAGGGAAATCCATTTGTCAACTATAAGTATCTCGGTGACCCCGCCGCTCTCGTGCATGACGGCAAGGTCTATATATATATGCCGGACATGACGAGTGTCCCGCACCTCACTATTACTACGACATGAAGGAGTGGTGTGTGCTGTCATCGCCTGATCTCGTGACATGGACCGAACATCCCGCACCTCTTCGTGCCAAGGACTTCAAGTGGGCCAAGGGTGACGCATGGGCAAGTCAGGTCATAGAGCGTGACGGCAAGTTTTACTGGTATGTCACCGTTGAACATGCCACCATCCCCGGCAAGGCGATCGGAGTCGCTGTCGCCGACAGTCCTCTAGGACCCTTTGTCGATGCCAGAGGCTCGGCTCTCGTGACCAACGACATGACCACCGAGTACACTTCCATAGGATGGGACGACATAGACCCCACAGTGTTTATCGACGATGACGGCCAGGCCTACATCTTCTGGGGTAACACACAGTGTTACTATGCAAAGCTCAAGCCTAACATGATTGAGCTTGACGGCCCCATAATTCCAATAAACCTTCCCCGATACACCGAGGCTCCGTGGATTCACAAGCGCGGCGACTGGTACTACCTGTCGTATGCGTCGGAATTCCCCGAAAAGATATGCTACGCCATGAGCCGCAGCATTAACGGCCCGTGGGAGCCCAAGGGCATTTTGAATGAAATAGCAGGCAATTCCAATACCAACCATCAAGCCATAATAGAGTTCAACGGCGACTGGTACTTCATCTACCATAACGGTGCCATCAACCATGACGGATGCAGCTATCGCCGCTCGTTGTGCATCGACCGACTCTATTACAATCCCGACGGTACAATCAAGCGAATCGCTATGACTACCGAAGGCATCTGGCCTGAAAAATAATATAACGAACTATACTAAAAAACCTAAACTAATGAACTATTTGATTAAAACCGGTGCATTGGCGCTTATCCTCGGATGTGCTTCAGTCGCCAACGCTGCTGACAAGAACGTAACTGTGACGCTGAATCCTCAGGAATCGGCTCCGGTGATTAATAAGGAGATATACGGCCAGTTTGCCGAACACCTTGGAACATGTATCTACGGTGGTATATGGGTAGGCGAAGATTCTCCCATTCCCAACACCAACGGCTATCGTAACGATGTGCTTCAGGCTATGCGTGACATCAAGGTGCCCGTGCTTCGCTGGCCCGGCGGATGCTTTGCCGACGAATACCACTGGGTCGACGGTATCGGCCCGAAGGAGAACCGTCCCCGCATGGTCAACAACAACTGGGGTGGAACTGTGGAGGACAACAGCTTCGGAACTCATGAATTCTTCAACCTTTGCGAACTTATCGGTGCCGAGCCTTATCTGAGCGGCAACGTGGGCAGCGGCTCTGTCGAGGAGCTTGCCAAGTGGGTTGAGTACATAACCGCCGAGGAGGGTCCCATGGCCAAGATTCGTAAGGAAAACGGTCGTGAGAAGCCTTGGCATCTTAAATATCTCGGTGTAGGTAATGAAAGCTGGGGTTGCGGCGGTAACTTCACCCCCGAATTCTATGCCGATGCATATCGCCGTTATCAGACCTACTGCCGTAACTTCAACGGCAACCGCCTGTTTAAAATCGCTTCAGGTGCAAGCGACTACGATTATAACTGGACCGAAGTCCTGATGGACAAGGCCGGTAATCTCATGGACGGTATCTCACTCCACTACTACACAACTCCCGGTTGGGTAGGCAGCAAGGGTTCGGCTACCAAGTTTACCGACGACGACTACTACTGGACTCTCGGCAAGTGTCTTGAAGTGGGTGATGTAACCCGCAAGCACATGGACATCATGGACAAGTTTGACCCCAACAAGCGTGTCGCTCTTCTTGTTGACGAGTGGGGAACATGGTGGGACGAGGAGCCCGGAACCGTGCCCGGTCACCTCTATCAGCAAAACACAATGCGTGACGCAATGGTGGCAGCTCTGTCATTGAACGTGTTCCATGACCTTACCGACCGTGTGAAGATGACCAACATCGCACAGATTGCCAACGTGCTCCAGTCGATGGTGCTCACCAAGGACAATCAGATGGTGCTTACTCCTACCTACTATGTGTTCAAGATGTATGTTCCTCATCAGGATGCAAAGCTTATCCCCCTTTCGGTAAACACTACCTATCGTAAGGTGCGTGACAATCGTCTTGTGCCCGTAATCAGCGCAACTGCATCGGAGAAGGACGGCAAGGTGGCCATATCGCTTGTTAACACCGACCTCAACGAACCTTGCGAAATCGACATACCTCTCGGCAACATCAAGGCTAAGAATGTAAAGGGTGAAATCCTTACCTCGGCCAACATCGCCGATTATAACGATTTCGGTCAGCCCGAGAAGGTGACTCTCAAGGCTTTCAATGGTGCAAAAATCAACAAGGGTTCACTCAAGTTGACTTTGCCGGCCAAGTCCATCGTCACCCTTCAGCTCGATTAATGAAGTAAGCACTTTTTCATTATACGTAATACGCCCCGGGAAGTTCAGCCTTCTCGGGGCGTATTTTTGCTACGTGTGTGTCCCATAGGATTAGCAATTATCAAATATGTGGGTCTCTCCTTGAATGGATTTGTAGGTTTAACAACTCTGATTGATAAATGGTCGCTCCCGTAGGGATTATTTCACATAAATTGGCTCAAATAGCGGGATTTAACTTTGTGTTAACTGAAAAAGCGAGGCATGACCGCATTGGGGCCGTGCCTCGCTTTATTTGATTGTAATGCTGTTTCGCTTATTCGCCGAGTTTTGACTGGATGGCCTTGGTGGCTTCTTCGTAACCTGGCTTTTCAAGTAGAGCGAACATATTGCGCTTGTAATCCTCTACACCGGGCTGGTTGAACGGATTCACATCGAGAATGTATCCTGATATTCCGCAAGCTTTCTCAAAGAAGTAGATGAGCTGGCCGAGATATTCCTCGTTGAGTTCGGGAATGGTGATGCGGATGTTGGGAACGCCGCCGTCGACATGGGCTATGCGAGTGCCGAGTTCAGCCATCTTGTTGACTTCGTCGACGCGTTTTCCTGCGATGTAATTCAATCCGTCAAGGTTTGCTTCGTCTGACGGGATGACTTTGGTGTGCTTTACTGAGTCAACCGACAGCACTGTTTCAAATATTGTGCGTTCGCCGTCCTGTATCCACTGGCCCATTGAGTGAAGGTCGGTGGAGAAGTCGACTGCTGCCGGATATATGCCCTTGTGGTCCTTGCCCTCGCTTTCGCCGTAAAGCTGTTTCCACCACTCTCCGAAGTAGTGGAGCTTGGGATTGTAGTTTACGAGGATCTCAATCTTCTTCCCGGCCTGGTAAAGAGCGTTACGTGCGGCTGCATATAGCTCGCTCACATTGTCGTCGCTTGCCTTCTCGGTGTCGTGTTGCAGTTCAAGAGCGCCTTTTACGAGCTTCTTGATGTCAAATCCGGCAACTGCGATGGGAAGCAGTCCCACGGGGGTAAGTACTGAGAATCGTCCGCCTACGTTATCGTCGATTACGAATGTCTTGTAACCCTCTTCGGTGGCAAGCTGGCGCAATGCTCCACGCTTGGCGTCGGTTATGGCTACGATGAGCTTTGAAGCCTTCTCCTTGCCCACCTGGGCCTCGAGCTGCTCCTTAAGAAGGCGGAATGCGATTGCCGGCTCGGTAGTGGTTCCCGATTTTGAGATTACGATGATTCCGAATCTCTTGTCCTTCAGGAATTCCTGGAGCTCATAGAGGTAATCCTCTCCTATGTTCTGTCCGGCAAAGAGCACTTTGGGGTTGTTGGGCAATGCCGGAGTATATGCGTCAAATGAGTTGCTGAGGGCTTCTATTACGGCCTTGGCTCCGAGATAGGAACCGCCGATGCCTATTGACACCACATAATCGCATGAATTACGCAGCTCATCGGCCACGGCCTGGATTTCATCGAGGTGATGAGCCGGGGTGCGAGAGGGGAGGTCGAGCCAGCCGAGGAAGTCGTTTCCTTCGCCTGTGCCCTTGTTGAGCTTTTCAAGTCCTGCGGCGGCAGCGCCTTCCTGAAGCGTGCGAACCGATTCCTCGCTGACTGTATTGAGGATGTGCTTGATGTTTACTTGAATTTTTTTCATAACTGTTGGTGTTAAATATGTCATTTAAGGGTTATATCAATTCGGTGCTGAGTTTTTCAAACGCTAATGACACGGGACAACGCTCGTATAGTATACGATAAACACAGTCGAGCAGCGGCATGTTCACGTTGTATTTACGATTTATTTCATGAATACACTTTGTGCCGTAATATCCTTCGGCCACCATTTCCATTTCCATCATGGCTGCTTTTACGGTGTAGCCTCGTCCTATCATGGCTCCGAAATTGTGGTTGCGCGAGAATCGGGAATAGGATGTCACGAGCAGGTCGCCGAGATAGACTGAATCGCATATCTGACGCTCTTCGGGGGATATGGCTTCGATGAACCGCGCCATTTCTCGGATTGCATTGGATATTACCATTGCCTGATAGTTGTCGCCGGCTTTTAACCCGTGTACCATTCCTGACGCTATTGCGTAGATGTTTTTCAGTACTCCTGCGTATTCGATTCCGTGTACATCGGTCGAAACGAATGTCTTCATTGCTTTCCCGTCGAGCATGGATGTGAATTTACGTGCAAGCTCGATGTCGTTGCAGGCAACGGTAAGATAGCTCAATCGGCCGAGTGCCACCTCTTCGGCATGGCAGGGGCCCGACACGACTACTATGCGTGACGGGTCGACACCGTAGTACTCCACCATGTAGTCGCTTATCACCTCATTTTCGTCGGGGACGATGCCTTTGGTGGCGACTACGATGTTTTTGTCCGATATGTCGGCTGTCAACTTTGCCAGATGGCTCTTGAAGTAGGGCGACGGCATTGCCATGAGAAGGGTGTCGGCTTCGGAGCATGCCGCGTTTATGTCGCTGCGGAAATCGATGCGTCCTATTGGGAACTCTACATCCGACAGATAGGCGGGATTGTGTCCGAGCCTCTTGAAGTCGTTGATGCGGTCGTCGCGGCGCATGTACCATATAATCGAGTCGCAATTCTGTAGCAGCAGTTTTGACAGGGCGGTGGCCCAGGAGCCTCCACCCATCACCGCTATCTTGCCGGGGAACGGGAATGTTGATTCTACTGTTCGACTGCTGCAATCCATGACTTGATGTCGTCCTGTGTCGGATTTTTAAGTTCGAGTTTGAATTTCTTGTTAATGCCGCATAGATCCTGGAATATCTTGCCCGGATTGGCTCCTGCGAGCTGGCTTACGGTCATTATGCCGGCTTTCTGAAGCGGTGCAACCCATTCGGCGGGTACTCCTATTGCGGTGTAGGCCTCTTCCTTGTCGCGGGGCTGGACTTTTTCGGGGCGCATCTGCGGGAATAGCAGCACCTCCTGAATGGTAGTCTGGCCGGTCATCAGCATCACGAGTCGGTCCATGCCGATTCCCATGCCTGAAGTGGGAGGCATTCCGTACTCAAGAGCGCGGATGAAGTCCTTGTCGATTATCATGGCCTCGTCGTCGCCTTTTTCGGCAAGGCGCATCTGCTCTACAAAGCGTTCATACTGGTCGATGGGGTCGTTAAGCTCGGAATATGCGTTGGCAAGTTCCTTTCCGTTGACCATAAGCTCGAAGCGCTCGGTTAGCTCGGGATTGTTGCGGTGACGCTTGGTGAGGGGCGACATTTCGATGGGATAGTCGATGATGAAAGTGGGCTGGATGTAGTTGCCCTCGCACTTCTCGCCGAATATCTCGTCGATGAGCTTGCCTTTGCCCATGGTTTCATCGGCTTCGATGTCGAGCTTGCGGCACACTTCGCGCAATTGCTCTTCGTCCATGCCGGCGATGTCGATGCCGGTGTGCTCCTTTATTGCATCGATCATCGTTATGCGCTTGAAGGGAGCCTTGAAGCTTATAGTGTTGTCGCCTACCTTGACTTCGGTCGTGCCGTTGACATCGAGGCATATCTTTTCAAGCATCTTTTCGGTGAAGTCCATCATCCAGTTGTAGTCCTTGTAGGCAACGTAGATTTCCATACAGGTGAACTCGGGGTTGTGGGTACGGTCCATGCCTTCGTTGCGGAAGTTCTTTGAAAACTCGTAGACACCTTCAAAGCCACCTACGATGAGGCGCTTCAGGTAAAGCTCGTCGGCGATGCGCAGATACAGGGGAATGTCGAGCGCATTGTGATGAGTGATGAAGGGGCGTGCGGCTGCACCGCCGGGTATCGACTGCAGGATGGGTGTTTCCACCTCCATGTAACCGTGGTCGTTGAAGTAGTTGCGCATCGAGTTGAACACTTTGGTGCGCTTGATGAATATGTCCTTTACTTGATCGTTGACAACGAGGTCGACATAGCGGCGGCGGTAACGCAGCTCGGGATCGTCGAATGCATCGTAGGTAACGCCGTCCTTGACCTTGACGATGGGGAGCGGACGCAGTGACTTGCTAAGCACCGTGAGCTCGCGGGCGTGAACCGAAATTTCGCCGGTCTGAGTGCGGAACACGTAGCCTTTCACTCCCACGAAGTCGCCTATGTCGAGGAGTTTTTTGAACACTACATTGTATAGCTCCTTGTCTTCGCCGGGACAGAGGTCGTCGCGGCTTATGTAGACTTGAATGCGGCCTTTCGAGTCCTGAAGTTCCATGAATGAGGCTTTGCCCATTATGCGGCGGCTCATTATGCGGCCGGCTATGCACACCTCGCGTTGAGGCGCATCGTCGCTGAATGTCTCTTTAATCTCGGTGGTATAGGCGTCGGTGGGGTACAGGGCTGCGGGGTAGGGGTCTATGCCCATACGACGCATTTCGTCAAGACTTCCTCGGCGCACTATCTCTTGTTCGCTCAATTCAAGTATATTCATAATTGTATACAATTTATCAAATTGATGCAAAATTACATAATAATTGCCTAATAATCCTCACTCCTAACGCCTTTTTTGGCTTGTCGGCCGTTTGATACACCTCATTTTTGTTATTATTGCCTTTTTTGCCGTAAAATTTGGGTAAATTAATAATTTAGGTTAATTTTGCACAATTAATGAGCCTACTTTTTCGGCTCTCATTTGTTATATACTGAAAAATATTAATACACAATGGCTGATAAAGACCCGAAACAGAATGAACCTATTGAGCTTGATGTGCTCAACAAGGAGAATGAAGAGTTAAAGAACAATGTGACCAAAGGTCAGAAGTATGTAATGTGGGGCATGATTGCCATTTCGGTAATCGCCATCATCGTTATCATCTACATTTTTGCAGTGCGTAACCCCGGTATAAAGGCCGCCAACGAGGCTGTGTCGCAGGCCGACATCACCCTCTCGCAGGGCAATGACTCGGTAGCGCTTGCACAATATCAGCAGGTTGCTAACGAATATGGATATGAGGCCGGCAACCGTGCCGCTCTTGTTGCCGCAACAATGCTTTACCGTGACGGAAAGTATGAGGAGGCAATCAACAACCTGAAGAACTTCGATCCCAAGGAAGCTCTTGTGGGTGCTGCTGCAATGTCGCTCGAAGGTGACTGCTATGTCAATCTCCAGAAGTATTCCGATGCTCTTGCTTCCTACGACAAGGCCATTAAGATAAGCGACAACAACGCTCTCTACACTCCGCTCTTCATGCTTAAGAAGGCCACCGTGCTTCGCGAGCAGAAGGATTATGCCGCCGAGCTCAAGGTGCTCAAGGCCATCAAGGCTGATTATCCCGAATATTCACGCGCTTACAATCTTGACATTGACAAGTACATCGCACGCGCCGAATATCAGGCCTCGGAAAAATAAGAGTGACTTAATACTTGAAATTTAACGGATGGTGCCGTCCCCGAAAATGGGGCGGCACTATTTGTATTTATTAAGAGCCGGTTTGACAATAAATGCTAATTGTTGGCGGTTGCTGTGTAAAGTAGGGCGTTATGTCGCGGATTTTCATTAATTTTGTAAGAAATCATTAACCCAACAACATTTCTATTGCAATGAATTACCGACACTTCCTGGCCGCCGGCGCCATGTTGCTTGCAGCAATGTCGCCATTGAGCGCACAGCAGCGGCTTTATCCCAATGAGTTTTCGTTGAGCGATGTGCAATTGCTCGACGGCCCTTTCAAGCATGCCTGCGACCTGAATGTGGATGTGCTGCTACAATACGATGTCGACCGATTGCTTGCACCCTTCCTGAAAGAGGCCGGCCTGCAGCCCAAGGGCGAGCTTTTTCCAAACTGGGAAGGGCTTGACGGACATGTGGGCGGACACTATCTTTCGGCTCTCTCCATTCACTATGCCGCAACAGGCAATGAGAAGCTTAAATCGCGAATGGATTACATGATATCGGAACTGAAAAGATGCCAGGACGCCAACGGTAACGGCTATATAGGCGGCGTGCCCAACGGTGCCAAGCTGTGGAAGGAGATACATGACGGCAATGTGGGCATTGTGTGGAAATACTGGGTGCCCTGGTATAATGTTCACAAGACCTATGCCGGACTGCGTGACGCATGGGTGTACACGGGTGACAAGCAGGCGCGTGACATGTTCCTGAAGTTATGTGACTGGGGCATCGATGTCATAGCACCTCTTGACGACAAGCAGATGGAGGCTATGCTCGACAACGAGTTTGGAGGCATGGACGAAGTTTACGCCGACGCTTATGCCATGACCGGAGATAAGCGTTACCTTGATGCCGCCAAGCGTTTCGCTCACCATTGGCTGCTCGACAGCATGGCGGCCGGTGTCGACAACCTTGATAACAAGCACGCCAACACTCAGGTGCCTAAGGTTGTAGGCTATCAGCGAATAGCCGAGCTTGACGGCGACAAGACATTTGACTCGGCTGCCCGATTCTTCTGGAACACCGTGGTGCATGACCGCTCACTGTCGATAGGCGGAAACAGCCGTCGCGAGCACTTTGCTTCGGCTGCCGATTGCAAGAGTTACGCTGATGACCGCGAAGGCCCCGAGTCATGTAACACCAACAATATGCTGAAGCTGACCGAGGGTCTGTTCCGAATGTCGCCTACCGCCGAGTATGCCGATTTCTACGAGCGCGCTCTGTTCAATCATATCCTGTCGACCCAACACCCCGAACACGGAGGTTACGTTTACTTCACCTCGGCTCGCCCGGGTCACTACCGCGTCTATTCCCAGCCCAACAGCGCGATGTGGTGCTGCGTTGGAACCGGAATGGAGAATCACGGAAAATACGGACAATTCATATACACTCATTCGGGCGATTCGCTTCAGGTTAACCTCTTCATCGCATCGCGTCTTAACTGGCGTGACAAGGGAGTGACACTAACCCAGTCGACATCGTTTCCCGACTCCGAGTCATCGCGCCTCGTCGTGAATACCCGTGGCAAGAAGAAGTTCAAGCTGCAGCTGCGTCACCCGGGATGGTGCGAGGGCATGACTGTAAAAGTCAATGGAAAGGAGATTGCAGCCTCTCCGGCGCAGTCCTATGTGACGATCGACCGTACATGGCGTGACGGTGATGTGGTGGAGCTGTCGTTGCCCATGGCCGTAACGGTTGAGGAGATACCCAATGTGCCCGATTACATATCGATCGTGCGCGGTCCCATTGTGATGGGTGCGCGTTACAGTACCGAAAATCTCGACGGTCTTGTAGGTGACGACGGCCGTTGGGCGCACATCGCATCAGGTCCGCTTGTTTCGGTGTTTGATACTCCGTTACTTATAGGAACGCGTGACGAGATTCTTAAGAAGCTCAATAACATGAAGCCTGTCGAGGGCAAGTCGATGACATATACCGTCCCCGGACTGTTTGATGCCAAATATGCGTCACTTGAGCTTGAGCCCTTTGCCCGCATCCACGATTGCCGTTACATGATGTACTGGCTTTCGATGACCCCCGAGCAATATGGCTCCTATCTGCGCGAAGAGCAATTGAAGGAGGAGATGCGCCTCGCTCTTGACCGCCGCACTGTCGATGCTGTCAACACCGGGGAGCAGCAGCCTGAGGCGGATCACGGCATGAAGTTTGACCGCTCCAATAAAGGCAACTTTCAGGGCGAGCCTTGGCGTGACGCTTCCAACGGAGGCTACTTCAGCTACATGTTGAGCACCGACAATCTTGATTCGCTTGCCCTTATGGTACGCTACTGGGGCAATGAGAACGGAAAGCGTACATTTGACATACTCGTTGACGACACACTGCTTGCTTCGGAAAATGTGTCGGGCAAGTGGAAGCGTGACGAATTTGTGAATGTGGAGTATCCTATTCCCGCCGATCTGCTCGCCGGCAAATCGCACGTGACGGTAACATTCCGCAGCCATCCCGGACATAGTGCGGGAGGCATATACCATGTAAGGCTTATAAAGAGCGAGGAGAAGTAATCAACTTCTTTAGCTTGCGCTTATACAATAAAAGGGCGGTTTTGTGGTTATTATAGTACAATGTCACATTACATGGTACGATACACGCTGACCGCCCTCGCCATATTGTTTCTTCACTCGACGCTCGTCGCCGAAACTCCGAAGGACGAATTCAATCCTGTGCAGACGGGGGTGACTTCGCTTAACATAGCTCCCGATGCACGCGGTGCATCGATGGGCGATATCGGTGCGGCAACCGATCCCGATGCCAATTCCCAGTTCTGGAATCCGGCAAAGTATGCATTTGCCTATAGCGGTGGGGCGGTGTCGCTCAGCTACACTCCGTGGCTGCGCAAGATTGTCGACGACATATTTCTCGCCAACCTTTCGGGATACTGGAAGATAGGTGACGGCGACAATCAGGCTGTGAGCGCTTCGCTGCGTTACTTTTCGCTTGGTGAGATAACCACGGGCAGCGACATCTCGGCAGGTCAGACTCTTAATCCCTATGAGATGTCGGTCGATGTGGGCTATTCACGTAAATTGTCCGACAAATATTCGATGGGAGTCGTGTTGCGTTACATCTATTCCGACCTTGGCTTTTCGACCTCATACTCGGGCGACCAGTCGACCGGAGCTTCGGCATTTTCGGCCGATATAGCCGGTTTCTTCACCTACTATCCCATGATAGGGCGCAATGAGTGTCAATGGTCGTGGGGCTGGAACGTGTCCAATGTGGGAAGCAAGGTGAGCTATAACAACGGGGAGAGTCCCGCATTCCTGCCCGCCAACCTGCGACTTGGAACTACATTCACATTCCCTCTTGCCGACTACCACAATCTTGCCCTTTCGCTCGACATGAACAAACTGCTTGTCCCCACCAAGCCCCGTCGAGGCGACTATGACGACACTCCTGAAGGCGAACAGCGTTATCTTGATGCCCTTGTGGAGTGGGAGGATATGTCGCCTATAACCGGAATATTCAAGTCGTTTGGCGATGCTCCGGGGGGATTTAAAGAGGAGTTGCGCGAGATTACATGGTCGATAGGTGCTGAATACAGCTATAATCAGCAGTTTTTCCTCAGGGCCGGATACTACTATGAAAATGAGTTCAAGGGAGGTCGCAAATATTTCGGTATGGGTGCTGGATTCGCCCTCAATGTGCTTCGGCTCGACGCTTCCTATATGATAGCTACCGCGCAGACATCGCCGCTTGACCAGACACTTCGTTTCACGCTTACATTTGACATGGACGGACTCAAGGAGATGTTCGGACGCAAGTAAATAAAATTTTATAATCATGAATATACCTAATTTTCGCATAGGCAACGGATTTGATGTCCACCGCCTCGTCGAGGGTCGTGACTTGTGGCTCTGCGGCGTAAAGATACCACACACTCTCGGATTGCTCGGACACAGCGATGCCGATGTCGCTCTTCATGCTTTGTGTGACGCACTGCTCGGTGCTGCCGCGCTGCGTGACATAGGCTATCATTTCCCCGATACCGATCCTGCTTATAAAGGCGCCGATTCAAGGGTATTGCTGCGTCGTGTGCGTGAATTATTGGCGGCAAGAGGTTATGTAATAGGCAATGTCGACATAACCATAATGGCACAGGCTCCTAAGTTGCTGCCTCATATTCCGGCGATGATCGAGTGTGTAGCCTCCGACCTTGGACTTGAGATTGATTGCGTTTCGGTTAAGGCTACAACCACCGAGCGACTTGGATTCACCGGTCGGGAGGAGGGTATAGCCGCACAGGCAGTAGCTCTCATCTGTCGCATATAGGGTGTGGCATTTGTCCCGTTTTGCCCTATTGTTGGCGCATAAGGCGTTTCTGCCGGTAAACGGCAGTCGTTTTGTCGCGGGCATAATCCGTTATGGCAGTATAATTGTTATCTTTGTGCAATAAAATTTAACGGGATTAGGATATGCGAATATTGTCGACTGTTTTGTCTTTGCTGGTTGGCATCTTTTCCGTTGCAGGTCAAGAGATTGACTTGATTAAATATGCCGACTTTGAAAACTGGGTTACTCGCAATATCACCGAGTCGAAGCTGCTTGGCGGAAACACAAAGAAAGTCTACAAGATAGCTCCCGAAATGGTGATTGACGGCAACAAGGTCTATTCCAATATGGGCGGTTCGCCATGGGCCACATCCAATGTGATGGCCAACGTGATGGGCATCGTCAAGGCGAGCAATGCCGTGTTTCCCGATGCCAATCCCGCCGGAGGCCGTTGCTGCAAGCTAACTACTGTAATAGAGAAAGTCAAGGTGCTCGGCATTGTAAACCTTCAAGTCCTTGTGTCGGGGTCGATATATCTCGGCTACAATATAGAGCCTATAAAAAATGCGTCAAATCCCTATTCCAAAATGGAGATGGGCATTCCTTTTACCCGCCGTCCCTCGGCTTTGCGCATTGACTATAAGGTGCATATCCCTGAAGGGGTAAGCCGTGTACGCGCCACCGGTTCGTCGCGAAAGGATATTCCCGGGAAGGACAATGCCGAGGTCTACATCCTGCTTCAGCGACGCTGGGAGGATGCCGACGGCAACATATATGCCGCGAGGGTGGGAACCGGCCGCGAGCGTTACGCTACATCAACCGATTGGATTCGCAATCACGACATAAAGGTGCTTTACGGCGACATATCTTCACATCCCGACTATAAGGATTACATGGGGCTTATTCCCGAGGAACGCTCCTATTACGCACGCAACTCCAAGGGCAAGATGGTGCCTGTGAAAGAGGTGAAGTGGGACGCTCCCGATGCAGTGCCGACCCACATGCTCGTTATGGCTTCGTCGGGTTGCGGTGTGGCTTTTGAGGGTACCCCCGGCATGACATTGTGGGTCGACAATTTGCGGCTCGTCTATTGAAGAACTGCGGCCCCGGCGTTAACAAATATTAGGAAACGGGGTCTAATACACCTTAAATCATGGAATATGGCCATTTTATTGGCCTCAGTTTATGGAAGTCACAGAAAAAAACGTTATATTTGCACGCTGAAAAAATTGCGAAAAATTTTTATTAATAACTTTAAATATCACTTAACTTACACATGCAAAGCAAAGGTACGACCGGAAGTGCTATATCCGGTGTGATAGCGATCTTCTTGGTACTCGTGTGTCTGTTTTATCTCTCATTCTCTTGGGTGACCAAGCGTTACGAGGATAAGGCTACCGAGTATGCTATGGTGATGTCGGGCGGTGACGCTGCTTCCGACTCTTACAAGAAGGCTTACAAAAACTACATCGACTCTATCGGTAAGGAGAAGGTTTATCCCGTTCTCGGTTATACGTTCAATCAAGTTCAGAAGATGGGCGTAGGCCTCGGCCTCGACCTGAAAGGAGGTATGAACGTTATCCTTCAGGTTTCGGTTCCCGACATTCTCCGCTCTATGGCTAACGCCGAAGGCAACAAGACTTTCAATGCCGTAATTTCAGCTACCGATTCAGTAGTCAAGAAGACTAAGACGAGCGACTATGTTGCCGCCTTCTTCAAGGAATATCAGCGCATCGACCCCTCGGCCGACATGGCTGTCGTGTTCAAGAACGTGGCTAAGCGTGGCGAAAACGCTGCGCAGGTTGAGGCAACAGTAAAGCAGGAGGTTAAGGACCGTGTGGCAAGTTCGACCAACGTGCTCCGCAACCGTATCGACCAGTTTGGCGTTGTATCGCCCAACATTCAGGAACTTGAGAAGGACGGTCAGATTCTTCTTGAACTTCCCGGCGTTAAAGAGCACGACCGTGTGCGTGAGCTTCTTAAGGCATCGGCCAACCTCGAATTCTACGAAGTTTACACCATCGACGAGATTCAGTCGCAGCTCATGGCTCTTGAGAATGCACTCCGCAGCGACAGCACCGCCAATGTAAACAGTATCTTCGCTTACTTTGACGGTCAGGGCTATCCCGGCACTCCCATCGTAGGTATGGCAACTCAGGCTCATCGCGAGGTAATCGATTCAATCCTCGAGAGCCCTGTTGCAGCTCGCATCCTTCCTTCCAACCTTAAGCTCCGCTGGGAGGTTAAACCTCAGGAAGTTCAGTACACCGACACAGCCACCAACACTACCCGCAAGGCTGAAATCTATCAGCTCATCGCTCTTAAGTCAAACAACGGCAAGCCCGCCCTTGCAGGTGATGTCGTAGTATCGGCAACAAGCGACTTCGACAACATGTCGGGTAACTACGTTTCGATGAACATGAACAGCGAAGGCGCAAAGGCTTGGGCCCGCGTTACTCAGAACAACCTCGGCAAGCCCGTGGCAATCGTGCTTGACGATCATGTATACTCTTATCCCCGCATCAACTCGGTAATCGAGGGCGGTCGCTCACAGATAACCGGCCAGTTCACTGTCGAGGATGCAAAGGACTTGGCCAACGTGCTCAAGTCAGGTAAGATGGCTGCCAAGGTAGACATCATCAGCGATACCGTAATCGGTCCTTCGCTCGGTAAGCAGGCAATTCATGACGGATTCCTTTCGTTTGTCATCGCACTCGTGCTCTTGATGGCGTTCATGATGTTCTTCTACGGATTCATTCCCGGACTCGTTGCCAACATGGGACTTGTGTGCAACCTCTTCTTTACATTCGGTATACTTGCTTCATTCCAGGCAGTGCTTACGCTCCCCGGTATCGCCGGTATCGTGCTTGCTCTCGGTATGGCCGTTGACGCCAACGTGCTTATCTTCGAGCGCGCCAAGGAGGAACTTCGCGCCGGCAAGAACATTCGTCAGGCAATCGCCGACGGTTACAGCAACGCTTTCTCGGCAATCTTCGACTCTAACTTGACTTCGGTAATCACCGCAGTGATTCTGCTTCTTTACGGAACAGGCCCCATCAAGGGTTTTGCTACTACCCTTATCATCGGTATCGTATGCTCATTCTTCACTGCAGTGTTCCTTACCCGTCTTGTATTCATCGGATTTGGAAAGACCGCTCCCTTCCAGCGCTTGACATTCACCACCAAGCTCTCTCGCAATATGCTTACCGACACCAAGATCAACTTCCTTGGTCAGCGTAAGGTTTCATTTACCGTTTGCGGTATATTGGCACTGGTTGTTGTTGCGTCGCTCTTCCTTCGTGGAATGAATCAGGGTATCGACTTCTCGGGTGGTCGCAACTATGTAGTTCAATTTGATCATCCCGTAAAGACTCATGAGATTCAGAGCAAGCTTGCTCCCTCGTTCCCCAATGCATCACTTTCGGTAATCACCATCGACAATGACACCAAGGTGCGTATCTCGACCAACTATAAGATCAATGAGGAAACCGATGGCGTTGACCGTGAAATCACCGAAATCCTCTACAGTGGTCTTAAGGATGAGATAGGCAACATGAGCCTTGAGGACTTCTCGACAACCAATGAGAATGTTGGTATCCAGAGCTCACAGAAGGTAGGTCCTACAATCGCAGCCGACATGAAGAACGATGCTTACATCGCCGTTGTCCTGTCGCTCATCGCGATGTTCCTCTACATCTTGCTCCGATTCCACAATGTAGCATTCTCGGTAGGTGCTCTCGCCGCAGTTGCATTCACCGCATTCACTATCATCGGATTCTACTCGCTCTTCTGGGGCATACTTCCGTTCTCAATGGAGATTGACCAGACATTCATTGCGGCAATCCTTACCGTTATCGGTTACCAGATCAACGATACGGTGGTTGTGTTTGACCGTGTGCGTGAAAATACTCAGCTCTATCCCAAGCAGGATTTCTTCAGCATGATCAACATGTCAATTAACTCGACATTGAGTCGTACAATCATGACATCATGCTCTACGCTTCTTGTGCTTCTGTGTATCTTCATCCTTGGTGGTGAATCTATCCGCAGCTTTACGTTTGCAATGTTGTTCGGTGTAATCACCGGTACACTTGCCACTATCTACGTGGCAGCTCCGGTAGCTTATCTCACCGACCGTCGTCGCAATTCAGGCAAGAAAGCCGCATAATTCAACATTGATATAAATATCGAGAGGCCGTGTCAATTTTGGCACGGCCTCTTTTGTGTATATAACAGGCTGTTAATTATGATGATACGAGCGGGATGTGACAATAAAATCGATGTAATGAAAAATAACTACGAAAATTTCGTAGAAATATTTTGGCGGTCTACGAATTTTTCGTAGATTTGCGTTGTGTAAATTTAATATTGAATCATATTTATGACTCCACTCACTCATCAGGAAGAAGAAATCATGCGTTGCGTGTGGCAACTCGGCTTATGCAATGTAAAGCAGGCCATCGAATTGCTGTCGGTTCCGCGGCCTCCTTACACTACAGTGGCTTCAGTATTTAAGAATCTGGAGCGTAAAGGGTATGTAGCCTCCCGTCTTGAAGGGAACACCTACATATATCGCCCGGCCATTGACGAGCAGGATTACAAGCGCACGTTTCTCGGTAATGTCGTCGGCTCTTACTTCAAGAACTCCTACAAGGAGCTTGTCACCTTCTTTGCGCGTGACAATAAGATATCAAGTGACGAACTTCGTGAAATAATAGATTTGATAAACAAAGGCGAGGAGGATAAGTGATGAATGCAATCCTTTTATATCTGCTTGAGGTCAACATCATCGTCACGGTCGTCTATCTGGCCTATCGTTTGTTGCTGAGTCGTGACACACATTTCCAGTGGAGGCGTGCTTTTATGCTGGCAGGCGTTACGGTGGCTGTTGTGTTCCCGCTTGTTGATTTCGGCGTGACAGCCGAAAAGTTGGGTGGTCGTGTCGCTTATGTCGGCCCTGCATTGCAGGTTGTTCACGGCGCGGTCAGCAATGTCGTTGACAATGTCGCAATTGATGTGCAGTCGCTGCTCGTTGCGCTATATGTGTCGGTCGCTGCTGTTCTGTTGCTCTATCTTGTCGTGAGGGTGGGGAGTGTGTTTGCGCTTGTTAGCCGTTACGATGACATGACGGTTGCCGACCGAAAGCTCTTCGTGATGCCCGGCAATTCAGGCGCATTCTCCTTCTTCGGATTCATTTTTGTGAGCGAAGGCTTTATTGACGATGACAATGTGATATCGCATGAAGCGGTGCATGTCGATCAGCTGCATTCGGTGGATGTGCTGATGTCGGAATTTCTGTCGATATTGTGCTGGTTCAATCCTGTCGCATGGTTGTTGAGAGGCGAAATGCGTGACAATCTTGAATATATTGCCGATTCGCGTGTGATGACGCGTGACAACCGTCGGCAATATCAGATGAGTCTTCTTGCGATGACCGATAATCAGGCTATAGCAAAATTCTATAATAACTTTAATGTATCATCCCTTAAAAAACGAATCAAAATGATGAATCAAAAGAAAAAATCATCAGTGGCGCTTGTGCGCTACATGATTGCAATTCCTGCTGTGTTGGCATTGGCGTTTATATGCTCCAACTGGGCTGATGCCGCTCCTGTTTCCGCTCCTGACACTACCGAAGCATCGGCCACTGAGGAGGAAGTGCCCCAGTTTCCCGGTGGAATGGTGGAATTTCAGAAGTTTATGATGATGAATCTGCACTATCCTGCTGAAGCCTTTGAGGCTAATGAGCAGGGCACGGTAGTTGTGCAGATGTGCATAAATGCCGACGGTTCGGTGTCTGATGCCAAGGTGGTTAAAAGCGTTTCGCCGTCGTTGGATGCCGCTGCGTTGGAATTGATTTCCAAGTGTCCTCGATGGGAGCCGCTTAAAAAGTCCAAATCGGTGTGTGTGAATGTGCCGGTCACATATAAACTTAGCGTAAGTGAGCCTGCTGAAAAAGAGGAGAAGGAGGACGGCGCAGTTCCCGGAACGGTGGCCGTAAGATTTGAATAAGCATCTCGTCGCTACTCTGTAGTCAATACAGTGCGCCGCATCGAGCATGGTGAGGCGTGCTGTTTTGCGGGTTTCAGCAGGGACTTTCTTTTGATGATACATAAATATAAAAGGACTCGTCGGCAATGTCGGCGAGTTCTTTATGATTTTAATAGTTTTGAGTTTCTTATTTCCCCGGCTTCGGCGTTATTGAATTTGGAGCGCCGATGTTGTTCAGTGACTTGACATCCTGCTTTACATCTTCAGGTGTTGCGTCGCTGTAGTATGAATCTTCGATTCCCGGAAGTTCGTCAATGGGGTGGGTCAACTTTTTAGCGTTGATAGGTTGATTGTCAAAAGGCATGGTGTTGATGATTTAGATTAGTAATAGAGTTATATAGGTTTAACAATTGTGTGCCGTAAACGGTTCATTGGTTTAATAGAAAAGCCACGGGTCATCAAAACTCGTGGCTTAAGTAGCAAAGTAGAGATTTGGTAGCCCATAGGAGAATCGAACTCCTCTTTCAAGAATGAAAATCTTGCGTCCTAACCGATAGACGAATGGGCCATGAGAGTTTTGTGCCTTCTAATGGCGCAATCCTCTATTAAGCGTTGGCGAGCTTGTTTACGTGAAGTGCAAGCTTGCTCTTAAGGTTACCTGCCTTGTTCTTTGAGATTGTTCCCTTTGCAGCGAGGCGGTCGAGAAGTGAGCTTACCTTGATATAGGCTGCTGCAGCTTCTGCTTTGTCGGTCATTGCACGAAGACGGCGCACGGCGTTACGTGCGGTCTTGGCATAATAACGATTGCGGAGTCGGCGTGACTCAGTCTGACGGATTCTCTTAATAGATGACTTATGATTTGCCATTATAAAAAAACTCTTTTATACTTTGTGTTTAATTTAATTTGGTAGCCCATAGGAGAATCGAACTCCTCTTTCAAGAATGAAAATCTTGCGTCCTAACCGATAGACGAATGGGCCGACATGCGCTGTGCGCAAAAGCGAGTGCAAATATAGATACTTTTTTTTATTCTCGCAAATAAATCGCGATAAATAGCTCATTTAATGAAATTTTTCATGGCAATGACTATGTTTTTAGTAACTTTAGGGTCGTTTTATGACTGTAAATCCACTATGTTGACCCATCTGAATTGCATCGCTTTGCGCACTGTGAAGTACAGTGACCGCAATAATATACTCACTGCCTATTCGCGGGAAATGGGGCGCGTCGCGTTGTTGATGTCGGCCGGAGGCAGTCGCGAGGCTGTTCGACGCAGGGCTGTCACGATGCCTTTGACTCCCTTTGAATGCATCGCCGATGTAAGACCGGGGCGTGACATATACAATGTACGCGAACCACGGGCCTTGTTGCCACTACATGGGTTGCACTCCAATCCTGTAAAGGGCGCTGTGGCCATGTTCATGGCCGAGCTGCTCGGAACGGTGCTTACCGAGAGCCAGGAGGATGCGGCACTCTATGCCTTCCTGGTCGATTCGATAGAGCGATTTGACTCTATGTCACGCGGGGTGGCTAATTTCCATCTTGCGTTTCTGTATCGTCTTGGTCGTTACATAGGCATTGAGCCCGATGTGTCGACCTACGCTCCCGGGCGTGTGTTTGACATGGTTGACGGTACATTCCGCTCTTCACCGCCGCTTCATCGTCGCTTCCTTCCTCCCGAGGATGCTGCCACGGTGGCCTTGTTGTCGCGCATGACATGGGACAACTTGGCTGCGTTCCGCTTCAGTCGCAACCAGCGTAACTCGACTCTTACGGCTATCCTGGAATACTACACTTTACACTATGCGGCGTTGTCGGGGCTTAATTCGCTCGATGTTATGCGCAGGCTGTTTGATTAGCCTTGGCTATTGAGGGTCGCACTTGCATATTAATGTGGAAATGCTTAACTTTGTCGTGATTCAACCGATGGCCTGGTAGTTCAACGGATAGAATAGAGGTTTCCTAAACCTTAGATAGCGGTTCGATTCCGCTCCGGGCTACAATATCAAACATGTATTAACCGAATATCCGATTCTTGCTTCCATGAACATCATTCGTAAATCTCTCATCACTGCAATTTTGGCCTCCGGGCTTGCTTTCAACGCCACCGCATCATCGGCAGCTCCCGATGAAAAGGACTATGTGGCCTATCTGTTCACCTACTTTACGGGCAATCACATAAAGCAGGAGGCCGTGTGCTACGGCATAAGCCTCGACGGCTATAACTACTATGCCCTTAACGACAATAAGCCTGTGCTCGACTCAAAGGTCATCAGCTCTACAGGCGGCGTGCGCGATCCCCACATTCTGCGCGGTGCCGACGGAAAAACATTCTACATGGTTCTTACCGACATGGTTTCGGGCAACGGCTGGGACTCCAACCGCGCCATGGTGCTGTTGAAGAGTGACGACCTTATAAATTGGAAGAGCTCGGTAGTGAATATGCAGAAGCGTTATGACAACCAGGAAAAGCTTAAGCGAGTGTGGGCGCCTCAAACAATCTATGACGACAAGGCCGGAAAGTATCTCGTTTACTGGTCGATGAAATACGGCGACGGTCCCGATGTTATATACTACGCCTATGCCAACGATGATTTCACCGACTTCGAGGGCGAGCCGAAGCCTTTCTTCCTGCCCGCCGACAAGAAGTCGTGTATCGACGGCGACATTGTTTACAAGGACGGTGTGTACCACCTTTTCTACAAGACCGAAGGTCACGGCAACGGCATCAAGGTTGCCACAACCGACAATCTTACTTCGGGAAAGTGGACCGAGCAGCCCGACTATAAGCAGCAGACAACCGATGCCGTTGAGGGTGCCGGAACATTCAAGCTTATAGGGGAGGACAAATATATATTAATGTATGATGTCTACACCAACGGCCGTTATGACTTTACCGAAACAACCGACCTTACCAACTTCAAGAAGGTTGATTGCCCCGTGACTATGGACTTCCACCCGCGTCACGGTACGGTAATTCCCATCACCAAGGCCGAGTTTGATGCCGTGACATCACGTTGGGGGATGCCCGAAGCTCTTAAGAAGAAATAATGTGATGTGCCCGGAATGTCGGGTGTTCATATAATAAATAGCAGGCGAGAGCCGCAGCGAATATTGGAAATCGTTGCGGCTCTCGTGTCTTTTGTTAACAATAGGCATATTTTATCGGGCATTTTGTTAAGATAAATAATTTTATTTAGTACTTTTGCAAAATAATTTGCTGAATTAGCAGCAAAGGTTAAACAATATGTAAGGTATATAACGTTTATTTGTTGTCAAGAATAAAATAATATGTCAAAAGTAACCAAAGAAATGGCCCTCGAGTATCACCGCGAGGGCAAGCCGGGCAAAATCGAAGTAGTGCCCACGGTGCCTTATTCATCACAGCAGGATCTCGCATTGGCTTATTCGCCGGGCGTAGCTTATCCCTGCCTTGAAATTGAACAAAATCCCCAGGATGCCTATGAGTACACGAGCAAGGGCAATCTTGTGGCGGTGATTTCCAATGGAACAGCCGTACTCGGGCTTGGCGACATAGGCGCTCTTGCCGGAAAACCCGTAATGGAAGGTAAGGCGTTGCTGTTTAAGATTTTTGCCGGACTTGACTGTTTTGACATTGAGGTAAATGAGAAGGACCCCGAAAAATTCATACAGATTGTCAAGGCTCTGTCGCCCACATTCGGCGGCATCAACCTTGAGGATATAAAGGCTCCCGAATGTTTTGAGATAGAGCGTCGCCTCCGTGAGGAGTGTGACATCCCCGTGATGCACGACGACCAGCACGGCACGGCGATCATCTCGGCGGCCGGATTGATCAACGCCCTTGAGATACAGCAAAAGAACATAAGCGACATCAAGCTTGTCGTAAACGGAGCCGGTGCCGCCGCAGTGAGCTGTACGCGCCTCTATATCGCGCTCGGCGTGCGTCCCGAAAATGTCGTGATGTGCGACTCCAAGGGAGTAATCAACCGCAAGCGCACCGGATTGAACGCTCAGAAGCTCGAATTTGCCACCGACCGTGACATCGACACTCTTGAGGATGCAATGAAGGGCGCCGATGTGTTCCTCGGCCTTTCGGTAAAGGATGTGGTGACACCCGAGATGCTCAAGTCGATGAACGACAGGCCCATTGTGTTTGCCCTTGCCAATCCCGATCCCGAGATTGCCTATGATGTGGCAATGGAGTCGCGTCCCGACCTGATATTCGCTACAGGCCGTTCCGACTATCCTAACCAGATAAACAATGTGCTCGGATTCCCCTACATATTCCGCGGCGCTCTCGACTCGGGCGCTACCGTAATCAACGAAACGATGAAGCTCGCTGCCGTAAAGGCCATCGCCGCCCTTGCCAAAGAGCCCGTACCTTCGGTGGTAAATGCCGCATACGAGATGTCAAATCTGCGTTTCGGACGCGAATATATACTTCCCAAACCCCTTGATCCGCGACTCATCACAACTGTGGCTCCCGCTGTTGCACGCGGTGCCATGGAGTCGGGCGTGGCTCGTCGTCCCATCACCGACTGGGATGCCTATAACGACAAGCTCCGTCAGCTCATGGGCTACGACAACAAGCTCATGCGTCGCTTCACCGAGGAGGCTCAGCGCAATCCCAAGCGTGTCGTATTTGCCGAGGCCAATACCGACAACATGCTTCGCGCTGCCGTAAACGCTTACCAGGACGGTATCTGCATACCTATCCTGCTTGGTAACGAGGAGATGATTCAAAAGCGTGCCGCCCGACTCGGTGTCGACATCACCGGACTCGAGATCGTGAATCTGCGTCACGACCGTGAGGCCGACCGCCGTGCCCGTTACGCTATGAATCTCGCCGAAAAGCGTCAGCGTGACGGAATGACCTATCCCGAAGCCCTTGAGATGATGTTTGACCGCAACTACTTCGGTATGATGATGGTTGAAACAGGCGAAGCCGATGCATTTATCGCCGGAACCTATTCGGGAAGTCACACTCCCGCCGAAATAGCGCGTGAGGTTGTAGGCATACGCCCCACTTACAACCATTTTGCTACAATGCACATCCTCAACACCAAGCGTGGTGTGTTCTTCCTTGCCGACACGATGATAAATCACGAAATGGACGAAGAAACGTTGCTCGACATCACCCGTCTTGCACGTAATTCTGTTGAGTATTTCGCTCATGAGCCGGTAATGGCCATGGTGTCATATTCCAATTTCGGTTCCAACAAGGAGGTCGAGCCGCGACTTGTGCATAACGTTGTCGAAAAGATGCACAAACTCTATCCCGAGTTGCCTATCGACGGAGAAATGCAGGTGCACTACGCCATCAACAAGAAAGTGCGTGACTCCAATTTCCCGTTCAGCCGCTTGAACGGAAAGGATGTCAACACTCTCATATTCCCCAATCTCAGCGCAGCCAACACTGCCTATAAGATGATGCTTGAGATGGGTCTTGCCGAAGCCATCGGTCCCATCCAGATGGGTCTTAACAAGCCTATCCACTTCATCAATGTCGATTCGCCGGTGCGTGACATTGTCAACCTCGCTACTGTGGCCGTACTTGATGCCGCCGTACTTGAGAAGATAGGCAACGACCATGACAAATAATTATCGCTATAATTAAAAGGTCTCAAAAATAAGTGGGTACAGACGATTTGTAAAAACATCTGTGCCCACTTTGTTTGTTATATTCAGAAAAACAATTGCAATATGCGACTTAACGGACGACGCGAAAGCAACAACGTTGACGACAGGCGCGGACAACGCAGGATCGGAGGTATTCCGATGAAAGCCGGTGGCATGAGCATCGGAGCCATTGTGATAGTAGGAATCCTTACATGGATCATGGGCGGTAATCCGCTCGAAGTGCTCACCGGAAGTTCCGGCATGATGGGCGGCCAGGAGGCTACTGCATCCTACACGCCTTCGGCCCAAGAGGAGGAGATGGCTACATTCTCGCGGCAGATTCTTGCCGCTACCGAGGATGTGTGGACCGAGGAGTTCCGCAAGATGGGAAAGACCTATCGTCCGCCTACTCTTGTTCTCTTCACGGGATCCGTGCAGAGCGGATGCGGTAATGCATCGGCATCTACGGGCCCGTTCTATTGCTCGGCCGACGAGAAACTTTACATCGACCTTTCATTCTTTGAGCAGATGCGACAGTCAATGGGTGCGGGAGGCGACTTTGCCTATGCCTATGTGATTGCCCACGAAGTGGGACACCATGTGCAGCACCTGCTCGGAGTGCTCGACGATGCTCACTCCCAGATGTCGCAGATGAGCCAGTCCGACGCCAACAAGGTGAGCGTGCGCATTGAGCTGCAGGCCGATTTCCTTGCCGGAGTGTGGGGCTATCATGACAATCGCCTTTTCCAGTCGCTTGAAGAGGGTGACCTTGAGGAGGCTATAAACGCCGCCTCTAAGATCGGTGACGATTATCTTCAGAAACAGGCGCAGGGCTATGTAGTGCCCGATGCCTTCAATCACGGCCGTTCCGATCAACGCATGCGATGGCTGAAACGCGGATTGACTACAGGCGACCTTCGTCAAGGCGATACGTTCAGTATGTCTTATAATTCGCTTTAATTGGTGATTAATTTGGTCAAAAGTTCTTCTTTTGAATAAAAATAACCATATTTTCTCGCTCGATTTAAACGTTTATGGCATATTTGTATCTAATCCAGTAAAAGATTATAAGTCATGAAAAGATTAATTCGCATTTTTGTCATTGCCTTGGTTAGTATAGCTATGATGGTGCCCCCGATTGAAGCTCAATCGAGGACAACAGGCAATCGTAACGAAAGATCACACAGCACACAGAACTCGCGACCGAATAATTCCGGCCGCCCGAGTAACAGTTCCGGCCGTCCCGGTAATAACAATAACGGCCATCGCCCCGGCAACAACGGCCATCGCCCCGGCAATAACGGCGGCAGCAACGGTCATCGCCCGGGTAACAATAACCCCGGTCGTCCCGGCAACAACAATAACGGCCACCGTCCCGGCAATAACGGTCACAATCCCGGCCGTCCCGGTCATGGAGGATATAATCCCGGTCGTCCCCATCGTCCCGGTGGCGATTATCGCCCCAATCGTCCTCACCGTCCTACTGTGATTGTACCGCCTCATCGTCCCCATCGCCCGCCTATGCGTCCGTGGTCGCGTCCCGTTCCGCCTCCGTCATGGCGTCCTCGTCCCGCTGCTCCCGTAATCGCCTCAATCCTCGGCATTACTTTTGGAACGGCAATCAATATGTCGCTCGACTATCTGATCAATCGCGGTTATACAATCGACGGTTATGGTAACGATGCCGTATATCTTCGCGATGTCAACGAAATGTCATATTATTGGCCCGATGCCACACTCTATTACGGAGCAGGAGGGCTTGCCCGCTCGGAGTTCCTCTATTCGACAAGCTACCCTGACCCCATGCGTTACAATTCATTGTACACAAGGTTTAACCGCACCTACGGCCCGCCTATCAACATTGTTAGGACAGGAGGCGTATTGTCGGCCACTTGGTTTGCTCCCAACCGAGGTTATGTGACTATCGACTATCGCTCCCAATATTCATTGGGAGGGGATCTGCGATACTTCACCACACTCACCTTCGGACTCTAACTTTTGTTAATTAAATATTGTCGATTTTTGCCTCGAAAAGCTTCAAAAAGGCTTTTCGAGGTCTTTTGTCATAAAATGTTGGCATTTAATTGCAGTTTAGCTGCAAAATATAGCGATTATATGTATTTTTGTTGGTAAATTTGCACACTTGGTATAAATCATTTTACTGTAGTGGATGATGAATAAGAGGAAAAATCGTTTACAGGCTATACTTGAGTTGCTTTCAAGTAACAGCATAGGCAGTCAGGATGAATTGCTGCAGATGCTGGCTCTTCGCGGATTCATGGTCACGCAGGCCACGTTGTCACGCGATTTGAAGTCATTGCGCACAATAAAGGTTGCAACCGATCTTGGCGGTTATCGTTATGTGGTTCCGTCGGCATCGGGACATGCCAATGTAGACGATATTACCGAAAACATTCCATCTACGGTCCAGTCGGGAACGCATCAGGCAGTAATGTCCATGGCGATTTCCGGCAATATTGTGGTGCTGAAGACACGCACAGGCTATGCCAGCGGCCTCGCTTATGACATCGACCAACTTGCCGCGCCGTTTATACTCGGTACGATACCGGGTGCGGCCGACACCGTCATAGCGATAGTTGTCGAGGGCACTGACAGGGGTGAAATTTTTGAATATTTCCGAGGATTCCTTCCCGATGATGTGATTGATGCGGCACGCGATCAGTTTTTATGATTATCCTAATTATTAATTAATAAATATAGCAATACTTAAAGCAAGAAATGGTAGACCCATCTAAGATTGAAGTAGTCGTTGCTTCGGAGGAGCACATCAAGTATGTCGACGAGATTCTTGACACTATCAATCGCGCTGCCAAGGTGCGCGGCACCGGTATCGCGAAACGCTCTCCCGAATACGTGAAGCAAAAGATGCTTGAACGCAAGGCTGTGGTTGCTTTGTGCGAAGGCGAGTTTGCGGGATTCAGCTACATTGAGTGCTGGAGCAACAAGGAGTTTGTTGCTAATTCCGGATTGATTGTTGCCGATAAATACCGCGGAATAGGTTTAGCTACACGCATCAAGCGACGAATCTTCAGGCTTTCGCGAGAGATGTTCCCCGATGCCAAGATATTTTCTCTCACTACGGGAGCCGCAGTTATGAAAATGAATTTTGAATTGGGCTATCGACCTGTTACATTTGACCAGCTCACCACCGATCCGGCTTTCTGGCGCGGATGTGAAAGTTGCGTCAATTTCGACATATTGCAGCGTAACGGAGGACACAAGTGTTTGTGTACCGGACTGTTGTATGACCCAAAGGAAACACAGTATCATCGTAACGACAATGTCGAGGGCGAGTGACCCGTAATCACAGTTTTAAATAGTTATTAATTAAACATCTGAAATTTACAATTATGGAAAATAATAAGAAAGTAGTACTCGCCTTCAGCGGCGGCCTTGACACATCATTTGCGGTTAAGTATCTTAGCGAGGATTGCGGATACGAGGTGTACACCGCCATTGCCAACACCGGCGGCTTCTCGCCCGAGGAGCTCAAGTCGATAGAGGAGCGTGCGCTTGCTCTCGGAGCCAAGGCCCATGCCACACTTGACATCACTCAGGAGTACTACGAAAAGAGCATAAAGTACATGATATTCGGTAACGTTCTTCGTAACGGTACCTATCCCATATCGGTTAGCTCGGAACGTATATTCCAGGCTATCGCCATCATCGAGTATGCAAAGAAGATAGGCGCTCACTATGTGGCCCACGGAAGCACAAGCGCAGGTAACGATCAGGTGCGCTTTGACCTTACCTTCCAGATTCTCGCTCCTGAAATCGAAATCATCACTCCCACGCGTGACATGAACCTCACCCGCGAGTATGAGATAGAGTATCTTAAGAAGCATGGCTATGTAGCCGACTTCAAGAAGCTTGAATACTCCATCAACAAGGGACTGTGGGGAACATCGGTAGGTGGAAAGGAAACCCTCCACAGCAATGAAACACTTCCCGAGGAGGCCTATCCCACGCAGATGACTGCAACCGCCGACAGCCGACTCACTATCGACTTCGACAAAGGCGAAATCGCTGCCGTGAACGGAGTGCCGTTTGCCGATAAGGTAAAGGCAATTCAGCACATCGAGGAGATTGTCGCACCTTATGCTCTCGGCCGTGACATGCACATCGGCGATACTATCATCGGCATAAAGGGCCGCGTTGGATTTGAGGCCGGTGCTCCTATGGTCATCCTTGGCGCTCACAAGATGCTTGAAAAGCACACTCTCACCAAGTGGCAGCAGTACTGGAAAGATCAGCTCGGCACATGGTACGGCATGTTCCTGCATGAGGCTCAGTATCTTGAACCCGTGATGCGTGACATCGAGAAGTTCCTTGAGTCATCGCAGCGCAATGTTACCGGACGCGTCATCATCGACTTGAAGCCCTATCGCTTTATCCTTGTGGGAGTTGAGAGCGACTTCGACCTGATGAAGACCTCATTTGGCGAATACGGCGAAATAAGCAAGGGCTGGACAGCCGACGATGTAAAGGGTTTTACCCGCATCCTCGGCAACCAGATGAAGATATATTACTCGATTCAGGAGCGTAACAATAAAACTCGTGAAGTATGATAAAGGCCGGAATCATAGGAGGCGCAGGTTATACCGCCGGTGAACTGCTTCGACTGCTTGTAAATCATCCCGATGTGGAGATAGAGTGGGTCAACAGCTCAAGTAACGCCGGAAATCTTGTGACCGATGTGCATCAGGGACTTATCGGAGAGATGGATCTAAGGTTCATCTCCGATACTCCGCTAGATAAAATAGATGTGCTTTTCTGTTGTACTCCCCATGGCGAAACCCGCAAGTTCATGGATGCGCATGAACTGCCCGAGTCGCTTAAGGTGGTGGACCTGTCGACCGATTACCGTATAGAGGACGGCACTCATGACTTTGTCTACGGATTGCCCGAACTCAACCGCAAGCGCATTGTGCGCGGAGCCCGTCACGTGGCCAATCCCGGTTGTTTTGCCACGGCTATTCAGCTCGCCTTGCTGCCGCTTGCCAAGAATCTGTTGCTGAACAGCGACATACACATCACCGCTATAACAGGGAGCACCGGAGCCGGCGTGAAGCCATCGGCCACAAGCCACTTCTCATGGCGCAACAACAATGTGTCGATCTACAAGCCGTTCAAGCATCAGCATCTTGCCGAGATACGCCAGTCGCTGAGCCAGTTGCAGTCGAGCTTCAAGTCCGAGATTAATTTTATTCCGGTGCGCGGTTGCTTTGCACGAGGCATAATGGCAATTGTGTACCTCGACTGTCCGATTGACATCGAGCAGGTGCGCGCACTCTATGAGGATTACTATTCCGACCACAACTTTACTTTCATAACCGACAAGGCTCCCGACCTGAAGGATGTTGTCAATACCAACAAGTGCATCCTGCATCTTGAGAAGGTCGACGGCAAGTTGCTCATCACATCGGTGATCGACAATCTTGTCAAGGGTGCTTCGGGCCAGGCCGTACACAACATGAACCTGTTGTTTGGCCTTCATGAGCGTGTAGGCCTTCAGTTGAAGCCGTCGGCATTCTGATTCACCAATAACACTGAATGAAAAAATGAAACTTTTTGATGTATATCCCTTATTCGATATAGAAATAGTGGCTGGACGCGGATGTCATGTCTACGACAATAACGACTGTGAGTACCTTGACTTTTACGGCGGACATGCCGTTATATCGGTGGGTCACTGTCATCCTGTCGTGGTCAAGGCCATCGACGAGCAAGCTTCAAAGCTGATGTTCTACTCCAATTCGGTTATAAATCCGCTACAGGCCCGCCTGGCCGAGAAGCTTGGCAAGGTGTCGGGCTACGAGGACTACCAGCTGTTTCTTGTCAACTCGGGCGCCGAGGCCAACGAGAATGCCCTTAAACTCGCTTCGTTCCACACCGGAAAGTCGCGTGTCATCGCATTCGGCAAGTCGTTCCACGGCCGCACTTCGGCAGCGGTTGAGGTTACCGACAATCCCAAGATTGTGGCACCGATCAACGACAACGGTCATGTGACATTCCTTCCGTTGAATGATATCGACGCAGTGTGTCGCGAGCTTGCCAAGGGCGATGTCTGTGCCGTTATAATCGAGGGTATTCAGGGTGTGGGCGGAATCCGCATCCCCGACGATGACTTCCTGCGCGTGCTTCGCGAGGAGTGTGACCGTTACGGAGCTGTGCTTATTCTCGATGAAATTCAGTCGGGATATGGTCGCACGGGTCGTTTCTTTGCCCATCAGTATTCGGGAATACGCCCCGACATAATCACTGTAGCCAAGGGCATAGCCAACGGTTTCCCCATGGGCGGGGTCATTATCAGCCCTGAGTTTGTGCCCGCTTACGGACAGCTTGGAACTACCTTCGGCGGAAATCATCTCGCATGCGCCACGGCAATAGCAGTCCTTGAGGTGTTTGAGAATGAAAATCTGGTTGATAACTCGGCTAAGGTAGGTCAATATCTGCTTGATTGTCTTAAGGAGATTCCCGGAATAAAGGAAGTGCGCGGACGGGGCCTTATGATAGGAATCGAGATGGACTATCCCGTAAAGGATCTGCGCAAGCATCTCATCGAGGTAGAGCACGTGTTTACAGGTGCTGCCTCGACCAATATAATCCGTCTGCTTCCTCCCTTGTGCCTCACCAAAGCCGAGGCCGATGAATTTATAGTGCGCTTCAAGCGTGCCCTCGCAGCCAACGGTAAGCTATGAAGATAGGAATAATAGGTGGCGGAAACATGGGAGGCTCCATTGCGCGTGGCCTCGTAAGAAGCGGCTTTATGCCTGCCTCCGACATTGCCGTGAGCTCGCCTCGCAATGTAACGCTTGACGCGCTTTCAGCCGATTGCCCCGGACTGCAGGTGTCGACCGACAACAGCACTGTAGTGCAGGGAGCTGATGTCATTATACTTGCCGTAAAGCCGTGGCTCATAGGTAAGGTGCTTGATGAAATAGCCCCGCGTGTGGCATTTCGCGAGCAGATTATCGTGTCGCTTGCTGCCGGAGTGTCGCTGAGCGATATCGATGCCATGTTGCACCGCTACTCTTCGTCACGCACCCTGTTCAGGGCTATTCCCAATACGGCCATGCTCGTGGGAAGCAGCATGACATTCCTGTGCAGCGACAATGCTACTCCGCAGCAGGTCGACATGGTTAAGTCGATATTTGATGCACTCGGTACGGCCGCCGTGATTGATGAGCGGCTCATGGGTGCCGCTACTGCGCTGTGTTCATGCGGCATCGCTTATGCAATGCGTTACGTAAGAGCGGCTACCGAGGGAGGTGTCGAGCTTGGTATATATCCGCATAAGGCCAAGGAGTATGTCCTTGCCACATTGCGCGGTGCCGTGGAGCTGCTTGAGGCTACAGGCAACAACCCGGAGGTGGAGATCGACAAGGTCACGACCCCCGGCGGCATAACCATCAAGGGTCTTAACGCCATGGAGGCCCACGGCTTCACTACTGCGGTAATCGAGGGACTGAAGGCATCATCCAACGGATAACTGTATGTCGGTCAATAAGGTCATATTGATAGGTAACGTAGGACAGGACCCCGAGATACGATATATCGAAACTCGTCCCGTGGCTTCGTTTACGCTTGCGACTACCGAGCGGGCATATACTAACGCTGCGGGAGTGCAGATTCCCGAACGTACCGAGTGGCACCGCATCGTCATGTGGGACCGTGCCGCCGAAACCGCCGAGAAATATATACGCAAGGGTACCAAGCTTTATATCGAGGGGCGGTTGCGCACTCGTGTGTGGGAGGACCGCAATACCATAAAACGCTCGGTAACGGAGATATATGTCGATAATTTCGATATTCTTTCCCGCCCTTCGGCTCAATAAAGGATAATAGATGATATGAAACCGGATGTCGCTGTAGTGGTGTCGCAACTGGTCACGGGCTATCGTGGCCAAGGACATGACACGGTTGTGTCGGGCCCTTTCAGTGCGGAATTGCACTCAGGCGAGCTGACTTGCCTGCTTGGTCCCAACGGAGCCGGAAAGTCTACGCTGTTGCGCACGCTGTCGGCCTTCCAGACGCCGTTACGTGGCGACATATCCATTGTGGGACGCTCGCTTGATTCCTATTCCGAAACAGAACTGGCCAAGGTGATAGGCGTGGTGCTTACCGACAAGATCGGGGTCAACAATATGACGGTGGCTCAGCTTGTGGGTCTTGGCCGCAGCCCTTATACCGGCTTTTGGGGTACGCTCGGCGATGATGACCGTGAGGTTGTCGATGAGGCTATGACGCTTGTAGGCATTGCGGAGTTGCGTGATCGCGCCGTGCAGTCGCTCAGCGACGGTGAGCGGCAGAAGGCGATGATAGCCAAGGCTCTCGCACAGCAGACTCCCGTGATATTCCTTGACGAGCCTACGGCATTTCTTGACTATCCGAGCAAGGTTGAGATTATGAGGTTGCTGCACTCACTGTCGAGGTCGGGTGGCAAAACTATTTTCCTGTCGACCCACGACCTTGAACTTGCCCTGCAGATAGCCGACTGTATATGGCTTATGGATAAGAAGCTCGGCATCGTTACCGGCTCACCCGAAGATTTGTCGCTTAACGGCTCAATGTCACGATACTTTGAACGTGACGGCATTCGTTTTGACATGGACGCGGGAGTTTTCCACATCGACTACCGGCCCGGCTGTTCGGTTAAGGTGACAGGATGCGGTGCCCGTTGCAACATGGTGAGGAAGGCTTTGTTGCGCAATGGCGTAGGATGTGACGAAAGCAGCGATGATGTCGTTGTCGAAGTAGGCGACGACGATTATTCGGTTAATGGATGCAAGGTGGCGACGATAGCCGAGGTAGTCAATGAGGTGATGCGGCTGTGCTGACACTCGGTCGCTGTGTCAGATGTCCATCTCTATAACGCCTCCGTAGGGAGGTTGCATGTCAAATGCGTTTTCTTTGGTAGCTTGGCCTTGCAGCATCATGGCTTGAAGTATTGTGCCTCCGTGGGCGAATACGATGACGCATCGACATCCGCTTTCACGCAGGTCGTCGAGAAAGTCGGCCACTCTTGCCTGTTGGTCGGCAAATGACTCGCCACCCGTTGCCCTTACATTGAAAAAGTCGTCATACCATTCATTGATTCTCGGATCGGTTATCTCGTCAAACCGCTTCATCTCCCATTCTCCGAAATTAATCTCCATCAATCGTGCGTCACGTAATGCATCGCTGTAGCCGCAATGCTCGGCGAGCCTGACGCAGCGTGACAGCGGACTTGTGTAGACGCGGTCGGGAGCGTATCGGGCTATGCGTGACGCAACGGCTGCCGCCTCGACGGGAAATGACTCGCGAAGTCCTACATCGCTTTGCCCGTAGCATGTGCCGGGCGTTACATCGACCGATGTGTGTCGTACCATTATAAGTTTCATCGCAGGCTTCCGAATATTATCGTTACGCTTATATAGAACGACATTTCACTTATGAGGAACAAGGCTCCGCAGCAGTCGCCGGTGTAGCCTTGGATGCGGTGTCGCATCATGAGAACCAGCAGTAGGGTGGCTATGATGGGTGCCGCCGCGCTTATTATATATGTATAAGGGAGCAAAAGAAGTGACGGCAGGGCTATGAGCAGAGATATGAACCATGCCAGTGGTGACATGCGGTTGTATATCGTGTGGGCCTTTGACTCCTCCTCTTTTCGCGCGTATGGCAGGAGGTTGATGACCTGCGACGCGCAGAATTTGCTCCACACATCGCCTGCGATAAGCGTCATGCACGCGAGATGTAACGGCAGTGACGAGATGAGCGTCACGAAAAGCGTATAATATATAATGAGTGATATGACTCCGTAGGTGCCTATGTGCGAGTCCTTCATTATTGCGAGTATCCGCTCGCGTGATGTGCCGCCGCCAAATCCGTCGCAGAAGTCGGCCAGTCCGTCATCATGAAGTGCACCAGTCAGGATAAGTCGCGCAGCAATCGCCATCAATGCTGCGACAGTCGCAGGCAGAATCTGTGCCGACAGCCACATCGTCAACGCCATTACGCCTCCCGTCAGCCAGCCGGTGAGAGGCCACAGCTCCACGACACGCTTGAAATAGTGTGACGGCACTTCGACCATCCTCCACAACGGAAGCCGGGTGAAGAACATGAATGCAGCGAGCACGCGTTTCATGTCAGAAGTATTTTGTCACGGCCACATCGGCAAATGTGTCCATGTCGTTAATCATCTTTACGGCCGATTGCAGGATAGGGTAGGCGCACACCGCTCCGCTGCCCTCGCCAAGACGCAGGCTGAGGTGCAGGATGGGGTGCGCTCCGAGAGCCTGCAGCACGAGTTTGTGTCCCGATTCGTCGCCCTGATGTCCGAACACTGCATAGTCGAGCACTTCGGGATAAAGCTTCGATGCCGCAAGGATGCAGTTGGTCATGATGAAGCCGTCGACGATTATAAGCATACCGAGTTCGGCCGCACGTAACATTCCTCCCACGGCCATTACCAATTCATATCCGCCAAACCATGCCATAATGTCGGTGACGCTGCCGTCGCCACGATAGTTGTCGAGCGACTCCTTGAGCACCTCATACTTGTGGCGTATGCCGTCGTTATCGAGTCCCGCTCCGGCCCCGATGCAGTCGGCGAGGGGTATTCCGGTGAAAAGATGCATCCACATTGACGACGGAGAGGTGTTGCCGCTGCCCATCTCGCCAAAGCTGACGACATTGCAGCCTGAAGCGTGAACATCGCTCACCACTTCGGCTCCGCGTTGCAGGCACAGCTCCATCTCCTCGGTGGTCATTGCCGGCCCGTAATGGAAGTTGCGGGTCGACCGGCGCACTTTCATGTCGATGATGCCGTGTCCGGCAGGTATGTCGTAATCAACGCCTGCATCTACAAGAACGAGCTTGAATCCATGCTGATTGCACAGGAAGTTTATGCCCGCGCCCCCTTTGGCAAAGTGTCCGAGCTGCTGCCATGTCACCTCCTTGGGCGACACGCTCACGCCGTCGGCTATGATTCCATGGTCGGCTGCAAACAGGATGTTGTGGGGATTGCGCAATTCAGGTGACAAAGTGCCTTGTATCAGTCCTATCCTCAACGCCAGCTCTTCCAGCATGCCGAGTGAGCCCTTGGGCTTGGTGAGATTGTCGATTCGATTCTGTAGCGGCTCCTTTAACGATGCGTCGGGGCGCTTTATGTCAAATGTCATAGCGTGTTATTTTATTTTCATTGATATTCCGGAAATGAGCATGTAAACATCATCGGCCGATGATGCGATGTAACGGTTGATTGAACCTTGCAGATCAGTGAATGTGCGTTGCAATTTGTTGGCACTCGTGCCTCCAAGTCCTATTTCATTTGTTACAATAAGGTAGGTTGCGTCGTGAGCGGTAAACCGGTCAAATTCCTCCTTCATGCGTTTCAAGGCTTCTTGGCCGTCGCCTTCGCAAATGTGAAGCATATTGGAGGCCCACATCGTGACGCAGTCCACAAGCACCACTCGGTTGGTCATGTCGATGCTTCCGAGATGCAGCGGCTCCTCGACGGTTTTCCACTCATCGCCTCGTCGTGAACGGTGGATCTCAACCCTGTGGCACATCTCGTCATCGAGAATCTGTGAAGTGGCTAAATAGACCGGATTGTCTGAAAGGTCACGTGCGGTTTTCTCGGCAAATTCGCTTTTGCCCGAGCGTTGTCCTCCGGTCACCATTATTATTCGGCGTGACATGATTTTTGTGATGATTGGTTATTCTTATGCAAAGTTACTTATTACTTGCAACAAAATTCTCCTATAAGTTGCTTTTTTGGATTAAAAGGAGTAACTTGCACGTTGAAAATAACCAAAATAGGCCGATTAACTGCAAATAAGTGTAAAAAGTACACTTTTATGTTGTAAAACATAAATAAAAGGAGTAGCTATGTCGATTATAAGTGTTATTTTTACACCCAAAATAAAACCAACCATTTTAACAATCAAAAAACGCTATCATGAATTACTGGAAATCTTCCGCATTATGCGTGAGCATAGCTCTGGCTATGAGTGCTTGTGGTAACAAGCAGTCCGATTCACAACTAACAGCTTCAGGTTTGAATCCCGATGACTTCGTGACTGATGTCAACGGAAAGACAACCGGTCTTTACACTCTTACCAATGACAATGGCATGGAGGTTTGCGTTACCAATTTCGGCGGACGCTTAGTGTCGATCATGGTTCCCGACCGTGACGGCAAGTTCCATGACGTGGTGCTGGGCTTTGACAGCATCGCCGATTATCTTCCCCAGAACAATGCAAGCGACTTCGGTGCTGCAATCGGCCGTTACGCCAACCGCATCAACCAGGGACGCATCGTTCTCGACGGTGACACTGTTCAGCTTCCCCGCAACAACTTCGGTCATTGCCTGCACGGCGGTCCCACAGGATGGCAGTATCAGGTTTATGACGTGACTTCGGTTAACGACAGCTCAATCGTGCTCACCATGCATTCACCCGATGGCGACAACAACTTCCCCGGAAACGTAGAAGCTACCGTTACCTACACGCTTACCGCCGACAATGCAATCGATATCGATTACAAGGCTACCACCGACAAGAAGACTGTGATCAACATGACCAATCACTCTTACTTCAACCTCAACGGCGACCCCGATTCTTCAATTGTTGACAATATCCTCTATGTATGCGCCGACACATTTACTCCCGTTGACCGCACTTACATGACCACAGGCGAAATCGTGCCCGTAGAGGGAACTCCTATGGACTTCACCACTCCCAAGGCTGTGGGTCAGGACATCGCAAATACTGATTACGACCAGATTAAGTTTGGTAACGGTTACGACCACAACTGGGTGCTCAACACTGCAGGCGACGACTCACAGGTAGCTGCAAAGCTCGTTGCTCCTACAACCGGCATCACACTTGAAGTACTCACCGACGAGCCCGGAATCCAGGTTTATTCAGGCAACTTCCTTGACGGAAAGGTTACCGGTAAGAAGGGCAAGGTTTACAAGCAGCGTTCAGGCATCTGCCTCGAAACCCAGCACTATCCCGACAGCCCCAACAAGGCAGAATGGCCTTCGGTTGTGCTTGAACCCGGTCAGACCTACTCAAGCCACTGCGTATTCAAGTTTGGCGTAGAAAAGTAATGACTATCAAACAAATCAAACAGTATATTCTTAACTTAAATCGTAACTCTTTATGGCATTATTAGACTGGCTTGTCGTAGGACTATTCTGTATAGCCCTCATAGGCATCATAGTATGGGTGATGCGCCAGAAACAAAACAATGCGGAGGACTACTTCCTCGGAGGTAAGGATGCAACCTGGATTGCCATCGGTGCATCTATCTTCGCTTCAAACATCGGATCGGAGCATCTTATCGGACTTGCGGGCTCGGGTGCGTCCAGTGGTATGGCTATGGCTCACTGGGAGATTCAGGGTTGGATGATCCTTATTCTCGGTTGGGTTTTTGTACCGTTCTATTCACGAAGCATGGTAATCACCATGCCTGAGTTCCTTGAACGCCGCTATAACTCACAGTCACGTACCATTCTTTCGCTGATTTCTCTTATCAGCTACGTTCTCACCAAGGTTGCCGTTACAGTTTATGCCGGCGGTCTTGTATTCCAGCAGGTGTTCGGTATCGATACACTTTGGGGCATAGATTTCTTCTGGATTGCCGCTATCGGCCTTGTTCTCATCACCGCTCTCTACACCATATTCGGAGGTATGAAATCGGTACTCTACACATCGGTGCTGCAAACACCCATATTGCTGCTCGGTTCACTGATAATTCTTGTGCTTGGTCTTCGTGAACTTGGAGGCTGGGACAAGATGATGGAAATCTGTTCGGCTGTTGAGGTTAACCAATACGGCGATACAATGTCCAATCTTATCCGCGACAACCGCGATCCCCAGTATCCTTGGCTCGGAGCCTTGATCGGTTCGGCTGTTATCGGTTTCTGGTATTGGTGTACCGACCAGTTCATCGTTCAGCGTGTACTCTCGGGAAAAAATGAAAAAGAGTCACGCCGCGGTACAATCTTCGGCGCTTATCTCAAGCTCCTTCCCGTGTTCTTGTTCTTGATTCCCGGTATGATCGCATTTGCGTTGCACCAGACTCAGGGCGACTTCTTGCCTATGCTTGCCAACGGCAATCCCAATTCTGATGCCGCTTTCCCGACTCTCGTGGCCAAGTTGCTTCCCGCCGGAGTAAAGGGTCTTATCGTGTGCGGTATCCTTGCAGCTCTCATGTCATCTCTTGCTTCGCTGTTCAACTCATCGGCAGCACTCTTCACTATCGACTTCTACCAGCGTTTCCGTCCGAAGACCGACCCCAAGAAACTCGTTCGCATCGGTCAGGCTGCAACAGTGGTAATTGTGGCTCTCGGTATACTTTGGATTCCGGTTATGCGTTCGGTAGGTGATGTGCTGTATCTATATCTCCAGGATGTACAGTCAGTCCTTGCTCCCGGTATCGCAGCTGTATTCCTTATGGGTATCTGCTGGAAGCGTGCAACTGCCCAAGGTGGTATGTGGGGTCTTATCGCGGGTCTTGTGATAGGTATAACCCGTCTTTGCGCAAAAATATACTACAGCAATGCCGATGTAATTCCCGGCGGTGATACAAGCAACATATTCCAGTACCTCTTCTATGATGTTAACTGGTTGTTCTTCTGCGGATGGATGCTTGTATTCTGCTTGCTCGTAGTATTTGTAGTCAGCTTGTTCACCAAGGCTCCCGAACCTGAAAAGATCAAAGGTCTTGTATTTGGCACATCTACCGCTGAACAGCGTGCTGTAACCCGCGAAAGCTGGAACCATTGGGATATAATCCACACTGTCATCATCCTTGGTATCACAGTGGCATTCTACTGGTACTTCTGGTAATCATCTATTTTCATGCTGATCTGTCATGACTGATTTCTATAAAAGCAATCCGCAATTCTTTGTAGGTGTCGACTGTGTAATTTTCGGGCTCAACAAGGGCGAGTTGAGCATTCTGCTCGCCAAGCGTAACTTTGAGCCTGAAAAGGGTAAGTGGTCGCTTATGGGTGGCTTCGTGCAGGAAGGCGAGAGCGTCGATGACGCCGCCAAGCGCGTGCTCCTTGAGCTGACCGGACTCAACGATGTCTACATGGAACAGGTGGGTGCCTTTGGCGCTGTCGACCGCGATCCGGGCGAGCGTGTAATATCGGTGGCATATTATGCATTGATAAATTTCGATGAATACGACCGTATACGCGTGATGGAACACAATGCCCAGTGGATCAGCATCCACGAAATGCCTCAACTGGGCTTTGACCATCCGAGCATGATTGAAAAAGCCCGTGAGCTCATACGCCGTAAACTGACGCATGAGCCCATCGGGTTCAATCTGCTGCCCAAGCTTTTTACGCTTACTCAGCTCCAGTCGCTTTACGAAACGATACTGGGCGAGAATATTGACAAACGTAACTTTCGCAAGCGCATAGCCGAAAATTGCTGCATAGAGAAGACCGACCAAATCGACAAGACAAGCTCGCGTCGTGGTGCGTCGCTCTATAAGTTCAATGACAGGGCTTATCGCCGCGACCCTAAATTTAAAATCTAATAGAAAAATATGCTTGAAGATTTGAAACAAAAAGTGTTTCAGGCCAACCTCGACCTGGTGAAACACGGATTAGTAATATTCACCTGGGGCAATGTGTCGGGTATCGACCGTGAAAGCGGCCTCGTGGTGATTAAGCCCAGCGGTGTCGACTATGACACCATGAAAGTGTCGGATATGGTAGTCGTTGACCTCGACGGTAATGTCGTTGAAGGCGACCTTCGTCCTTCGTCCGATACTCCCACTCACCTTGCCTTGTACAAGGCGTTCCCTGAAATAGGAGGCGTGGTTCACACTCATTCAACCTATGCTACCGCATGGGCTCAGGCCGGCATCGACCTCCCGAACATCGGAACAACGCATGCCGATTATTTCCATCAGGCAATTCCCTGCACTGCCGACATGACCGAGGCCGAAGTAAAGGGCGAATATGAACTTGAAACAGGCAACGTGATAATCGAGCGTTTCAAGGGCATGAATCCCGTTCACACTCCCGGTGTCCTGGTTAAGAACCACGGTCCCTTTGCCTGGGGCAAGGATCCTCACGACGCTGTGCATAACGCCGTTGTGATGGAGCAGGTGGCCAAGATGGCGAGCATAGCCTATTCGGTAAATCACAACTTGACAATGAATCCTCTGCTGATCGAGAAGCATTTCAACCGCAAGCACGGTCCTAATGCCTACTACGGTCAGAAGAAGGCTTGATAATCAACCCAAAACAAACAATAAAACCAACAAAATACAAATACCTAAACTAAATTACAATGAAAGCTTTTGAAAACTTAGAAGTATGGTGGGTAACCGGTGCACAGTTACTCTATGGCGGAGATGCAGTAGTAGCAGTTGACGCTCATTCCAAAGAAATGGTTGACGGCCTGAACAACTCGGGCAACCTCCCTATAAAGGTGGTGTATAAAGGCACTGCCAACTCATCGAAGGAAGTTGAGGCTGTAATGAAGGCAGCCAACAACGATGAAAAGTGTGTCGGCATCATCACTTGGATGCACACCTTCTCACCTGCCAAGATGTGGATTCACGGATTGCAGCAGCTTCGCAAGCCCCTTCTCCACCTCCACACTCAATACAATGCCGAAATTCCCTGGGACACCATGGACATGGACTTCATGAACCTCAACCAGTCGGCTCACGGCGACCGTGAATTCGGTCACATCTGCGCTCGCATGCGTCTGCGCCGCAAGGTTGTTGTAGGTTACTGGAAGGACGAGGCAACCCAGAAGAAGATTGCCGTATGGTCACGTGTTGCAGCTGCTTGGGCCGATGCTCAGGACATGCTCATCTTGCGATTCGGCGACCAGATGAACAACGTAGCCGTAACCGACGGTGACAAGGTTGACGCTGAGCTCCGCATGGGCTATCACGTTGACTACTGCCCCGTAAGCGAGCTGATGGAACACTACAAGAAGGTGACCGACGCTCAGGTTGACGAGCTCGTAAAGGTTTATTTCAACTCTTATACTCACGCTCCCGAGCTTGAGCAGCCCGGAACCGAAGGCTACATCTCGGTATGGAATGCTGCAAAGGCTGAGCTCGCTCTTCGTTCAATCCTCACTGCCAAGGGTGCAAAGGGCTTCACTACCAACTTCGACGACCTCGGTACTCAGGACATCAACGATCCCAAGTTTGTAGGTTTCGATCAGATTCCCGGTCTTGCATCGCAGCGCCTCATGGCCGAAGGTTACGGTTTCGGTGCTGAGGGCGACTGGAAGTCGGCTGCTCTTTACCGCACACTCTGGTACATGAGCCAGGGTCTTAACGGCGGTTGCTCGTTCCTTGAAGACTATACCCTCAACTTCAACGGTGCCGAGAGCTCGATTCTTCAGGCTCACATGCTTGAGGTTTGCCCGCTTATCGCTGAAGAGCGTCCTCGTCTTGAGGTACACTTCCTCGGAATCGGTATCCGCAAGGCTCAGACCGCACGCCTCGTGTTCACTTCAAAGCCCGGTGCAGGCATCACTGCCACTGTCGTTGACATGGGCAACCGCTTCCGCCTCATCGTGAACGATGTAGAGTGCATCAAGTCAAAGCCGCTTCCCAAGCTCCCCGTAGCTTCGGCTCTCTGGATTCCGATGCCCAACTTCGAGGTTGGCGCAGGCGCATGGATTCTTGCCGGCGGTACTCACCACTCTTGCTTCTCTTACGACATAACTCCCGAATATTGGGAAGACTATGCCGAAATGGCCGGTATCGAGATGGTTCGCATCGACAAGGACACCACCATGCAGGGATTCAAGAAGGAACTCCAGCTCAACGAAATCTACTACATGCTTAACAAAGCTCTCGTATAAAAAACGACCGCAATGAAAGCAGAAGCAAAAGCAACCATAGAAGCGGGTAAGGCCATCCTTGGTATAGAGTTTGGCTCTACCCGCATCAAGGCAGTCCTTATCGACGAAAACAATCGTCCCATAGCGCAGGGCAGTCACGAGTGGGAAAACCAGCTTGTCGACGGTCTTTGGACCTATAGCATCGAGGCTATATGGTTTGGCGTTCAGGATTGCTACCGTGACCTTCGCGAAAATGTCAAGGAGCAGTATGACACTGAAATCGAAACATTGGCTGCGATAGGAGTCAGCGCTATGATGCACGGTTACATGGCATTTGACGAGAATCAGGAAATTCTCGTGCCTTTCCGCACATGGCGCAACACCAACACCGCACAAGCTGCGGCTGAACTCTCGGAACTATTTGTCTACAACATCCCCTTGCGCTGGAGCATATCACACCTCTATCAGGCCATCCTTAACGGCGAGGAGCATGTAAAGGACATCAAATTCCTCACCACACTTGCCGGTTACATCCACTGGCAGCTCACCGGTGAGAAGGTGCTCGGTATCGGCGACGCATCGGGTATGCTGCCCATCGATCCCGAAACCAAGAACTATTCAGCCGCAATGGTTGAGAAGTTTGACAACCTCGTTGCCCCCAAGGGTTACGACTGGAAGCTCATCGACATTCTTCCCAAGGTGCTCCTTGCCGGAGAGAATGACGGAACGCTTACCGAGGAGGGTGCCAAGCGTCTTGACATCTCGGGCCACCTGAATGCCGGTGTTCCCGTGTGTCCTCCCGAAGGTGACGCCGGTACCGGAATGGTTGCCACCAACGCTGTAAAGCAGCGCACAGGTAATGTATCGGCCGGAACATCGTCATTCTCGATGATCGTTCTCGAGAAGGATCTCAGCAAGCCTTACGAGATGATCGACATGGTGACTACCCCCGACGGAAGCCTCGTGGCAATGGTGCATTGCAACAACTGTACTTCCGACCTTAATGCTTGGGTGGGACTGTTCAAGGAGTACACCGAACTGATGGGAGTTCCCGTCGACATGAACGAAATCTACGGCCGCCTCTACAACAACGCTCTCAAGGGCGATACCGACTGCGGAGGCCTCGTGTCCTACAACTACTTCTCGGGCGAGCCTGTAACCGGTCTTGCCGAGGGTCGTCCCCTCTTTGTACGCTCGGTCAATGACAAGTTCAACCTTGCCAACTTCATGCGCGCTCACCTCCACGGTGCGGTAAGTGTGCTCAAGATAGGCAACGACATCCTCTTCAACGAGGAGAAAATCAAGGTTGACCGCATCACCGGTCATGGCGGACTGTTCAAGACCAAGGGCGTGGGACAGCGCATTCTTGCCGCAGCTCTCAATTCACCCATCTCGGTTATGGAAACTGCCGGCGAAGGCGGTGCATGGGGTATGGCGCTTCTCGGCTCCTATCTTGTAAACAACACCGGCTCGCGCAACCTTGCCGACTTCCTTGATCATGATGTGTTTGCAGGCGATGCCGGCACAAGCATCACTCCCACCAAGGAAGAAGTTGAAGGATTCAACGCCTATCTTGAAAACTACAAGCAGTGCTTGGGCGTTGAAATAGCAGCGGTAGAGTACAAGAAGTAACGAATTACTTGTTAAATCCTCATCATAGAAGAGCGGCTCCGCTATCATGCGCGAGGCCGCTCTTCGGTTATTTGGAGGCACCTATTGAATTTATTGGGGATTTATCGGGAATTTATTACCTTTGTAATAATAAAAATCTATATGTCTATGAGCGACATTCAGCAATCAATGCGCAAAATTCTCGAAAGTGAGAGTCGCGCCATCGCCAATATTCCGGTCAGCGATGCCTATGACCGTGCGGTTGAACTTATCGTAGAACATGTTTACCGTCGCGGAGGCAAGCTCGTCACTTCGGGAATGGGCAAGGCCGGGCAGATAGCCATGAATATAGCCACGACCTTCTCATCCACAGGCATTCCGGCAGTAAATCTGCATCCTTCCGAGGCCCAGCACGGCGACTTGGGCGTGCTTCAGCCCAATGATGTGATGCTGCTGATATCCAATTCGGGCAAGACATGTGAAATCATAGACCTCGTTCATCTTACCCATAACCTTTATCCGCAGGTGCCGTTGATTGTCATTACCGGTAATCCCGACAGCGAATTGTCGGCGATGGCCGATGTCACACTGGCCACCGGAGCCTCGCCCGAGGTGTGTCCGCTTGGCCTTACGCCTACTACTTCCACTACCATGATGACTGTGATAGGCGATGTGCTCGTGGTGAATGTAATGCGTATAACCGGGTTTACGCGTGAGGACTATGCCTTGCGCCATCATGGAGGTTATCTTGGACGCAAATCCAGAGGTTCGGAAAATTAAGAGCTTGTTAATTATATGAGAAAAATAATATCCATAGGCGAATCCTGTCTTGAGGTGCTTTTTCGAGGGGAAGTTCCGGTGAAGTCCTATCCGGGAGGAGAGCTGTTGAACGCATCGGCCTGTATGGGCTCCGACGGCGTTACGGTCGACTATGTAAGCGAAGTGGCTCGTGACCGTGTAGGTGACATCGTTTCAGGATTTCTTGAATCACATGGTGTAAGCGTAAAGTCAATCGACCGTTACACTGAAGGAACTACACCCTTGAACATGCTTTTCATGCATGATGACGGCACTTTTGACACAGTGCGTTACGGCCGTTATCCCGATTCAAGTTTTGATGTCGTGTGGCCGCGCATCGACCCCGACGACATTGTGATATTCGGCGGATATTATTCGCTCGATCCGAGGGTGAGGACACGATTGTTTGACATTGTGAAATATGCCGCCGAGCGCAAGGCCGTTATTGTCTACATGCCCGGATTTGAGCGTGACAGGGCACCACGCATCACACGCGTCATGCCTTCGATACTCGAGAACTTTGAGGTGGCGTCGCTCGTTGTTACATTTGACGGCGACATGCCTGCCATATTCAACGAGGATGATGCGGCAGCCTATCGTAATCACATCAGCTTCTACTGCAACAACTGCATAAACATCGACAGTAAGGCCGGAGCTATACGATTCTACAATCGACAGCTCACGCAATCGGTTGAATCGGCACCCGCCGCCAATTGCCTTGAATGGCGCGCTGCCGCTCTTGCCGGAGTGATCGAGGGACTGATTGACGGCAACGTGATGACGGCCGACATGGATGCCATCGACTCCGAAACAATGCTGCGAATTGTGGAGAGCGGCGTGAAACGTGCCTCCAATTCATAAACTGACATAAAACATTATTGATGCGACCTACTTCTCTCGAATCCAACTTCATAACCGTAACCGATGACTCGGTGGGGCGTTTGAAATCGCTTTTTGTGAATAAAGGTGACGCCGAGTTGCGTCACAAGCTCAAAAACTCACCGTTTAATGTGGCTTACGATGTGGTGCGCGGACGAGCCGCCGAACTTATTGCCGAAGGCGATGCCGACCGAGCCATAATGATGGGTCGACACATCAATGAACTTATTCAACGAAGTCACGCAACCTTCGACACCACGGTGCTTCATGCCGCTGTGATGCAGGTGCTTACCGCAGTGTTCGTCGCAACGGAGTCCTATGAGGCTGCGTTGTCGACCGCCGCCGATACGCTGACACTGCTCTCGCAGGAGCCGCGTCGCAAGGACGAGCCTTTCCTGCAGGTGCTGGGAGCGTTACTTTACGACCTCTCCTTCCTGCATATAGTAAGAAAGGAGTACAAGGCCGCCGAGCGCACGCTTGAAAAGTCGATGCGCGTCTTTGAACGCCTTGCCAAGATGAACCCCGACCGTTACGGCTCGGCTCACATAATGGCTCTTAACGCATCGACATCGGTCTATCGCTCGAGGGTGAAGCAGGTCAACCTGCTGGCCCACTTCCAGGTGGCCACCTCCACCTATCTTGAAATGGTCAACAGCGGCATTCATGATGCAATGGACCGCCTTATCGAGTCGCTGGCCAATGAAGGCGAGATGCTCATGCAGCTCGGGAAGTATCGTGACGCGGTGCAGTACTATTCGCGGGCGTTGAAGTATCTGTCAAAGCTCAGTCCCGAATTTTCGGAGCGTCACCTGAAGCTTTCGATTAAGTTGAGCGAGGCATTGTTGCACACCCGCTCTACACGCCAGAAGGGAGTGCATCTGCTCAACACCTTGTTGCAGAAGGCCGTCAGGATGAAGTCGGGTAAGTATGTCAAGGAGATTGAAACTCTGCTTGACGAGAAAACGACGGGAAAATTTGACATCCTCGCCCTGTGGCACAAGGCATTCCCGAAATAACGCATTTAACAACAATAAAATAGTAACTACATGTCAACATCACTATCGCATAGCGCGCCCGAAAGTGCGCTGCCCGCTATCCCCGAAACATCAAAGGTGGCCATCGTGACCGCCGAGTGGAACGCTCACATAACCGAAGCTCTCACCAAGGGGGCGGTTGACCTGCTTGAGAGCCGTAACGTAGAGTATGATGTCTACCATGTGCCCGGAGCCGTGGAGCTCACCTATGGCGCAGCCAAGTTGCTCGCCCACTACGATGCGATAATAGTGTTTGGATGCGTGATACGCGGCGGCACTCCCCATTTTGATTATGTGTGCCAAAGTGTCACTCAGGGCATTACGAAGCTTAACGCCGAGTTTGACACTCCCGTTATATTCGGAGTCCTGACGGTTGATAATGAGCAGGATGCGCTTGACCGTGCCGGTGGAAAGCTCGGTAACAAGGGTACCGAGGCAGCCGAAGCGGCAATAAAAATGATACATTTTACTTGCAAGGTAAACGAATTATGATTACCTTTGTGGCGCTTTAGTGTTTTGGGCGAATACCAGAGTGGCCAAATGGGGCAGACTGTAAATCTGCTGGCTTATGCCTTCGGTGGTTCGAATCCATCTTCGCCCACGTTAATGCGGAAGTAGCTCAGTTGATAGAGCATCAGCCTTCCAAGCTGAGGGTCGCGAGTTTGAGCCTCGTCTTCCGCTCATTAAAGGTCGGTCCGGCGAGGATGGACCTTTTTTGGTTTATGACGGCCGGCTTCGGTTGCCTGATCAACGTAATCAAGAAAACAAATAATAACAACACTCCTATGCGTATCGACATTTTGACCGTACTTCCCGAGATGCTTGAGTCGCCGCTTGGCTGCTCTATATTGAAGCGTGCCCAGGACAAGGGGCTGGCTCGGATTGTGGTTCACAACCTGCGTGACTATACCACCAACAAGCACCGCAAGGTCGATGACTATCCTTTCGGCGGTGAGGCCGGAATGGTGATGCAGATTGAGCCTGTGGACCGTGCCATCTCGCATTTGAAGAGCGAGCGTGACTATGATGAGGTGATATTTACATCACCCGACGGTGAGCAGTTCAGTCAGCCTATGGCCAATCGCATGTCGATGCTTGAAAACATAATCATTCTTTGCGGACACTACAAGGGCGTTGACTACCGCATACGCGAGCATCTCGTTACGCGTGAAATAACTGTGGGCGACTATGTGCTTACGGGAGGAGAGTTGCCTGCACTGGTGATAACCGATGCCATTGTGAGGCTTATTCCCGGTGCTATAGGCGATGAGCAGAGTGCGCTTAGCGATTCATTCCAGGATAATCTGCTTGCGCCGCCCATCTATACGCGTCCGGCTGAATATAAGGGATGGAAAGTGCCCGACATTTTGCTGTCGGGGCATCAGGCGCGCATCGACGAATGGCGCCATCAGCAAGCCGTGGAGCGCACGCGTCGCCTGCGTCCCGGACTCCTTGACGAGTAATGTGATATGCGTTAATGCGGTCACTCGTCGGCTCCAGGAGGAAGAACCGGCGGTTCGGGCTTTCTAAGCGGCAGTGTGTAGCTTAGCGAGAATGAGCCCGAGAAGCTTGAGCCTTTGGTCCCGTAACCGGGTATATACCACGGGTCGCCGTAGAGGTGAGTCCCCTGATGTGCGATTTTGTGGAATCGCAGGTCCCAGCCGAGCGAGAAATTCTTGTAGATCATCACCCTTATTCCCACCATAAACTCAACGTAACCGACTGTGGCGCGTTGCGATGGTATGTTTATCACTTCGTTATCGCCCCAATAGCCTTGGTCGACTATTACATCGTTTACTTCGTAGCTGAAGTTGGTAATGCCGTAACGCAGTCCGGCGTAAACCGAATAGTCGGGATTGGAGTTGTAAAGGAAGTTGTAGTTTACACCTATCTTGAAGAAAGGCGCTAAGGATGATTTATATTTGTAGTTGCCGTCGTCGGGTGTGTAGTTGGCGGTTCCTATGCCTGCCTCTACTATGGGTTTTATCCAGTTGTGCAGGCTCAGTTCGCCCCAGAATCCCACTCCCCCGTATTGCTGGCCGAAGCATCGCATAAGCGGATCCCATAGGTTTACACCCACCGTAACGGCATGGAATCGCGGATATATCAGTTTAGGCGCCGTAGTCAATATTGTGTCGCGATACTCTACTCCGAGTATTGTGTCGACCAATATCGTGTGACCTTCCATGTCCTGCATCTCTATTACGCTTGCAGGTCGCTCGCCGGGCTTGGTCACTTTTGTATTCTCGGTTGAATTCTTTGATTTGTTGTCGGGATTCTCCACGGGCGTGACGCGTCGCTGGGCCGTTACGGTCAGGGCGACGAGGCTTAGGAGTAATATTATACAGCGGCGCAACATCGTTTATTCGTTAGGTTTTTCTTCGGTTCTGAAATATATGCGTATGGTTTCTATGTCGGCATTCGTTATCAGCGAGTCAACGAGGCCCACCGAGTCGATGAGGTGGGTGGTGTAGTTGAGCTTTTCGATTGAGTAGCGGTACATGGCTCCGCACTCCTCCGAAGCGAAGTAGGGTATACGCTTGTATTTGAACGTTATTGTGTCGAATAGTTCGGGAAAGTTCAGCTTCTTGGCCTCATATCGTATGAAATATGAAGTCGAGTCCTTATTAGCACGAAATGGCAGATATATTTTGGATGCCGATGCCGTGTTAAGCAACAGTGAGTCGTTGATTGCTCCTACGCCGCCTACCGATATCGAGTCGACCGATATTTCACGCAGGGTGTTGTAGGAGTAGAACCCGGCAAGAGGTATCGAGCTTTGGTTGTCGGTACATCCTGATGTGTTGCAGCTTGACAGCGTTATGCTCAGCGCTGTGAGCAATGATGCTGTTACGTTTAGTATTTTCCCCATTTTACAATTTCGTCAAGAGGCTTGCGCTTTTTTTCGGGTACGGTGCCGTCGCTGTCGGGATAGCCCATAGGTATTATGGCTATAGGCTCCACATTGTCGGGAAGGTTGAGCCCTTCACGCACTATTGTGGGATCGAAGTTGCACACCCAGCACGTTCCGAGTCCGAGCGATGCCGCACCGAGGCAAAGGTGCTCTACGGCTATCGACACATCGACATCGGTGTGATCCTTTCCGTCAAAGCTTCTATGCCACGCTTCATCGTGAAGTCCGAGGGCCACGATGTAGACAGGGGCTTCCTTTATCCAGTCGCGGCTGTAGCTGCGTATCACTATGTCACGCAGTTCGGGGGTGTCGAGCACGAGGAATTTCCAGGGTTGCTTGTTGCAGGCCGACGGTGCGAGGCGCACAGTGTCGAGTACGGCCATTATAAGTTCGCGTGACACCGGTGCGTTGGTGTATTTGCGGCATGAGTAACGCTCGGCGGCAAGATGGTAAAATTCAGGATATGCGTTCATGTCTGTTGCGGTTGTGGATTAAACGTTATTATTGTCAGTGGGGGTAATCTCCTCGTCGATTTCATATTCGTTGCGGCGGTCGGAGTTGCGCACTACGAGCTCGCCAATGAATCCGGTGAGAAACAGTTGTGAGCCGAGCAGCATCAGCGTCAGCGCCATGTAGAAGTAGGGTGAATCGGTCACAAGTCGATAGGGGTTGCCGTGATTCATGTCATATAGCTTCCCGAAGCCCACTACGGCCACGGCTATGAAGCCGAGGATGAACATGAGGCTGCCGAGAAGACCGAAGAAGTGCATCGGTTTGACTCCGAACTTGGCGGTGAACCACAGCGTGGCGAGGTCGAGATAACCGTTTACAAATCGGTCGAGCCCGAATTTTGTCGTGCCGTATTTTCTGGCCTGGTGATGCACCACTTTCTCGCCTATGCGGTTGAATCCGGCGTTCTTGGCCAGATAGGGGATGTAACGGTGCATGTCGCCGTAGACCTCTATGTGTTTCACCACTTTGTTGCGGTAGGCCTTCAGGCCGCAGTTGAAGTCGTGCAGGTTGTGTATGCCGCTCACTTTGCGAGCTGTGGCATTGAACAGTTTTGTGGGAATCGTCTTTGACAGCGGGTCGTAGCGTTTTTGCTTCCATCCCGACACGAGGTCATATTTATCCTCGGTTATCATCCTGTAGAGTTCGGGAATCTCATCGGGGCTGTCCTGCAGGTCGGCGTCCATTGTGATGACGACATCGCCCTTGGCGCGGCTGAATCCGGTGTTCAAGGCCGGCGATTTGCCATAGTTGCGACGGAAGCTGACTCCGCGTATGTTGGGATTGTGTTCGCGAAGCTTGTTTATGACCTCCCATGAGTCATCGGTCGACCCGTCGTTGATGAAGAGGATTTCGTAGGTGAAGCCGTGTTGGTTCATCACGCGGCTTATCCATGCTTCAAGCTCGGGAAGCGACTCTGCTTCGTTATATAGCGGAATTACTACTGATATGTCCATTTCCGATAATTTGGTTACAATTTTTTAGGTTTGACCGAACGTGCCTGAACGAGAAGTGACATCAGCATCGACAGTATCGACCCTGAGAATACTATGAGCCACAGCATGTCGACGGCAAGCTCGATGGGGCGTGGTATGAGATGCTGGTCGCGTGCTCGCTGAAGCATCTCGGCAAACTCTTTCCCTCGCTCCCAGTCGGTGGAGTTGTAGAGGTCGATCATCATTGTCACTTGATGGTCAAGAAACTCGGGCTCGATCCATCGCATATACATTACTGCGATAAATGAGGCAATCATTCCTCCGCACAGGAATATCATGATGCCCTCCATCCAAAGCGATGAAAATAGTGTCTTGCCCAAGTCGGATACATAGGAACGCCGCAACATGATGTATATTACGACAGGAACGCCCGACATCAGCACTAAAGAGAGCAGTCCCAAAGGAGGTTGTGACATCGAGTAGGCCGTTGCAAAGAAGAGTGCGGTCAGATACAGGCCGAACCATACGCCGTAATCGGCGCCGCGGCGATAGGGTGAATGGAATATTTTCTTTGTCCCGTTCATACAGGTACAAAGGTATAAAATAAAACTGAAATATAGCGCATGTGAGGCTTAAATGTCCTTGTCGTAAGTCATCGTCGGCTCAGCTGCCATGGCATAATCCTCTTCGGCCTCGGGGCGCCGGTATTGCGACAGATAGGAACGGTTAAGCAGCGACTCGATTTCAAGCAGTGTGGCGTCACGCTTTGCGGGTCGCAACTGGCACTCCCACACTGTCATCACGTTCCATCCCATCTCTTTAAGACGCTGCTTGGCGCGATTGTCACGCTCCTTGTTGCGGTTTATCTTGTCACGCCAGAATTCTGAATTGGTCGACGGCATCTTCGTGTCGCCGTGTCCGTGCCAGAAACATCCGTGTACAAATATCGCTACCCTGTACTTGCGCAGTACTATGTCGGGCGTGCCGGGAAGGCCGCGCACGTTTTTGCGATAACGATATCCTCGTTTCCACAGGTAACGGCGCACTATCAGCTCGGGCTTCGTGTCCTTGCTGCGTATAGCGGCCATTATCGCCGATCGCTTATTTGAACTGAACGTATCCATCACGTTTGAATTGTTACGAAATTAGGGATTTTATGTCAATATAACAAATCCATGTCGGGTGACAAACAGTCAATTGCGATGGAAAAAAGTTGTAGATTGGTGAAGATTGTTTAATTTTGTCACTATCAAATCGATTTAATCGTTGTTTATATTATCAGGTATACTAAAATTAATCTATGATGGAAGTTAACTCCTTGAAAAAAATCGCGATATTACTTATCGTTTGCGTAGCCACGGTCATGTCGGGATGTGACAGCGATGTCCGTCTTCTCGACACGGTGCCGGCCGATGCGGCTGCTGTGGTTGCTGTCAACGCCGTCAGGTTGAATGAGGACCTTGACGGAGTGCGTAACGGTGGCAAGCTCACTGCCGATGAAACGCTTGACCGCCTGCTTGTCAACAGTACCGACCGAGCAAAGAAGCAGATAAAAACCGTGCTGATGTCGACGGCGATAGACCGCAACATGGTGGTGGCATTTGCCATTCATGACAAGGACGGTCTTCGCGGAGTAAAGGAGATGATTAAGAGCGGAGTCTATATACTTACGTTCAAGATAAATAACATAGCTGAATTGATTGAACAGCTTGAAGCCGGATCAAAGCAGTCGGTGGGCAACTTTGACGCTTATTCGCTCGATCACACCACTCTTTTTGTGAAGGGCAAGCAAGGTTGGATTATGGACGGCGACCCGCAGCGGTCGGCCAAGCTCCTCTCCGAGCAGCTTACGATAGCATCCAATAAGTCGATAGCATCGCTGAAGGGCGTAGGCAAGTTCCTTGAACGTAACGATGAGGTGATGCGCACAGTCGTTGCCATGACTCCGGCCAATGCCTCGGGTTGGACATGCGTCGATGCGTCATTCGGCAGTAACGCTACTCAAGTCGATGTCAATGCCATATATCTTAACGCCAACGGCGATGAAATCGACATGAATGCCAATTTGCAGAAGATAAACAGCAAATTGATTGACTATACGGCTCCGAGCGATGTCTTTGTGGCTGCGATGGGCCTGCGCTCCGATACTGACTGGGACGCAATTCTCGGTTATGTTCAGGCTGTTTATCCTCTCGATTATAAGCAGCGCACATTGATGGGATTGATTCTTCCTTATCTGCGACGCATCGACGGCACAATTATGGTGGCTGCCGGACCGATGGCCGATGCAACCATGTCGGCCGGAGATATTGAGAACCAAATCAGCTTTGTGGTGGCCATCGAGATGAACAAGGATAATATCAAGAAGACGATGAGCGATATAAACGGACTTATCTCCACCATGGGATTGTCGGCGTTACGTGACGGCAACAGTATCGTGTGGCAGATGGCTGGTTCTCCCGCAATAACTCTTACTGCCGAGGGAAATTGCCTCGTATTTGCCAACCGCTCGTTGAAGCAGCTCGGCAACGATGCCGCACGTGACTGCATGAAGGGCAACGTGGTGGCCGTGTGGGCCAATATCCCCGATTCGATGGGCGAGGTGACCTACGGAGGCCGCGGATTCAGCCTTGACATGGAGGTGTCGGACGATTTTGAGGCCGATTTCCGTTTCAACGGATCCAACGCTCCCATTCTTGAACAGTTTGCGATGTTGATGCAGGCCGATGGAAATGTCAATGTAGTTGATGATGACGACTACGACTCTCTTGGTTTCACTCCCATCGACACTATAAAGTGATGAGGATTGACACGATAGCTCTTGATGACGTTTTGCCCGATGTATTCGCGTCGGCGGCAGGCGATGCGTCGGTCCTCGACTCCGATGTGTGGTTGAGCGGCGTTACATTCAATCGCCCGGGGATATATCGCATAGAGGCGGAGTCGGGTACCGGAAAATCGTCGATGTGCAGTTTCATCTACGGAAACCGGAGTGACTATCGGGGGCGCATACTTTTCAACGGGCGTGACATAAGGTCGTTTTCGGTTAAGGAGTGGTGTGACATGCGCGTTTCCCACATCGCCTTGCTTCCTCAGGAGATGCGGCTGTTTCCCGAACTTACCGTGACCGAGAATATCGAGATAAAGAACCGACTCACCTCATTTAAGACACGTGATGAGATAACGGCGATGCTTGAACGCCTTGAGATTGCCGATAAAGCCGATGAACCGGCAGCGCGTCTGTCGATCGGTCAGCAACAGCGTGTGGCTATCGTTAGGTCGTTATGTCAACCGTTTGACTTCCTGTTGCTCGATGAACCGGTGAGTCACCTTGATGCCCGCAACAACACCTTGGTGTCGCAACTTATTCTCGATGAGGTCAACCGACAGGATGCGGCCGTCATCGCAACTTCGGTAGGATATGCCATTGACATAGATCCTGTAAAAGTTTTGTCATTATAAAGAGTGATTGTGTTATGAAGGATATAGTGTGGCGGTTGTTGAAGCGTAACATAAGTGCCGGACAACTCATCGGATATGCCGTCGCCAATTTTGTGGGACTGTCGATAGTGCTCACCGCGATTCAGTTTTATCGCGATGTCACGGCCGTGTGGGATGGCGACGATTCATTCATCTCGCGCGACTACATGATTATATCACGCAAGGTCGAAGGACTCGGCTCGCTTACAGGAAAGAGTGACGCGACATTCAGCGATGCCGACATAACTGAGATAGAGTCACAGCCCTGGGTGAGAAGGGTGGGTGAGTTCACCGCTTCGTCGTTCAATGTCGCCGCCTCGGTCGAGATGGGCGGACGCGGCATGTCGACGGCTCTATTTTTCGAGTCGATACCGTCGGAGTTTTTCGATGTCATGCCCTCGGAGTGGGATTTTGACCCTGCTGATCCGGTTGTGCCCATAATATTGAGCAAGGACTATCTGTCGTTATATAATTTCGGATTTGCATCGTCGCGCGGATTGCCTCAGTTGAGCGAGGCCATGATAGGGATGGTGCCGTTGAAGGTGTCGGTAAGCGGTAACGGACGGCAGCAGTGGTTACCGGCGCGTATCGTGGGATTTTCGTCACGCCTCAATACCATCGCCGTGCCTGAGCAGTTTATGGAGTGGGCCAATGAGCGGTTTGCCGAAGAACCGGTGTCGCCTCCTTCGCGCCTTATAATCGAAGTGAGCCGTCCCGGCGACCCTGCCATAAAGGAGTTCCTTCAGAGCCACGGTTACGAAAGTGCCGGCGACAAGGCCGACAATGGAAAGGCCGCCTACTTCCTTTCGGTAGTGACGGCCGTAGTGATTGTGGTAGGTGCTATAATAAGCCTGCTGTCGTTCTTCATCCTGATGTTGAGCATCTACCTGCTTTTGCAGAAAAATCGTACAAAGCTGCACGACCTGATGCTTCTCGGCTATTCGCCGGGCATGGTGTCGAGCCGCTATTGCCGCATGGTAGTGGCGATAAACATCATTGTGCTTGTCGCGGCGATTGCGGTAGTGCTTGTGGGGCGTCACCTTTGGGGCGGAGCGTTATCGTCGCTTGGGTTGTCGTCGACATCGCCTTGGCCGGCCATTGTCACGGGATTAGCCATAATGCTGCTGATTACCGTTGTCAACATCATTTCGATAAGACGCACCATGATGCGTTACTTCAAGGGTTGATGTCACAGTGTGCCTTTGGTCGACGGCAGCGTGAAGTGTAACGGATCACGCTTTATCGCCTGACGCAAAGCCCTTGCCAGTCCCTTGAATATACCTTCGATTTTGTGATGTTCGTTGATGCCCTCTGCGCGTATGAATAGATTCATCAGCGCGTTGTCGCTCAGCGACTTGAAAAAGTGCATGAACATTTCGGTGGGCATGTCGCCTATGTGCTCGCGCTTGAATTGGGCATCCCACACCAGCCATGGCCGCCCTCCGAAGTCAACGGCAACCGTACAGAGGCAATCGTCCATCGGCAGCACGAATCCGTAACGCTCGATACCGCGCTTGTCGCCCAATGCCTTGCGTAACGCTTCGCCAAGAGCTATCGCGGTGTCTTCGACGGTGTGATGTTCGTCGACATGGAGGTCACCTTCCACCGTTATGTCGAGGTCGATGCCTGAGTGTCGTGCTATCTGGTCGAGCATGTGGTCGAAGAAGCCTATTCCGGTTGTTATGTTGCCCTTTCCGGTTCCGTCGAGGTCGACGGTTATCTCTATTTTTGTTTCGGAAGTGACGCGGCTTACCGATGCGCGGCGCGTGCCTCCTTGGAGCGTGACCGTCACATCGTCCCACGACGGCGTTACGCGCTCCACAGCGTCACTTAGTCCGGCATCGGCAATCTCCTGCATCAATTCGGGAGTGGGCTCACGCAAGAGTATGGCCTTGCACCCGAGGTTGCGGGCGAGCATGACATCGGTCAGCCTGTCGCCTATAACCCGTGAACCTGACAAATCGTAGTCGCCCGACATGTATTTACCGAGCAATGCCGTGCCGGGTTTGCGTGTCGGCGCGTTATCTTCGGGCAGAGTGCGGTCGATGATTATGTCGTTGAATGTCACGCCTTCGTTGGCAAATGCCTTCAGCATCTTGTTGTGGGCCGGCCAGAAGGTATCCTCGGGAAAGAGCTCGGTGCCGAGTCCGTCCTGATTGGTGACCATGACAAGCTCAAAAGGCAGTCGTGACGCAATGAAGTGCATTGCACGCAGTGCGCCGGGCATTAATTCGAGCTTTTCAAGCGAATCGACCTGAAAATCCACGGGAGGCTCCACGATGAGTGTGCCGTCACGGTCGATAAAGAGTACTCGCGGTCGTTGGGTGTCAGCGTCGGTCATATTCCTCTATTTTTTCAATTAACAATCGATTTTCGTTGTCGCTGCCTACCGTGATCCTAAGGCATCCGGCACAAAGGTGTACACGGCAACGGTTGCGCACTATTACGCCCGCATCGCGCAGCCAGGCGTATAGAGCATCGGCGTCATCGACCTTCACGAGCAGGAAGTTTGCGTCGGAGGCATATACCTGCTTTACCGCCGACAGGGATTCAAGCTGCGATGCAAGCCTGTCGCGTGCCTCGACCAGCTCCTTGGTCACGGCGACAACCTTGTCGGCTCGGTCGAGTACATTCAATGCTTCACGTTGGGTGAGGATGTTGATGTTGTAGGGATATTTCACCTTGTTGAAGATGTCGATTATCTCAGGTGACGCATATGCTATGCCGAGCCTCATCGCAGCCGAGGCCCAGGCTTTGGAGAATGTCTGCATGACTATCAGTCGCGGCAATGTGTCGAGATACTTAACCATCGAACCTTTGTCCGAAAAGTCGATATAGGCTTCATCGATCACCGTTATGCCTTGGAACCGACGGGCTATGCGCAGCATGTCGTCGATTGGGAGCGCGTTGCCTGTGGGGTTGTTGGGCGAGCACATCCACAGCACTTTGGTGTTTTCATCGACGAGGTTGAACAGGTTCTCCTCATTGACCGTGAAGTCGTCGTTGAGGCTTGCCGCGCGATACTCTACATCGTTTATGTCGGCGCACACGCGATACATCCCGTAGGTGGGGTCGATGGCGACTACATTGTCGATGCCGGGACGGCAGAATACGCGATAGGTTATGTCGATGCACTCATCGCTTCCCACTCCGAGGAATATGCGGTCGGGCGTAACTCCGCGAATTTCAGCGAGGCGGCGCTTCACCTCCAGTTGCAGGGGGTCGGGATAGCGGTTAAGGCCGTCGATGCGGCTGTTTTCGTTGGCATCGAGCCATGCGAGAGCTTCGCCGGTGTATTCGTTGCGGGCGCATGTGTAGGGCGTGAGGCGCAGTATGTTGGGGCGCACGAGGCTGTCTAATGTCATGTTGCGTTATTTAGCGTTGTTTTCAATTGAGTTCAGTCGCAGCGTCACGGCGAGTTTGTGAGCCATGAGATCTTCATTCTCGGCCATCGTTTCTACCGCGTGACCAATCGACTTTATGCCTTCAGGTGTCAGTTCCTGGAACGTTATCTTCTTTGTAAAGCTGTCGATGTTGACTCCGCTGTAGCTGCGCGCATAGCCCGATGTGGGCAGGGTGTGGTTGGTGCCCGACGCATAGTCGCCCGCGCTTTCGGGAGAGTAGGGGCCTATGAACACCGAGCCGGCATTGGTGACGCGGCTGCAAAGCGAGCGAGCGTCACGATGATTTATGATGAGATGCTCGGGCGCATAGTCGTTGCTGAACTCCATCACTTCATCCATGTCACCGAGCAATATGATGCGGCTGTGTTCAAGCGAGCGGTTCATCATGTCACGGCGCGGTAGTGTCGACAGCAATCGCTCGATCACTTCGGGCAACCGGTCGGCAAGTCGGGGTGACGTGGTGAGGAGTATCGACTGGCTGTCGGGGCCGTGCTCGGCCTGAGAGAGGAAGTCGGCCGCCACAAATTCGGGATTGGCTTCGTCGTCGGCTATTACCAGCACTTCCGACGGCCCTGCCGGCATGTCGATGGCAACGCCGTGCATTGTCGCCTGCTGTTTGGCTTCCATAACGTAACGGTTGCCCGGACCGAATATCTTGTAGACTTTGGGGATGCTCCCGGTGCCGAATGTCATCGCCGCTATGGCCTGCGCACCTCCTGTCTTGTATATTCGGCTTACTCCGGCCGCTTTTGCTGCATAGAGTATGGCCGGATGTACTTTCCCGTCCTTCCCGGCGGGAGTGCAGAGGATTATGTCACGGCATCCGGCTATGCGCGCCGGGACGGCAAGCATCAGTACGGTCGAGAATAGCGGCGAGTTGCCTCCGGGGATGTAAAGACCCACGCGGTCAATGGGCACAGCACGCTGCTCGCATGTCACGCCCGGCTGTGTCGTCACCTTTACTGGTTGTGACATCGCCTGTGCGCTGTGAAACGCCGCGATGTTTTCCCTCGCTATTGCTATTGCGTCACGCAGCTCGTCGCTCACGAGGCTCTCGGCTTCGTCAATCTCCTCGGGTGTTACTTCAAGGCGGTCGAGGTGAGCGCCGGTGAACTTCATTTCGTAACGCATCAACGCTTCGTCGCCGTTACGCTTAACATCGTCCATTATCGATGTCACGGTATCGGTGACTTCACGCGCCTTGTCGGCAAGCGGTCGTTGCAGCAGTGCGTTTCGGCTGTCGCGCGACGGATATCTGATTATTTCCATATTGAGGTCAAAGTATCATTTTTTCAATGTCGAGAGCGAGTATCCCCTCGGCTCCGGCATTTTTAAGTTTTCCTATTATTTCCCACAGCTTTTTCTCTTCAAGAACTGAGTGAACCGAACACCAGTCACTGTTGGCCAGCGGCAGTATGGTGGGGCTCTTTATTCCGGGAAGCACCATGAGCACATCGTCGAGCTTGTTGCGTGGCACATTCATGAGAATGTATTTCTTGCCGTCGGCGGCTTTAACGGCTTCAAAGCGGAACAACAGTTCATCGAGCACTTCACGCTTTGATTCCGACAGGTGTCGGCTACGGGGGCTGATAAGTACGGCCTGTGACTCAACTATACGCTCGACTTCGACGAGATTGTTGCTGATTAGTGTCGAGCCCGATGAAACGATGTCGAAGATAGCGTCGGCCAGTCCTATACCCGGAGCAATCTCCACCGAGCCGGTAATCACGTGAATGTCGGCTCGGATGCCGTTACGCTCAAGGAAGTGTGACAATATGACGGGATAGGATGTCGCAATCTTGCGATTATTGAACCATGACAAGCCTGTGTAGTCCTCACGCTTGGGGATGGCGAGCGACAGGTGGCACTTGCTGAAGCCGAGTTCCTTTACCACCTCGACATCCTTCTCTTTTTCAAGGACTTCATTCAGGCCAACGATGCCGAGGTCGGCGGTGCCGTTGGCAACGGAATCGGGAATGTCGTCATCGCGCAAAAACAGCAACTCCACCGGGAAGTTGCGTGACGGAACAAGCAGTGTGCGCTTCACTGCCGTGAGCTTGATGCCTGCCTCGGCAAGCAGCTCCATTGTTTCCTCATAGAGTCGTCCTTTCGACTGGACGGCGATGCGTAGTTTGTTGTCCATATTGAGTATAGTTTTTATAGATTTCACAATAATAATTGAACCGACCTCCTGTGACGGGAAGCCGGCTCTATACATTTATTGACTTGTCGTAAGCGTCAGTCATCATGCACGCCTCATTGCTCCCTCACTGCGAGTAACGGAGATGATGATGGTGATGATATCGTGAGCTTAAAATTATCAACATATTATTCGTATTGTTGTTTCTGCAACAAAAGTAGTATAAATAAATGAATTTTGCTAACAAAAAGCGAAATTTCGTGCGGGAAATCGGATAATTTGTATTTTATACGGCTAATACCATGTCACACCGTTGGTCATCGACGAGCGCTTGTCATACTTCAGGTCCTGCAGGAGCGACGACTTCACGGCTATGTGGAAATTGTAGCTCTTGTAGGGACCTACGGGTATGAAGCTCGCAGTCATCGTGAAGCAGTGGAGGTCACGTGATATGTTGCAGTTCATGTAAGCTATTTTGTGGGTATCGAAGTTATAGCTTGCGCTGAATCCGAAGTTCCAGTTCTTGGTGGGCTGTATGTTGCCTGAGAAGCTGAGGTTCTGGGTTATCTTGCCGTCATACTCCATCTTCTTTTTGTTGAAGGCTCCGTAGCCGTAGTTGACCGAATAGTTGAATGTAAGACTCCACGGAACCTCCCAGGCCATGTAACCGTCGTCGTTAAGCTGCAGACCGCTGTCGGCGGTTTCGCTGTTGCCGGTGCGGTTGTTGCGGAAGTCGCCCGAGGTGTTCTCAAGCTCGTGGGAGTTGTCGGGCTCGTCGTCGACGCTTCCCGATTTCTTCTTGTCGTCCTTTTTATCCTTGCGCTTGAAGGTGTTGTTGTTGAAGGTGTAGGAGAAGGATGTTCCGGTGCTTGAGAGTCGTCCGAGTCCCTTTCCTGCTTTCCATCGAGGCACGTTTACGCGCACGGGGTTTCCTGCCGAGTTGAGCTGATAGGTGTAGACATCCCATGTAGCCGAGAGGCTCAGGTTGAAGTTCTTGACGAGTCGTAGCAGCAATGAGGTCTGTATGTTGCTCCAGTTCATCGAGTCGGCTGCGAAGTTGTAGCTTTGTGACACGCTGAAGTTCTCGATCAACGATATTTTCTTTTCACCTATACTGTCATTGTCGCTCTTTACCTTCATCTCGACATTGTTGGCGAGTGAAACGCTCACCACTCCTTGTCGTCCCTGTCCCGGCACACCGTAAAGGGCATTGGGGAAGAGCGAGTATTTCTTGGTGACGGTTTCACCCTTGGAGTCCTGATAGGAGTAGTTGCCGTAGTAACCGAAGAACGGCGACGAGAAGTCGGGAGCACCCGAGAACGATATTGTAGGAGTCAATACGTGGCGTATCATTTTTACCTTGTCGCCGAGGAATTTCATAGGCTGGAAGAAACCGTAGATTTTGGTGTCGAGTGACACTGACGCGTTGAAATCCCACACGTTATACAGGCTGTAGGTGGTGTCGCACACTTCGGCTGAGGCATTGGGGTCCCAGCTTCGGCGCACCTTTGAGGTGTACATTCGGTCGTTTAGCGATATCTGCGGAGTGAGGTTGATATATTTGAACAGGTTGAATGTAGCCGAGATGGGGATTGAGTGACGCATACCGTTGCGCCAATCCTTTATGAGGCTCTTCTTGAAGAACTGGTCCTGCTTGGCTGTCAGCGAGTTCTGGAACTGACCGGAGTAGGAGAGCTTGATTTTCTCATACCAGCGTTCGGCACCTACGGCGCGTTTGCGCTTGAAGGGATAGACCTGCGACAGCGACACCGTGAGGTTGGGGAATGACACTGCAAGTGTCGAGTCCTGGGTACGCTGCGATATGTTGGCGGTTGTTGAGAATGACCATTTTGAGTTGGGGATTCGATAGGTCATGTTGATGGTCGAACTCTTGGTATTCTCGGTGAACGAGTTGCTGTAGTAGCTGTTGAGGTCGTTGCGCGTGTAGCCGCTCGTCGAGAAATTTACACTTGCCGAGAGGGTCATGTTGGGGTTGGCCTTTGAGTCCTGCGAGTGGTTCCAGAGAATCTGGAAGTTGGTCTGCTTAGAGTAGTCGGGGTTGCCCTTTTCGCCGAAAATCGTGTTGATGTAGCTCAAGTGGAAACTACCCGAATACTTGTATCGTTTCACGTAGGCCGACTGTGCGTTTATACCCCACGAGCCTTTAGTGTATATCTCGCCGGTGAGCGCAAGGTCGATGTTGTCGTTTATGGCAAAGTAGTAGCCTCCGTTGCTTAGGTAGAATCCTCGGTTGTAGTCATCGCCGAACGAAGGGAATATTATACCTGAAGAGTACTTCTCGGAGAAGGGGAAATAGCCGAACGGCACTGCAAGCGGGAGCGGAAGTCCTGCAAGCACCATGTAGGCGGGTCCGGTGACCACATTCTTTTTGGGGATGACCTTGGCTTTGGTCAACTGAAAGTAGAAGTGGGGATTATCGTGATCGTCGCAGGTGGAGTATTTTCCGTCGGCGAGGTAATATTCGCCGCTTTCCATCATCTTGGTGCGACCTCCGGTCAGATAACCTTCGCCTTGCTCGGTGACGACATCGGTTATCATTCCTCGTTTTGTCTTGAAGTTGTAGCTCATTGTCTTGGACTCGTATTCACCGCTCTTGTCGGAGAATACAGGCGAGCCTTGCAATTCGCCTACCGAGTCGGGACGGCCTACGGCATAGACTACGTTGGTGGCCATGTCCATTTTTATTTCAGCGCCCTGCAGCTCCATGTCGCCATACTTGACTTCGCTGTCGCCATACATGAACGCGCTGTTTTTGCCTACAAGCACCAGTGAGTCTTTGGCCGAGAAGGTTACTACGTTGTCAAGATCGACCTTTTGGCGCTGGATGCGTGATTTGGTTTCCTCCTTGGGATGGAACACGGGGAGCGTGGAAGCCGCCACCGATTCGGGGACAGCCTCGCTGATGAGGGTGCGGCGCAACGGGTCGTAGGAATCGGGGATTGAATCGACCGATGTCGAGTCAAGGGCTACGACAGAGGAGTCGACACGCGATGGCAACGGGTCAGGATTGGCTCGTCGGGGCAGTGACGCGGCTCCGGCGCTTATAGCGCATAATAGCACCGATATTATTATATATAGGTGAGAATTTCTCAAAATAGTGATGAGTCGAAATGCAAAATCGTTGCAAAGATACTATTTGCGATGCGATTATGAAAATAATATCGCCAAGATTAGCAAATGTTAAAAACAAAAGATGTAACTTTATGTTATAAATCACAAAGGACTATTTATTTTGGGACACCTTATAAAAAATACAATCGTCAGGAGAATACTGAAGACATTAATGTGGGTATTGATTGTGATTTTACTGATACCTGCTCTTCTCTATGTGCCCTTTGTGCAGAATTTCGTCAAGGATATAGCACTGCGTGAGGTCGCCAAGTCATCGGGGATGACGATAGAGATTGACCGTTTTCGGCTAAAGTGGCCGTTGAGCGTTATGCTTGACGGAGTGAGAGTTATGACTTCGCCCGGCGACACAATGGCTGTGGTGGGAAATGCCGATCTTGATGTCGACATACTGCCGCTGCTGAAGCTTGATATACATGCGAGCGGACATATCAGCGATGTGCGCTATAAGATGGGGACCCCCGACTCGGTGATGTATCTTGTGGCCGATGTGAAGGATTTCAAGCTTGAACCGTCGCATTACGACCTTAAAAATTCGTTAATCGAAGTGAGTCATGCCGAGCTTGACGGAGGCGATGTTTTATTGTTGTTTAACGGTAGCGACACTACTGCGACACCGGTCGACACTACAGCATCGATGCCGTTGACCATCAAGGCGGGCTCGCTGTTGCTGCGTAATATCAGCTACCGGATGTCGATGATGCCCGTCATCGACTCGTTGTCGGCAACGGTTCCGCTGGCTGTGCTGCGTGACGGATTTCTCGATCTCGCCACCCGCCGCATTCATGCCCGTTCATTGAGCGTCGACAGTGTCAGCGCAATGTATCTCACGCCTTCGGCCGAGTATCTTGCTGCACACCCTGCCGACACTGTGACTACAGTCGATGAGCGTCCTACTCCGCTCGACAGCATGTGGGTGATTACCGGCGACACGGTGAGGCTCACCGGACAACGTGCCGTATATGCCATGCGTGGCGCCGTGCCGCAACCCGGACTTGACATGAATTATCTGCAAGCCGACGATATAGACATTCGCGTCGATTCATTTTACAACCGAGGAGTCGAGATAACGGTTCCGCTTAAACGGCTTGCGGCGACCGAGCGCAGCGGTGTAAAGCTTGACGCTTCGGGAACATTTGCCATGGACACGGCCGGAATGGAAGCCCGCAACTTCGACATAACCACCCTGTTTTCGGCGATAAAGTTCAATGCCTACATGGGAATGGGCGACATGACGACCAATCCCGACCTGCCTCTGCGACTTAAGGCGGCGGCAAGGATAGGGGTGCATGATGTGGAGATGCTGATGCCGTCGCTCGTGCCGATGCTGAAGACAATTCCGCGTTACAATGACATAAATCTGCAAGCCGATGCCGAAGGAACAGTGTCGGCAATGCGTGTCGAGAAAATATATGCGGCTTTGCCGGGATATATGAACATGGAGATGCGCGGCGAGGTATATGACATGCTCGACATCGATAAGATAAGCGGCGAGATACTGCTTGACGGCGAACTCAAGAACGTGAACTTCATAAAACCCACGGTGCTTGAAGCAAAGCTTGCCAAGCAGCTCAACATTCCGCCCATAAAGCTTGAAGGCCGTGTGGAAATGGAATCGGGCGCCTACAACGGAATGTTGCGTGCCGTTACCGGTAAAGGCGAGGTGCTGCTTTACGGTGACTGGAACGGCCGTGCGGAATCCTATACAGCCGACCTTAACCTTGATGAATTCCCTATAAGCTCATTCATGCCCGAGATGGGAATAGGCGATTTAACGGCCAATGTGAAGGTGAAGGGGCGCGGCTATGACCCGATGTCGGTCAAGACCACGATTGATGCCGAAATGGCAATAGACAAATTAGTATATGACAGCATAGCTTACTCCAACATGCGGGCGTGGGCCAAGCTTGACACCGGCGTAATAGACGCAGGCTTGATGTCGATGAACCATGACGCCAACTTTGACATGACGATGTCGGGTAAGATTGACGGCGACAACATCAATGTAGAGTTTGAAGGCGATGTGCGTAACTTCGATCTTAAAGGACTGCATCTTTCCACAACCGAGAACAAGGGATCGTTCAGCATCGACGGAAAGGCCGTGGTCAATCCCAAACGCAATTACTACAACGGTAATGTCAATGTGACCGACCTTGCGTGGTCGATGCCCGACATGGAGATTGCAACCCCGGCTATAAACACGACACTCGATGCCACCGACTCTTCGATGGTGGTGACGCTTCACAATGAATCGCTTGTGGCGGGACTTATGGCCAAATGCCCGATTGACACGTTCATGACACGTGTCACAGGTACGATGACGTTGCTTGAAAAGCAGATGGCCGACAAGCGTGTCGACATAATAGCGTTGCAACATGCGCTGCCGCCGTTTGCTCTCGACCTCAATTCGGGGGCCAACAGCGTGATATCCGACTTCCTGGAACCGGTCAAAATGTCGTTTAACTCGCTTAAGTTCAACATGAGCACCGACACCATCATAACCATGAATGCAGCTGTCGACGGGTTCAAGACCGGAAACACGCAACTCGACTCGATCGCGTTCAATGCACTGCAACACGGCAAGTTCCTTGTGTATAAGATCAATGTCAACAACCGACCGGGAACGATGGACGATTTCGCACATGTGAACGCTACGGGATTCCTTGCCAACGAGAATTTCTCGCTCTTCCTGAACCAAAGCAACATAAAGGGCGATACGGGATTTAAGATCGGTGTCAATCTCACCGGCTCCGACTCGCTGCTTACAATGCGACTTGTGCCGCTTAAACCTGTCATAGGCTATAAGACATGGTCGCTGAATCAGGACAACTTCATAAGCTACAGCTTCGGGTCAAGGCATCTTGACGCCAACCTCGACTTGTCGAACGGTGACAGCCACCTGCGCATATTCACCGAACATTCCCATAACGACTCGGTGATGGGACAGGAGGATGTAGTGGTGAACGCATCGGGCATACAGCTTGCCGACTGGCTCGCGCTGTCGCCATTCGCTCCGCCGGTCAAGGGCGTCGCGGGAGTCGATATGCGCATCCGCTGGGATGCCGAGGCTAAGTCACTGTCGGGTACGGGAAATGCCACGCTCGACGACTTGAGCTACGGCGGCGACAGGGTGGGCTCATTCCTGCTCGACCTCGGACTGTCGACTACCGCTTCAGGGGTCATAAAGGCTTCGACATCGCTTATGGTCGACAGCATCAAGGTCATCACGGCTTCGGGTTCGCTCAACGACAGCACGGCCGCGCATCCGTTTGCTCTCGACTTCTCGATGATACACTTCCCGCTCCGCATAGTCAATCCGTTCCTGCCTCCGGGAGTTGCCAAGCTTCACGGAATGCTCAACGGCGAGATGGACATAACGGGAACGATGGCCAATCCGGTGTTTGACGGATTCCTCGATTTCGACTCCACCGATGTGCTCGTCGACATGGTGGGAACTTCGTTCAAGTTCTCCGACGAGAAGATACCGGTCGACAGCAATATCGTGCGCTTCAACAACTACACCATCAAGGGCATCAACGACAATCCACTCTATATCAACGGAACTGTTGACATGACAAGTCTTGTGTCGCCGCGAATCGACCTCGACATGAAGGCGCGTGACATGCAGATAGTGGGTATCGACCGCGGAAAGGGACATGATGTCTACGGACGCGGATTCATAAATCTTGACGCCGATGTCAAAGGCAACATGGATTTCATGTCGGTAAACGCCAAGCTCAATCTACTTGAAGGCAGTAATGTGACCTACGTGCTCGACATGGCCGCCGATCAGCTGTCGGAAGGCGTGGGAGCGGGTGACATGGTGCGGTTTGTCCAGTTCAGCGACACCGCAGCCGTGCTCCAGGCCGACTCGCTTGAGTCTACAGGCATGTCACTGATGCTGAATGCCCAGGTCATCATTTCGGAGGGCTCGACAATCAATGTTGACATATCGTCCAACGGCAAGGACAAGGCGCAGATTCAGGGTTCGGGTAACCTTAACTTCACCATGTCGCCGTTCAGTGACATGCGCATTACCGGACGCTACACCATCGACAAGGGATTTGTGCGTTACACACCGCCGTTCATGAGCCAGAAACTCTTTGACTTCGAGAGCGGAAGTTATGTGGCGTTCAACGGCGACATGTTGAATCCCATTCTAAACATCCATGCCACTGAAACGCTTAAGGCCAACGTGACCGAGGAGGGGCAGAACTCCCGTCTTGTCAACTTCATAATAACGCTGAATGTCACCAACACGCTTTCCAATATGGATGTGTCGTTTGACCTGTCGACCAATGACGACATCACCATTCAGAATGAGCTGCAGACGATGAGTCCCGAGCAGCGCGCCAATCAGGCGATGAACATGCTGCTTTACAATATATACACGGGCCCGGGCACGAAGGCTTCGTCCAATCTGTCGGGCAATATGCTATTCTCGTTCCTGACATCCAAGCTCAACACGTGGGCGGCCAACAATATAAAGGGAGTCGACATAACGTTTGGCGTCGACCAGTATGACCGCACTTACGAAGGCGCTACTTCCACCACTACAAGCTACAGCTACAAGGTGAGCAAGACTCTGTTTAACGACCGCATAAAGATTGTGATAGGAGGAAACTACTCGACCGATGCCGACAATGACGAGAACCTGTCGCAGAATCTGATAAATGACATTTCATTTGAGTATATGCTCAACCGCAGCGGCTCGATGTATCTGCGACTGTTCAGGCACGAAGGCTACGAGAATGTGCTTGAGGGCGAGGTGATACAGACCGGTGTCGGATTTGTCTACAAGCGCAAGCTTAGCTCGCTCAGGGATTTGTTCCGCTTCGTGGGTCACCGCAAGGAGTCGCCCGAAGCCCCGGAACCGGCTGAATCGCCTGCCGGAACATCACCTATAAACAAGAATAACGATGATGCGGAGAAGAATTGACATTACATATCTGTGGCTGGCCGTAATCGCGGCGTTGGCCGTGAGCGTGACATCATGCTCGACCACACGTAGGCTGGGTGCCGACGATGTGCTCTACACCGGTGTTAAGAAGATCGACATTGTGCCTTCGGAAGGCGAAAAGGTGCCTTCGGGAGTTGCCGAAGAGGTGAAGAATGCCGTGAATGTCAGACCCAACAACAGTCTTAGCTGGCTGTCGCCCTATTACCGTTATCCTTTCCCATTGGGATTGTGGGTCTATAACAATTGGAGCAATCCACCCAAGGGCTTTAAGCACTGGCTCTATGAGAAGCTTGTCGAGGAACCTGTGCTGATAAGCGATGTGAGGCCGCATCTGCGCACGCGTATGATCGAGAACAATCTTGATGACGCGGGCTATTTCCGAGGAACGGCCTCCTATGAGCTGCTCTATAACAAGAAGAACAAAAAAAAGGCTCAGATCATATATACGGTACACACCGGGCCGGCCTATCTGCTCGACTCGATAGAGTATCTGCCCGACACATGTCACCTTTACCACAAGATTGACTCGGTGGCGATGAGCAGCACCTATTTCCGCAAGGGAATGCGTTATTCTACCGACTCGTTGAGCATCGAGCGCAACCGCATCACCAACGTGCTGCGTGACCAGGGTTACTATTTCTTCCGTCCCGAGTATATAGAGTATCTTGCCGACAGTACCATAACGCCACAGCGAATAGCGTTACGCATCACTGTGGCGCGTAACATTCCCAAGTTTGCGCTTCAGCGTTACCGCACCGGCAACGTGACGGTGTTCATCAGCCGAAATGACGGGGGAGGTACTCCCGACACTACGGTGACGCGGCGCGGCACGGTGATACAGATGATGCCGTCACGCTTGCGCAAGGGGTTGATTCCGGGGTGCATCACGTTCCGTAAAAATCGCATATTTGCCGTGAGCGAGATGAACCGCACGCAATCCTATCTGTCGCGCCTCGGCATATTCAACTACATAAACATCGATGCGTTCCCTGACACGACGAGCGCCGAGCCCCGCCTTGATGTGGTCATCCAGTGTACATTTGACAAACCACTTGAGGCGAGCATCGAGGCCAATGTGTCGTCGAAATCCAACAGTTACCTCGGCCCGGGATTGTCGCTGTGGGTGACCAACCGCAACCTCTTTGGCGGCGGCGAGCAGCTGCGTGTGGGCCTTACGGGTTCCTACGAGTGGCAGACGGGACACGACCGCTCCTCGGTGTTCAACAGCTACGAGGTGGGTATCAACTCTTCGCTCTCGTTTCCGCGCATGCTTGCTCCGAGGTTCTTCCCGTTGTCGCGACGCAATCTCAACTGGACGCGCTTCACGTTGAACGCCGACCTACTCAACCGTCCGCACTACTTCAACATGGCTCAGTTCAGCGCGTCGATGAACTACGACTGGCAGACACGCAAATACTTCTCCTATACGTTTACTCCGCTCAAGCTATCCTATGTGAAGCTTTTGCGCACCACTTCGGAGTTTGACTCAATCATGGCGGCCAATCCGGCAGTTGCGGTGAGTTTCCGCGACCAGTTCATTCCGCAGATGGGCTTCACCATGATCTATGACCGCGTGATGAACCGTGACAACCTGCTCAATGTTCAGGCTACGGTTCAGGAGGCGGGAAATATATGCTGGGGTATATGGCGTCTTGCAGGAGTGAAGGGCGAGAAGCGACTGTTTGGAATGCCGTTCTCGCAGTTCATAAAGGGCACGGCTCAGATTGTCTACTCGCGAAGGATCAAGGGTGAGCACTGGTTTGTGGCGCGAATGTTTGGCGGCGTGGCTCATGCCTACGGCAACGGTCACGAGGTGCCTTACAGCGAGCAGTTCTATGTGGGTGGTGCCAACTCGGTGCGTGCGTTTACCGTCCGCAGCATCGGTCCGGGCAGTTATCATCCCGATAAGGACGATGTCAACAGCAATTTCGATGAAACCGGTACCTTTAAGTTTGAGTGCAATGCCGAGTACCGTTTCCCGATATTCGGTCCCGTTCACGGCGCTTTCTTCCTTGATGCCGGCAATGTGTGGCTGCTGAAGAACGACCCCAACCGACCGGGCGGAAAGCTTGAGGGACGCACATTCTTCCGCGATTTGGCCGTGGGTACCGGAGTGGGTTTGCGCTTCGACATAAGCATGCTTGTTATACGCGGCGACCTCGGTATAGGTATCCATGCGCCCTACGACACCGGTCATGGTGGCTACTATAACATGGAGTCATTCAAGAAGTCGCTTGCCTTCCACCTTGCCATAGGCTATCCTTTCTGATTTTTGTTGACCAATATATAATCCGCCGGTAATTTTTTATCGGTGGATTTTTGTGTGTTAAGGGGCGTTTGTGAAATTTTTTGAAAAAAAGTTGTAATTTGTGTGAACCTTTTTAGCCCCCTCGGTGTTTATAGAACGATTAGATAGAGTCTGCTATTATTTATGATGAATAATTTAAGGTTGCATATTAATTGCAATCCAGCCGTTAAAACATGATATTCAGTGTGATATGCCGGCCCCGATTTAGGGCCGGAGATTCACATGTATATGGACTAAAGCCAAAAAATTTAGGTCACGAATGACCTAAAAATAGAATAGGAGTTATATTATTTCAAAAGTGAGAAGTAGTTAGTACTCTTCTCGAAAAGTGAAACTAAAGATATCGCACAATCAACATTCACTAATTTTTCCGGGGAAGCCGTAGTTGTGAAACTGCGGCTTTTCATTTTTTTGTCACGGCCTCCCCGGTCGGGGCGGTTACTCCAGGAAGGTGTTGAAGGAGTGGGGGGCGAGGGTGGTGTTGATGTAGCGGTCGCCGAGCTTGAGGCTGAAGGGGGCTTCGCTGTCGGCGAAGTTGCCGGCGATCACCACGTGCTTGCCCTGCGGATTCACTGCCACGAGCACCGGCATGGTGCCTTTCTGGTCGCCTTTCCAGCCCACGATGCGCGAGCCTTTGGGGAGGAACTGGCAGTAGTGTCGCGCGGCATAGTACTCGGGCGTGAGGGTGGCCTTGCGCTCCTTGGAGTCGACGCGTATCAGCGCGTTCTGCTTCCATCCCCAGGGACTTTCGCCGTTGTCGGCCAGGATGAAGTTCCAGAAGTTGTATTCGTTGCATCCGTTGCCCAGATAGTGGTTGATGAGCTCGAATGTGTGTTCGGCTGCCGGCCAGTCAAAGCTTCCCCAGCCGCATTCGCTCTCCGAGCAGATGTAGGACCAGTCGGGGTGCTGTGCCCTGATGGCGGCGAGTATGTCGCGTCCTTCCCACTGGAAGCCCATGCCCGAAATCGACTTGTTGAGCTCGCTGTCGCTCAGCACCTTCTCCACATGGTCCTGACGGTTGGTGTTGAACGTGCCGAGATAGAGCTTCACCTCGGGATGGTTGCGCTTAAGCGCGGGGGCGAGATAGTCGCGGTTGAAGCGTATCGTGCCTTCGGCGGTCCAGGCGCATCCGGGGTAGGGGGTGTAGCTGTAGGCCTCGTTCTGATACATAACCATGTCGATGGGTATGCCCTGCTCCTTGTAGGCGTCGATGAAGCGGCAGAAGTAGTTGGCGTAGGCGCGCAGGTAGCGCGGATCCTGTATCATGTAGTCGGTCGTGGCGAGCTGACGCGGAAACACTCCGTCGCGGGCGCCGGTGAGCTTCATCTCGTCCTCGTCGATTTCGGCCGACTCGGTGCCGAAGAGCAGATAGTTCTGCTTCTCCGAGAGGTTGTTGTACTTGCTGCTCACCACGGGGTAGTCGCCGTTGATTTTCATCCAGCTCGGCGGACACCACGGCGATATCCAGCAGGTGATGTCGGGGTTATACTTCTGCGCGGCGCGTATGAAGGGTATTATCGCCTGCTTGTCGCGGTCGATGTTGAAGTGGTTGAGGTTGAAGTCGCCCTCGACCTCGTCGCAGCTGTACCATGAGCGGGCGTAGTCGTTGGCTCCCGGCGATATGCGTCCACGGGTCACGCGCAGGTCGCCGTCGGGGGCGAATACGCGGTGCAGAATCTCATCCTGCTCCTCGCGGGTAAGCATCGACAGCGCGTCCCAGTCGAGCTCGTTGAAGGTGATGCCCCATGCCTTGAATTCATGCCCCTTGGCGTCGCGTGCCACTTCGAGCACGGGTGCTGTGACGGCTTTCTTATCCATTTTGCCTTTGGTGCTGCTCCACTCGTTGCCTTGGGTCGACGAGATGTGGGTGTAGGACTGTGCCGACATGTCGGCGGCCGCTGTCGCAATCAGTGCCGACAGCGCTATTGCGGTGATTCGGGCGTTCATTGTTATGATTGGTTTATGGTGTTGATATTGTGGATTTTATGCTGTGTGAATCAGCGGGTGGGGACTACCGGCTTTATCGAGCCGTCGGGATTGAACTCCATGCGGTCGATGCACACTTCGCGGTGCCAGCCCGGGCCTTTGTCGCGGTCGATGTAGTCCTTGTTGATGCGGTGGTACACGATGCACCACTCGTCGCTGCCGGGGATGTTGAGTACCGAGTTGTGGGCCGGGCCGTAGATCTCCTTGTCGGGACGCTGGATGAGTATCGTGCAGGGGTCGGCCACCTTGATGGGGCCGAGGGGGCTGTCAGATGTTCCGTAGGCCACGTGGTAGTTGGGCGAGCCCGTGTCGTCGACCGACCATAGGAAGTAGTAGATGCCGTTGCGGTAGAACACGTAGGGAGCTTCGCGGAAGGCGTAGGTTTCCAGTGTGCCGCCCTGCGGGGTCATCACGGTTATCGTTTCCTCCTTCAGCGAGGTCATGTCGTCGTTGAGTTCGGCGCCGGCCATGTAGCCGTTGCCCCAGTAGAGGTAGTATTTGCCCGAAGCCGGGTCGCGGAACACATCAACATCGATCTGCTGTCCGTGTCCGGCGGGGGAATCCTTCACTATCGGTCGGCCGAGGTCGACAAATGGGCCTGTGGGGCTGTCGGCCACGGCCACGCCTATCTCCTTGCGGTTGTCCTCGGGTGAGTGTCCGCTGTAGTAGAAGTAGTATCGGTAGCCGTCGCCCTCCTTGCGCTCGATAATGGCGGGGGCCCATGCGTTGCCGCTGGCCCAGGGCACCTGCTCCGATTTCACGTCGAGCATTATGCCGTCGTCGTGCCAGTCGGTGAGGTTGTCCGATGAGAACACATGGAAATACCATCCTCCCCAGCCCGGCTGTCCGTCAGTGGTGGAGTAGATGTAGTAGCGACCCGTGTTTTCCGAGTATAGGATTTCGGGGTCGGCATGAAATCCGGGTAAAATGGGGTTGTGGGCCCGGTCGGATAATGTGTGGGCCGAGGCCGACATGGCGGCCGCGACGCAAAGTGACAATAAGATAGTTCGCATATACAAGAAACGGATATTTGATAAAGCCAAAGATAGCCAATAAATTCCATCCGTGCAAATTCCGTCGGCCCCCGGGATGATGGCGAGGGCGGGCGATGGGTGTTGGGAGGTATGCGCGTTAGCGCCGGAGCTGCGATAGCTGCTCAATAGGGTTTGCATGGGGTTGTGTGCGTTCCCCGCCATTCCCCGGGTTGCGATAGCTGCCCAATAAATACCCATCTTATGGAATACGGTCGCGGGGTTACGCACATATAATGCCTAACATTATATGCCATCCGGCATGTACGGGTACAATACATGCGGTTGCGGGACGGGATAAACGATTGTGTTAAAAGGAGATTTTTAGAGTATCTCTTGGTAGGAGATACTAACTTAGAGATTGCAAATCTATGTAAAATGTTTGAATTAAACAAAATATTTTTTGCATAAAATATGTTCAAGTTGCTTAAAATTGTCGATGATTTTTTAAGTTGAAAATTTAAATACTTTGATTCCCAATGGATTATGTGGGTTAGTATCTCCTACCAAGAGATATTTATTATAGAGATCATATAGAAATAGGGTATATGGTAATTTTGAGGAAAACGCTTACAGAGTACACAGTGTGTGACCAACCATGAAATTACTGTATTACAGAGCGTTAGAGAACCGTGTTTTATTATTTTTTAATAATTATTTAATCCAATTATTTACCATTTAAGTAAAACTACAATGAAAAAGTTGACTTACTTAGTCGCTTCGCTGTTGACTACAGCGACAGTCGGTATGACTTTCACCGGCTGTATCGACAATGATGAGCCCTACGGCATTGAGCAACTGCGTGGTGCCAAGGCTGAATTGCTTAAGTCCAAGAAGGCTCTTATTGAGGCTGATGCTCAGTACAAGCTTGCTTTGGCTGAGGCTGAAAAAGTGAAGGCTGCTGCTGAAGCTGCCAAGATTGATGCCGAGCGTGCAAAAACCGAAGCTGAAATCGCTGAAATTCGTCAGAGAATGGAAGCTGCAGCTCTTCAGGCTGAGCAGATATTGGCTCGCCTTCAAGCTGAGGCTGAACTGGCTCGTTTGACCTACGAGCAGGAAAGACTGAATCTCTCTACTCAGCAACAGACCGCTCTCGATGGATTCTACAGAAAATACTTCACCGCTCTTAACAATTACAACGAGAAGTATATGGAGTATGTGAGAGCCCAGAAGGATCTTGTAGCGAATGCTCTCGACCCCAATGGTACTGCTTATGATGCCAAGAAGCGTGTAGAAGAGGCTGTTGCCAACGCTCAGAAGGCCCTTGATGACGCTCAGGCCAATATCGAGGACTATAATGAGCAGCTCGCCGACGCAAAGACCTGGAAGCCTTCGGAACTCGGCGCAAAACTCACCGCTTATCAGGATCAGGTTGAGGAAAATACCGAGAAGATGAAGCTCATTAACCTTACTATTGCTGAAAACAACAACGAAAGCGAAGAGGGTAAGGCTCTTGTAGCAGCAAAGAAGGCTTTAGACGCTCTGTATAACGAAGAGGTAGGGATTCCGGCTTATACCTTCAATGCCGATGGCGCAATCACTATCCCCGGCTTGACTGAACCTGAGGAAGTTATAGGTGAAGGATGGAGCTATACTTGGAATAATCAATACGGCTACCACGGTTATAATGCCGCTCTTAACCGCCTTGATAATTTCAAGAATAGCATTCGCCGTTATGTCCTTGATGACAACGATGTTGAGTGGACTAAGGCAGAAATCAATAACCTTGAGGCTGAAAAGAAGGAAAAAACTGCTGAATTCGACAACCTGTTTGCCGGCTGGAAGATGTTTGCCGACGCTTATAACGTAGGTGGCACTCCCAAGTATGATGCACTCATGAGCTATGATGAGCTTAAGAAGGCTGTTGACGCTTACAATGCACAGCTTCCCGCAACTCAAGCTGCCAAGGATGCATACTATGCTGCTCAGAAGGCCGCTCAGGAGGCTTGGGATGCTTATTACGAGAAGAACAATCTCGAAGGTGATGCCTGGAATGCCTATAATGATGCAGTAAATGCAGCAAACGAGGCTTATGATAAAGCTGTAGCGGCTGCAAATAAAGAACTTGACAAAACCATCACTGATCTAAACAATGCTGTAGTTAAGGCTCAGCAGGAAAAGAATGCTGCCGATAGCAAGTATATGACCGCCCAGGGCTTGGCTGATAAGTACACCGAAGATGCCGACCTTAAGAAGGCTGCTGAAGCCGCCAAGAAAGTGGCTGAAGATGCCGCTAAGGCTCTTGAAACTGCCGAGAAAGCAAGAGAAGAGCAGGCTCCCAAGGCCCAGGCAAAGGCTGAAAAGGCTAATGATCTTGCTGCTGCCACACTGGCCAACGCTATCGCCGATGCTGACAAAGCACGTGAACTTGCACTTAACGAGGCTCCTCAGATTGCCGGTCCGTTGCTTGATGCCGCCAATGCTGCCGATAACAAGGTAAATGAGGCTCGAGAGGCTTATGTCAAAGAATGGAATGAATTAAGTGGACTTGTTAGCTCATGGGATAACGAAACTCAGAGTACTGTAGGTGTTTATGGTGCTATAGTCAATCAAGTTGAAGAGATTGATAATGAATATCAGTATGAGGAAGAGTGGTATGATGGCGAAAATTGGCATACATACACATGGATGCCTTACTGCAGTTATTCATTGTTCAATCAATTCAGGAATGAAGTCAACGGTTCTCAGTGGGATGAAGAAGTAGCTATACCTGAATGTTCGGTTGCTGATGTATGTGCTTATCCTTCTTCCAACATGAGATATAATATCATCGCTTTGTCAAATAAGATATATGGAAGTTACTATTATGATAAAAATGATGACGATATCTTAGGTATACCTTCAGCTCAACTGATACCTCTTACCAAGGAAGATATCGACAAGATGCTTGCCAAGTATGGTATAGATGAAATGAACTATCCCGGTATCTATAATAGTGATTTTGGCTTGTTCGGAAAGACTCTCTATGTCGACAATCGCATCGAAGTAGCTAACGCTTACATCACCAACAAGCCTGCTATTGAGGCTGCATTTGAGGATGTTCAGGCTCAGATTGACAATCTTGTCGCTTCTCGTGACGAATTGTCTGATAAGATTGATGAAGCAGGCAAGGCTGTAAAGGCTGCAGAGGAAGCTGTTGATGAGCTTAACGCGGATTCATGGACTGAATACAATGAACTTCAGCGTCAGAATAATGTTGCCGATGCCATGATTACTGCTATCTCGGAAGCCGCTTTGGCAACCGGTGTTGCTGAAACCGAGCAGTACACTCAGGAAACTATCGATGAAGCTATCAAGGCTATCGAAAATAAGATTGAGGAAACTGAAAATAGCATACCCGGCCTTGAAGAGGCATTGGCAAGAGCTCAATATGTGCTTGACCAGTATGAGAAGCAACTTGTAAGCGACGCTGAAATCGCAGCTCTTGCTGTAGAGGAGGCTAAGCTTGCAATGGATGCAGCCAAGGAAGAACTTGACGCAGCCAAGGCTCGTCTTGATGCAGCTATCAAGAGTGTAGAGGGCGCTGAATAATCTCACCGTCATCCAATTAGAAACAACAACAATCATTTAATAACGAAAAAATGATTAAACGACTTTGCACAATCTTATTGTCGGCACTTCTGGTCGCTCCCACCGTGTGGGGGCAGACCGGGGGATGCCCCGACAAGGGATGCGCATCGTTTGCACCGCACAAGGGTCAATGGGAGTTCTCGTTGATGCTCGGCAGCAGCGGCTCGGTCTATGGCGACGACCAGACCGCCCTGCTCCCGATGTACAACTCCAACTACGGTTCGATCGGTCTTCCCAACGGCGGGACGGCCACTTCGGGCAACCTGAGCGGCTACTTGAACCTCACAGGGTTTGACAACAACAGTCTTGTAAACATACTCGGCATTCAGGCCAAATATTTCTTCCATGACAGCTGGGCGGTGAATCTGTCGGCGGGCATGAACATCGGAGTAACTCCGAAGAAGGACTATATCGAGGCCGAATATGAGGATCTGGACAACCTCCGCATCCCCGACCAGAAGTATGTCAACGCGCAGGTCAACAACAACTGGTATATCAACGCCGGAGTTGACCGCTACTTCAAGACGAGCAACGAGCGCATACACCCTTATGTGGGAGTGACGATAGGGATGCAGATGGCCCGCATCCACACCAAGCAGCCCTACACGGGCATCATGGTTGACGATGAGGACCTAAGCGACCTCGGCGAGCAAATCGAGGAGGCCGTCTACCTTGCCCCGGGTCGTGTGGGCCAGATGATAGCGCTTAAGGGCGCGGCTGTAGCCGGTATCGAGTACAGCCTGACACGCGGCATGTTCCTTGCCGTAGAGTGTCAGCCGGTATCCTACCGCTACGACCTTATCCAGATGGCACCGCAGGGCTTTGACAAGTACAATCTGTGTCACCATAACATCAAGCTCATAGACATGCCTATCGTAAAACTCGGATTCCGATTCTGATTTTACAGAGGTACAACAATCCTGAAGAGGGCGGAGCGGCAGCAGCCGTGCCGCCCTCTCTATAATTGACTAATCAATATTGACGATGAAGACAATCAATTTCATAGTGACGCTGCTTCTTGTGGCCGCATTTACGGCCTGCGGCAGCGGAGCATCCAACAAGCCCGAATGCACGGTGTCGATAGTGTCGCCGGGCGAGGAGTATGCCCGGGCGGTGCTCTACGATGTCGACAACCGGGCGCTTGACTCGGTGGTGTTCAGCAACAACGAAGCTGTGATGGTGCGCCGCGACACGTCCGAGATGCCCTATCTGGGCTTTCTGCGCTTCTACAATCCGGCCGACTCTCTCGACTTTATCGAGCTGCCGATGGCGGTTGAGCGCGGCGACGTGAACATCGACCTGAGCCACGGCATCGGCCTGTCGGGCACACCGCTTAACGAGCGTGTTCACGGGTTCCTGATAGCGCGCGCACGGCTTAACTCGCAGTTTGACATCGAAAACGACACGAGCGTGACGGTGGAGGGGCTCCGCAAGGCGTTCTCGCAGTTCTACGTTGAGCAGATCAATGCCAACCGGGGTAATGTGTTGGGCGACTTCCTTCGTGAATCCTACGGAATCCACGTTCTGCCCGCCGACCGCTCGAAGCTGAAGTGACGGGTTGCGGTCGCGTGTTTTGCGGGCGGATATAAAATATAGTAAGCACGCGCTTATAAGCTGCGGTGGCTGTCAGGCATAAAGCAATACGGTGGGGCATTAGCCGGGCAGCCATCGCAGCTCCTCTCCCTTTTTATTGGTCAGCTAACGCAGCCCCGTCGCTACGCGCATGCCAGCCGCCCCCGCGCAGCGCAGGGCGCTCCCTCCACCCGCAAATCCCCGCGTTAGCGCCAAAGCTGCAGAGCAGCTTAATAGGGTTAGGCCCGCGCAAGGACGCTGTTATGCGTCCGCAGCACGGGTAGAAGGCATGGATTTTAAATAGGTAGAGGGCTGCGTAGCTGCCCATAACCTTCACCAACATAAAACCAGTAAATTATTGAAAAGATGGATATATGCGATCGCATAAATGCGATAATACGACATGAAAATATGAATGTGTCATCGTTTGCCCGCCGTATCGGTGTCGGCGACCAAACGGTGAGGGGCGTCGTGGTGATGCGTCGCAACAAGCCTGGATATGATTTTATTCTTAAGGTGGTGAAGGCGTTTGACTGGCTTGATGCCGACTGGCTCATCACGGGCGAGGGCAATATGGTGCGTGACATGCGCCGTCAAGCCGATCAGTCGCCGATAACCGACCAGGTCGATGCCTTGATGACAATCATCCGCGAAAAGGATGAGCGCATCGAGCAGCTTGTCCGCGAAAATACCCTCCTCCGCCGCAATACGTAACTTATCACGCCTTCGTAGCTGCGTAGCTGTCTAATAAAGGGTTATTTGATTGGGTATTTATTGGGCAGCTAACGCAGCTTTTTTTAGATGCCCCTTAGGGGCGATTGGCCTGATGTTCCGACAGTGTCATGACTATTTTACCGAGCTTTTAGAGAAATAGACTTCGCGCAGGGGTTTCTCCACCTTGGCGCCGGTGAGTGTGACTTCATCCTGCAGCCTGATGTCGGTCGACGATGCGCCCACCTTGACCAGGAAGCGGCCGGGAGCGATGTTCCAGCGGCGTGCGCCTTCGTTGCTGTAGTAGCCCATCTGCTCGGGATGCAGCTTCACGGTGACTCTCTTGGTTTCGCCTGGATTGAGCGACACGCGGGCAAATCCCTGCAGCTGAATCGGGCGCAGATTTTGGTCGTCATTGGCAGGTGAAATGTAGAGCTGTGCTATCTCGTCGCCCTTGACCGCGCCGGAGTTCTTGACATCAAACGACACGACAATCGAGTCGGCCGATGTGGCGGCACTCTTGTCAACGGTCAGATTGGAGTAGTCGAATGTAGTGTAGCTCAATCCGTGGCCGAATTCCCATGCCACGCGCTGATCCTTCTCGGTCGAGCGGTTGTAGCATATAGGCTCGTAGACTTCGGTGTTGGGGTAGCTTACCGACAGCTTGGCCGAGGGCGAGATGTTGCCGTAGAGAATGTCGGCGACAGCGTTACCTCCTTCCTCACCGGGATACCAGGCCTGAATCACGGCAGCGCAGCGGTCGGCGATGTCGGAAATCACTTGAGCGCGACCGCCAAACACAACGAGTACCACAGGCTTGCCCGTAGCAAGCAGCTCCTTCACAAATTGCTCCTGCTTGCCGGGGAGCCGCAGACCCTGACGGTCGCGGTTTTCGCCGCAAAGCATCACATTCTCACCCACGGCGGCGATAATCACATCGGCGTTGCGAGCCATGCGCAGTGCCTCGGCCTTGTCGGCCTTCTCGCCCGAGTCGACCTTGCGGTGTAGGATTTCATATTCCCATGCGCGTTCGTCGCCTCCCACGGTGTACTTCGTTTCGATATCTTCGGTCCAGTCACAGCCGCGCGAATAGCTGATGTCGACACCGTCGGGCTTGCGTGACTCCATGCCCTCAAGAAGCTTCACGACATGGGGATGATCGAGGTCGTCGGTCACCTTTTTCCAGAAATAGCTCATGGCCGGGAACGAATAGTCGCCGCACATGGCCCACATTGAGTTGGCGTTGGGGCCGGTGACAAGAATGTTTTTCTTATCCTTCAGCGGGAGGATGCCGTTGTTTTCAAGCAGCACGACCGACTGCGACGCGATGTCGTAGGCTGTCTGTCGCTCCTCGGGTGAGTCGAGCGTTATAGTTTCGGTGCTGTAGAGGTAGGGATCTTTGTCAAACATTCCCGCGAGGAACTTGTAGCGCAGCACATTCTTCACGGCGCGCTCCAGGGTCTCAGGCTTCACGGTGCCGTTGTCGATGGCCTCCTGCAGGTAGGCGTAGTTGGCTCCGTGGGGGAAGTCGACATCGTTTCCGGCGTTGACTGCCGCAGCAGCCTTCTCGGCACGGGATTCAAGACCGGGAATCTGGTCGATAGCCGTGTAGTCGCTCACCACCATGCCGTCAAATCCGAGGTAGTCGCGCAGAATGTCCTGAAGGATCTCGCTGTTGGCTACGCAGTTGGTGCCTTTATAGGCATGGTAACCCGGCATCAGCGCCTTGCTGCCTTCAAGTCGTATCATAGTTTCGTGGGGCAGGAGAATCTCCTCCATCAGCTCCTTCTCATCGGCATCACCGCCTCCGCCGTAGCCGAGGTAGTGCTTGGAGCATGCACCCACGCCCTTTTTGAGGTCGCCCTGCTGCAAACCCCTTACAAAAGCGGTGCCCATTACGGCCGATAGATAGCCGTCCTCGCCGTAGGACTCCTCAAGACGGTTGAAGCTCGGATTGCGACACACGTCGACCATGGGCGACAACGAGAGCAGTCCGCCCATCTTGCGCAATGCCGTAGCCGTCTGGCGGGTCTTAAGCTCGGCGAGCTCGGGATTGAACGAGCATGCCTGTCCTATCTGCTGGGGGTAGATTGTAGCGTCACGTGTGTTTATGCCCGACAGCACTTCTTCGTGAAACAGGGCCGGAATGCCGTTGGGGGTGTTGTTGATGAGCCACTCCTGCATTGCCGCAACGCGGTCGCGAAGCACGTTGGCATCGGTGGGTTTCTGGCTCGCATATTGCGAGAAGTGACCTATGCCGTTGGGAATCATCTCGGCGCACTTGGCGTTGTCGAGCACTCCGTTTTCGTCAAAGAGGTCGTCCATGTAGCAGCTCTTCAATTGAGCTATGCGCTCCTCCTGCGACATGCGGTCATAGAGTTCATTAACTTGGGTGTCGATGTCGGCGACTTTGTTGTTGCAGCTTGTCAGGGCTACTGTCGCACACATTATTGCAGCTATCTTTTTCATGTGATATTAATTGGTTAACCGCTGCGACATTGCAGCATAATGTGGTGTTGCTATTGCAAAATTACAAGATTTTGTGATAAAAACCATGCCGTGGGGCAACAAAAAAGCGACCGTGATGGTCGCTCTCTCTTATGCGGTGCGTACGGGACTCGAACCCGTGACCCCATGCGTGACAGGCATGTATTCTAACCAACTGAACTAACGCACCGTTTATGTGGGGGCAAAGTTAAGCGATTTATATCGATTATGCAATAGCCGCGGACTATATTTTAGGATTTTTGACGATTTTTATTGTCGAACCGGTTCTTATTGAAGCATGGCCGCTACGCGTTTCAGTGCCGCAATGAATGCATCGGCCTCCTCGCGGGTGTTGTAGAGGGCAAACGAGGCTCTCACCGTGCCCTCGATGCCGAGCGCGTGCATGAGCGGCTGAGCGCAATGATGACCGGTGCGCACGGCTATCCCTAACTTGTCGAGCAGCAGGCCGGTGTCGTAGTGATGGGCATCGCCGATAAGAAACGATATAACCGCACTCTTGCCGGGTGCCGTGCCGAATATGCGCATTCCCGGAATGTCGGCCATGCGCTCGGTGGTGTATTGGAGCAGGTCATGCTCATGGGCGGCGATAGCGTCGATGCCTATACCCTGCATGTAGTCGATGGCGGTGTGCAGTGCTGCTATTCCCACGAAGTCGGGAGTTCCGGCCTCGAACTTGAACGGGAGTTCGGCAAATGTCGTGTGCTCGAATGTCACGTTGGCTATCATCTCGCCTCCGCCCTGATAGGGAGGCATCATCTCAAGCAGGCTGCGCTTGCCGTAGAGCACACCCACGCCTGTGGGGCCGTACATCTTGTGGGACGAGAATGCATAGAAGTCGCAGTCGAGGTCACGCACATCGACTGCCATGTGGGCCACGGCCTGCGCTCCGTCGACGAGCACCGGCACGTCGTGACGATGGGCTTCGGCAATCATCTCCTTCACGGGATTGACGGTGCCGAGCACGTTGCTCACGTGGGTCACGGCCACCATGCGGGTGTGGCTGTTGAAGAGCGAGCGGTAGGCTTCGAGGTCGAGCACGCCGCGCTCGTCCATGGGCACAACGCGCAGTGTCACGCGCTTGTTGCGCGACAGCAATTGCCAGGGCACTATGTTGGCGTGATGTTCCATGACGGTGACAATCACCTCGTCGCCGTCGACAAACGAATCACCCATCGACGAAGCCACAAGGTTGATGGCCTCGGTGGTGCCTCGCGTGAAGATGATCTCCGATGTCGACTCGGCGTTGAGCATTTGGCGAACACGCTCGCGAGTGGCCTCCTGCATGGCGGTCATCTCCTGCGACATCGTGTGCACTCCTCGATGCACATTGGCCTTGGTGTGGAAATAGATGTCGCGTATGGTGTCGACCACACACGAGGGAGTCTGCGATGTGGCGGTGTTGTCGAGATATATCAGCGGCTTGCCGTAAATGGTGCGGTCGAGCACCGGGAAGTCACGGCGCAGAGCGGCTACATCAAGCTGGTTCATGAGCTGAGGGTTTTGCATTGTTGGATTCGTGACATGACGCCGCACAACTGCCGCAGAACGACCGTTGTCCGTGGAAACGCTTGTCGACGAGGTGACGCAGGCGGTCGCGAAGTCCGTCCATGCGCACGGTGTCGATGACATCGGCCATGAACGCCTGCATGAGCATGGTGCGGGCCTCCTTTTCCGAGATGCCGCGCGAGCGCATGTAGAACAGTGCTTCGGCGTCGAGCTGTCCGGTGGTCGCGCCGTGGCTGCACTTCACGTCGTCGCAGTAGATGAGCAGCTGCGGCTTGGTGTGCATGCGCGCCGAGGTCGAAGCCAGCAGGTTCTTGTTGCTCTGATAGGCTTCGATGAATCTTGCCGAGGGATTTACCGTTATTCCGCCCTCGAATGCTCCGGTCGACTCCTCGTCGAGGACATACTTGAACAGCTGACGGCTGTGACAGCGCTCGGCCAAGTGGTTGACGCTTGAATTGTTGTCGGTGTGCTGGTGTCCGGTGCCAATGGCCATTCCGGCGAGCAGGGTTTCGCTGTGTTCGCCCGTGACATCGATGTTGTAGTCGTTGCGCGTCACGCCGCCTATGAGCGTTATGCCGTTGACAAGCAGCGACGATCCGGCTTCCTGACGGGCGAAGAGCTGTGAGTAGCGTGCGGTTTTGGCCGATGACTCCTCCATGTCGTAGAGGTCGAATCGCGCTCCGCGTCCCATAACCACCTCGATTATCTGCGACGATAGGTAGTTGTTGTCGCAATCCTGGGTGTGGTCACACACGAGCAGCTGAGCCTCGCTGTCGTCGTCCATGACGATTAACACGCGGCGCACGGCCATGAGCGATGCGGGGGAGCTGAATATGTTTACGAGCTGAAGCGGCTTGGCAAGCTTCACGCCGCGCGGCACGTAGATGAACACGCCGTCCTGCACGAGCAGGGTGTTGAGCGCAACTCCGGGGCGGTCGAGCGGAGCGAGTGTGCCGTAGTGGCTTGCCACAAGCTCGGGATGCTCGACGGCGGCTTTGCGCAGCGAGTCGAATATCACCCCTTCGGGCAGCTTCGACGCGAGGGCCGACGACGGGTGAAACGAGTCATTCAGTACAAAGGCTATCGCGGTGCTCATGTTTGGGACATCGCAGCGGAACGACGATGCCACATCGACGGGGATGTTGACACGGTTGATATTGAGCCCGAAGTCGGGGGCAAACATCTCGTCGATGGAGGTCTTCTCAAAGCCCTCGTCGCGACGGTCGGGCAGCTCGCGGTCGTCGAGAGCCTCAAGCGCGGCCTGTCGGCGACTGTTCAGCACCTCGGCCGAGTTGCGGTCGATCGCTTCGCGGTTCTGCCTGAAAATATCGGTGTATTGTTTAATGCTGCCCATGGTTTAATCTTGAATGTTTTCGCCTTGCTTAATCCAGTCGTAGCCCTTCTCTTCAAGCTCGAGCGCAAGTTCGGGACCTCCGGTGCGCACGATGCGGCCCTTGTATAGCACGTGTACGAAGTCGGGCTTTATGTAGTTGAGCAGTCGCTGGTAGTGGGTGATGACGATAGTTGCGTTACGGTCGGTCTTCAGCTTGTTGACGCCGCCGGCCACGATGCGCAGTGCGTCGATGTCAAGACCCGAGTCGGTTTCGTCGAGAATCGACAGGCGCGGCTCGAGCACGGCCATCTGGAATATCTCGTTACGCTTCTTCTCGCCTCCCGAGAATCCTTCGTTGACCGAGCGTGACGCAAGCTTGTTGTCGAGCTCCACGATTGCGCGTTTCTGGCGCATGAGTTTCAGGAAGTCGCTTGCCGACAGCGGGGCCTCGTTGAAGTATTTGCGCTTCTCGTTTACGGCCGCACGCATGAAGTTGACCATCGACACTCCCGGAATCTCCACCGGGTATTGGAACGACAGGAAGAGTCCTTCGTGGCTGCGGTCCTCGGGCGACAGCTCGAGAAGTTCCTTGCCGTGTAAGTCGACGGTGCCTTCGGTCACCGAGTATCCGGGTGCTCCGGCGAGAACCATCGATAGTGTTGACTTTCCTGAGCCGTTGGGGCCCATTATCGCGTGAACTTCGCCTTCACGCACGGTGAGATTTATTCCTTTGAGAATTTCCTTGCCGTCGATCGAGGCGTGCAAGTCGTGGATGTCGAGTAATATTTTGTTGTCCATAGGTGGATGTGTTTTTAGCGTTATTGTTAGTGTTAGCCTACCGAGCCTTCAAGGGTGATTTGTAGAAGTTTCTGAGCCTCGACGGCAAATTCCATCGGGAGCTTGTTCATCACTTCCTTGGCATATCCGTTGACGATAAGTCCTATTGCCTCCTCGGTGGGAATGCCTCGCTGGTTGCAGTAGAATATCTGGTCTTCGCTGATTTTTGATGTCGTAGCCTCATGCTCCACTACGGCGGTGTCGTTGAGCACATCTATGTAGGGGAATGTGTGGGCTCCGCAGTGTGAACTGAGCAGAAGACTGTCGCACTGCGTGTAGTTGCGGCAGCCGTCGGCTTTGGGCGCTACCTTTACCAGTCCGCGATAGGAGTTCTGGCTGTGGCCTGCCGAGATACCCTTGCTGACGATTGTCGAGCGGGTGTTGCGTCCGAGGTGAATCATCTTTGTGCCTGTGTCGGCCTGCTGATAGTTGTTGGTCACGGCAACCGAGTAGAACTCGCCCACCGAGCCTTCGCCGGCGAGCACGCATCCGGGATATTTCCATGTTATGGCCGAACCGGTTTCAACCTGGGTCCACGACAGCTTGGAGTAGTCGCCGCGGCATAGTCCGCGCTTGGTTACGAAGTTGTATACACCTCCGTTGCCCTGCTTGTCGCCGGCATACCAGTTCTGTACGGTCGAGTATTTGACCTCGGCGCGGTCTTCGACTATTATCTCCACGATTGCAGCGTGAAGCTGATTCTCGTCACGCATCGGCGCGGTGCATCCTTCAAGATAACTTACGTAGGCATCGTCGTCGGCCACAATCAATGTGCGCTCAAATTGTCCGGTGCCCGAAGCGTTGATGCGGAAATAGGTCGACAGTTCCATGGGGCAGCGCACGCCCTTGGGGATGTAGACGAATGAACCGTCGGAGAATACCGCCGAATTAAGTGCGGCAAAGAAGTTGTCGCGGTAGCTTACCACTGTGCCGAGGTAGCGTTTCACAAGGTCGGGATAGTCCTTCACCGCTTCCGAGAATGAGCAGAATATCACTCCCATCTCGGCGAGCTTCTCACGGTGGGTGGTCTTAACCGACACCGAGTCCATCACCGCGTCTACGGCCATTCCCGACAAGGCCTTCTGTTCCTCAAGGGGTATGCCGAGCTTGTTGAACGTTTCAAGCAGCTCGGGATCCACTTCGTCAAGGCTCTTGGGCCCCTCTTTCTTTTTGGGCGCGGCGTAATAGCTTATGGCCTGATAGTCGATTTCGGGAATGTCGAGATGAGCCCATGTGGGCATCTTCAGCGTCAGCCAGTGACGGTAGGCTTTTAGTCGGAATTCAAGCAACCACTCGGGTTCGCCTTTCTTTTTCGATATAAGACGGATCACATCCTCGTTGAGTCCGCGAGGAATCACATCGGTGTCGATGTCGCTTACAAATCCATACTTGTATTCGCCGTTGGTGACATCGCCTATTATGTCATCGTGGCCGGCAGCAGTATTGTTTTGGTTATCTTTAGTCATTTCGTTGCAAAAGTGGATATAGAGATTTAACAATCACATGGATGGATTGTTGCAGCGTTAACTTACATTGTCAATGGTGGCCGATACCTGTCCGGCAAGTGCGCTGAGCATCTTCGGCGCGAAATTCATCAGTGCCGGAAAGAGTTCTCCGTCCATCAGCGTGGACGAGTGGAATATCGGGCTGTCGGGAGTTATGATGTGCCACAGGTTAAGCACTATGCTCATTATGAGTAGCCATTTGAATACCGAGAATATGCCTCCGAGCAGGTGGTCGAGCCAACCTATCATTATCGCGTGGGTGAGCTTGTGGGCCATCGAGGCTATAAGCGCCACGGTGAAGTAGACAAGGAGGAAAAGCACGATATTGCCCACGATGGAGGCCGCTTGCTGGGAGTGGAATGTTCCGGGTAAAATCCCGGTCATTACCTCGGCCATGTTGTCGCCGAATATGCGGCAGGCGATAAGTCCCAAAACGAACCCGCCCAGGGATGCCAACTGGTTGATAATGCCTTTGATAAGACCGTAAACCAATGCAGCTCCCGCTACTATTAGTATTGTTATGTCGATAGCACTCACTTCACTCTATGATTTAGGCAGCAAAATTACTAATAATTAGCGAGAATGCGAAATAAGATGCTCCCACAAATACACAGCGCCTCCCCCACCGTGGTCAGAGGATGACGGCGATTTCTTTGAAGGCGTGGATGCGGAGGCGGCCGGAGGTGTCGCGGAGGTGGATGTGACCTATGGGGGCTACATCTTCGATTATGGCCGAGAATATCTCGCCGGTGGCGGTGTCGCGATAGGTGCGGCCCTCTTTGCCCCACAGCGACTCGATATAGGCCCGGTGTAGCGATGCCGGATCGGCGATTCCCTCGTCAAGTCGTGAGAGAATTGAGTCGATTACAAGGTTGAGCACCTCGTCGAGATTATATTCGATACCGGTGATGTTCCGCAACGACACAGGATTAGGAGCGTCACTGTGAAACTCCTCCTGATTTACGTTGATGCCTATTCCGGCGATGCTTCGACCGATGCGGTCGCCGGTTATGCTGTTTTCAATTAATATCCCGCATATCTTGCGATTGTCGACATATATGTCGTTGGACCACTTTATCTTCACGCGGTCGGCCGGGAGAAAATGACGTAACGCGTCGGCGATGCCGAGCGCTACTGCTTCCGATATGGTGAACTGGCTGTGGGCCGCAATCGATTCAGGTCGCAGCAGCATGGAGAATGTAAGGTTGGCTCCGGGTTGCGACTCCCAGCTGTTGCCTCGTTGCCCTCGTCCCGCCGTCTGCTCACGTGTAGTCACTACTGTGGCATGAGGAATGTCACGCCCTTCGACAGCGAGCCATGAATTGGTCGATGTCACTGAATCGAGATGCAGGATGTTGTGTTTCATTTTACAGGTAGTGTCATGTAGAGATATGTCGCCATAGTCAATATCGCCAAGCCAAGTACGATGTAGAATATCCTGGCCCATTTACGCGACATGCGTCCGGTGAGCATTCGTGAGTTGACGCTGGTGAAAAACCAATCCCAGCCGGCCATTCCGGCCAGGATTGAAAATAGTCCACACAGCGTGAATATGCCTATCAGCACCAATGTGCCTGTTACGAGCGACATGATGCTACTGTTCGGGTGATGTTACGGTGAGTTCGCGGCTTCCGTCGGGAAGTTCGCGGATGTCTACACGCACAGTGTCGTCGGGTAGTATGTCGGCGATGCGTTCGGGCCACTCGATGAAGCACAATGCACCCGAGTCGAGATAATCCTCAACGCCTATGTCAAATGCCTCCTCAAGGTTTTCAAGACGGTAGAGGTCGAAGTGATATATCAGCTCGGCTGTGGTGTCGGAGCGGTATTCGTTGATTATTGCAAACGAAGGGCTGCTCGTGGGGTCGTCCTCGACACCGAGTGCGCGCGACAGGGCGTTGATAAATGTCGTTTTACCGGCTCCCATCTCTCCGTAGAATGCAAATACGGTGGCATCGTCCATCAGTTCGACGAATTCGTGAGCCGCCTTGTCGAGGTCGGCAATCGAAGGAATCAATATTTTCGTAGTCATGGGTGTTGTTATTATTTTTTGTCGTTTGATTTCGGGGTAAGTATCACAATCGGCACGAGCATCTCCTCAAGCGATATGCCTCCGTGCTGGAATGTGTTGTCGTAGTACTGCACGTAGTGGTTGTAGTTGTTGGGGTAAGCAAAGAAGTCGCGTCCCGAAGCGAATATATAGGTCGATGAAACGTTGGGCGACGGAAGTCCGTAACGCTCGGGATGTTTTATCTCATATACCTGACGCGGATTGTAGTCGAGATTCTTTCCCACTTTGTAACGCAGGTTGGTGTTGGTGTTTCGGTCACCCACCACTTTGACCGCATTGTTCACCTTTATTGATCCGTGGTCGGTTGTGATGACTATGCGGTGTCCTCGGGCACCGGCCTTGCGCAGCAGGTCGAGTACAGGAGAGTGACGCAGCCACGACTCGGTCAGCGACCGGTAGGCGGCATCGCTTGACGCAAGTTCGCGCATCATCCGTGAGTCGGTGCGTGCGTGCGACATTATGTCGATGAAGTTGCACACTACTACATTCAGTCGGTTGGCCTCGAGATTGGCGAAATCCTTTACAAGCCGTTCGGCTGCAACCGAGTCGTTGATTTTGTGATAAGAAAATCGCACATCGCGGCGAAATCGCTGAAGCTGCGTGGCTATGAGCGACGCTTCATTAATGTTTTTGCTCTCGTCGGCATCCTCGTCCATCCACAGGTCGGGAAACAGTGACGCTATGTCGCGAGGCATCAGTCCCGAGAAAAGTGCGTTACGTGCATATTGCGTTGCCGTGGGCAGGATTGAGGTGTAGAGCGACTCTTCAAACGAGAACATGTCGCCCAACAGCGGCTTTATCGCACGCCATTGGTCGAGGCGCAGATTGTCTATGACGAGCATCATCACCTTCTCGCCTGAATCGAGATGCGGAAGTATGTGATGCTTGAAAACATCGTTGCTCATCAACGGACGCTCTTTTCCTTCCATCCATGAGCCGTAGTTCTTGTGCAGAAACTTGCTGAAGGCGGCATTGGCCTCATCCTTCTGCATCAGCAGCAGGGAGTTCATGTCGGTGTCGGCCGACGACAGTTCCATCTCCCAGTACACTATGCGGTCGTAGAGGGCATACCAGTCATTGATCGAACGGCACTCATTGATCATGAGCGACAGCCGTCCAAACTCCTTGCGGTAGTCGCTCGTGGCCTGACGGCTTACAAGCTCGTCGGAGTGCAGTGCTTTTTTCAGCGACAGCAGTATCTGGTTGGGGTTTACCGGCTTTATCAGGTAATCGGCTATCTTGCTTCCTATGGCCTGATTCATGATGTTCTCCTCCTCGCTCTTGGTAATCATGATGACGGGGGTGAGCGGCGATGTCTGCTTTATCATGGCGAGCGTTTCAAGTCCCGACAATCCGGGCATGTGCTCGTCGAGTATTACCAGATCGTAACCGCCTTCGGCAATGAGGTCGAGAGCGTCGCGACCGTTGTTGGCGGTCGTGACATCATATCCTTTTCCGTTAAGGAAGAGGATATGGGGCTTCAGCAAGTCTATTTCATCGTCGGCCCATAGTATCTTGTAGCGATTATTGCTCATTGTCGTTTTCATCATTGTCAGGCACGGGGACGGTTACCGGTTCGTCGGCTGCACGCTCGTTGACATATTTGAAGTAGTCGTCAATCGACCGTCCGTCACGCAGCAAAGCGTTGAAGTCGTCGACACTGATCATGACCGGCGTCACTTTGGGAGGCATTGTGAACGAGGTGTCGTCGTCAAGTACTTTGCGATAGTGTGCAAGTTCGTCAAAGTTAGCAAATCCTTTTACAATCAGCAACCCGATGTTGCCGAAATTTAGACATTCAAGGTCAAAATCCTTTATGACAAACGAGCTGAAGTTGTGTCGTGCCACATTGTAAAGCAGTTGGTTGGCTTCGACTTCATCGACAGGGTATGCGAGGATAAACAGTTGCGGAGTGTCGGGATTAAGCTCAAATTCAGCGGGAGTGTCGGCCGACCCGGCGATTGAGTCGGCGGTGAGTGCCTGTCGCCACACAATGCCGCGTGGATTCTCCGCTCCGCTGAGTATGTGACGGCCCTGATTGAGCCCGGCAAGATAGGCCGAGGCTACAGGCGTTACATCGGCATCGGGGTAGCGGTCGACAATCTCTTTCAACGTGTTCTTGAATCGGTCGGCGTCATTTTCCGTGACATAGCTTAACGCGTCGATAAACATGAATTTGGGCATCAGGTTGCTTAGCGGGTAGTCACGTTTCATCGTGCGCAATGCTTCATGCACTTCCTCATTTCGGTTCCCGATATAGGCCGAGTAGGCCTTGCCGTAAAGTTCCTCTTCGCGACGGGCCATGTCACGCATCCGTTCAAGTCCATCGGGATTACGTAACGCTGTGGCATAACGTGACTCGGGGAAGCGGTCGAGCAACAGTGAGCGATAACGCTCGGCTTGCGTCATGTCGCCGTTTCGGCGATACATCATGTACATATTATAATATGCATCGATGCAGTAGGGGTTGTCGGGGTAGCGTGACAACAGGCGTTCCCAGTAACGGGCGGCCGAAGAGTAGTCATGCAGATCGTCCTTCAGAATCAGAGCGGCGTTGTAGAGCCCGTCCTGAATTATGTCGTTGGCCCTGCGCCGGGCTTCGGCTGTCAGCGGCAACTGCTTCATGTAGTACTCCACATCGTAGGGATTTTCCGATGTCACGTTTCGCTCGTCATCGCTTTGCGTTACATCGTCATCGTTGTAGTCGGTTTCGTCGGTTGAGGTTACGCCTAATGTCGACGAACTCTTGTCGCGTCGTCGCCAGTCATCCTCAAGCCGGCGAGCTCCCCAACGGCGTTGAAATTCGGTGCGTCCCGCGTTACGTACTGCGTTATTGTAGAAGTACCACGAGTCATCGTTGTTAAGTGAGAATGATGTCGGTGCAGCCGCTCCGTCGGTTGACGATGCGGTGGCGTCACCATTTTGCCGATCGGCGAAATATTCCTCTCGTCGAGCCTTTTCGGCCTGCTCCTTGTCACGCTTTTTGAGTTGTGATATATATGCCTTGATTATTGCCGTGCGCTCCTCCTCGGGTTTGTCGGCGAGATTGAGTGTGGAGTCGTTGTGATTTATGTTGTTGATGTAGACGGCAAGTCGGTCAAGGATGTCGCTTAACCGGCTTATTGAGTCATATCCCGGATATGCAGTGGGTAGCAGGGCCACCGCTTCGGCGTAGCATGGTTGAGCCTTGACATACTCCTTGCGCTTGAAATATATGTCACCGAGCGACAGCAGGGTGAAGCCTTTGTCGGTATTCCCTTCGGGTTGTGATTCCAGCGAAAGCCTGTAGTTGGTTACGGCCTGCGCTGTGTCGCCGCGCGACTTGTAGAGATTGCCGATGGCGTAATATAGAAGGCCCCGATAGTCGCTGTTGCTGTCAAAGCGTGTCATGTGCTTCATTGCCTTGACTTCGCGCGTTATGTCATTGGAGGTATACACCTCGCTTTGTCGCACACGGGCGTTGATGCGCGCTCGGTTGGTTGTTGCCGATGAGGTCGATTTCCCGAAAGCGTTATATGCGGCCGATATGTCCCCGGCTCGTGAATATAGTTGTCCGAGCAGATAGTACAGGCGGTGTTTCTGCCATCGCGATGCCTTGGTGACAGCCTTCTCGATATAAGGAATGGCCTTCTCCGGATTTCCTGATGCGAGGAAGCGAGTCGCGCAGGCTATGTCATATAACTCTTCAAGTTGCTGTGACTTGAGGTCGTCGGTCGTTATGCCTTGCAGCAGGCTTTCGGCCTCAAACTCCCAGCCAAGCACACTGTAGCAGCGGGCTTGCCACAGCTTGGCCTCGGTCACTGTTTCGGGCAGCCATGAAAAGTGACGCGCAATGTAACGGAATGTAGCGGCCGCTCCTGTGAAGTCGCCCGATGCATATTGGCTGCGTCCGAGCATCATCCACGCATTGTGAAGAAAAGGATTGTACTCCTCGCGTTTCAGCCACTCGCGGTAGGCCGGATCGTTTGAGCGTCCCGGTTTTCGCGCCGGGCGCCGCTTTATCGAGCGTAGCTCTATTGCTTTCTGTGCTTTTTCGATTGAACGGGTGAAGTCGCCCGACGGTTGGGGTGACATGGGGTCGCGCCGTGCATCGGCCGGATGCAGGGGCAGCAGGCGTGAATAGTCGTCGGCATAGTCACGCTCCATTGCCTCCAGTGTCGACTTGTAGTGCTCGTCGCCGTTGTAATATATGTTATAGCGCGTTATGAATGCCTGATAGTTGCGGTTTGCCGCAGTGTTTTTGCGGGTTGAGCATCCCGATAACAGCATTGCTGCTGTCACGGCTATGACGAGTATGTAAAGGCGGCTGCAGGTCATCGGCTGGAGAGAGGTCAGCGTATGGGGCGTTTAAGCGAAATGTCTTTGCCGATTCGTGCCACAAAATAGAGCGCAACCTGCAGGAGCACGATGATTGCCGAGCAAGGGACATCGATGATCGTAGCCACCAACAGTCCTCCGAGGCTGCTGACGATGGAGATTATTATAGCCGCGAGCATTATGTTTATGAAGCGGCGTGACCACGTTTCGGCAATAAGCACCGGCACCGTCACCATCGAGAGCAACAGCATGATGCCTACAAGCCTTATCGTGAGGACTATGCACACGGCCACAAGCACCGTCATGGCGTAGTTGATGAAGCGCACCGGCAGGCCCGACACCTGGGCGAAGTCGCTGTCGAAAGCACAAGCGATTATGGTGCGACGGAAGAGTGCGAAGAATATTACGAGCACCACCGTGTAGGCCGCGAAAGCCCACAGGTCGGATGTGCCTATCGTGAGGATGTTGCCAAACAGGAATCCGTTAAGTTCGGGGACATATCCCGGAGTAAGAAAAACAAACAGGATACCCAATGCCATGCCGAGCGACCATATAACGGCAATGGCCGAGTCCTCGCGTATTCTGTAGCGTGACGCAATCCACTCGACACCCATCGACGATGTGACTGCAAATACCGCCGCCATAAACACGGGGCTTATGCCGAGGTAATATCCCAGTCCGAGTCCGCCGAAGCAGGCGTGGGTTATGCCGCCGGTTATCGACACCATGCGTCGCGTGATGATGTAGGTGCCTATCATGGCGGCTGCGACCGAGATGATGAGTATGCCTATGACTGCGTTTCTGAAGAATGCGTATTGTAGATAGTCCATGACGGTAATCGGGGGATTAGTTGGGATTCACGGCATCGTGACGGGCTTCGGCCACTATCATGAGCAGCTCCTCGCGCACGGCGGGAGGCAGTTCGATGCCTCGCAGCTGGATGCTTCGTCCCCAGCCGGCTATGTCCTGAGGAAGCAGTGTGAGCAGCACATCGCGAAATTGCTCGATTTCATCGTCGGTGTAGGACTCCGGGTTGCGCCCCTTGAAAGCGTCGAGCTCCTCGTCGTCGTAGTATTCGATCGTTTCGCTCACCGATGCAAGGAGCGAATCACGCTCGCAGGTGATGTGCATTCCGCAGCACTCCTCTTGATCCTGAGGCTGAGGCTCCGGCTCTTCGTCCTGCTGCGAAGGCTTGCGGCGTGCATATCGGTCATGCATGTACAGGGCTATTCCCACAACGGCCAGCGCACCTATTATTATGAGGCTTACTTCCATGATTATATATTGTTGAGCAAGGTGTCGGCATCGACCTCCTTGGTGGTGAAACCGATGCTGCGCAGGTGGTCCCAATATTCGGGATAGGACTTGGTAACTACATCGGCGTTACGTATTATGAGTCCGGGAATGTATAGTGCCACCGGGGCGAATGCCATAGCCATGCGATGATCCTGATAGGTGTCTATGACAACAGGGTGTGATGTGTCGACAGGGCATCTCGCGCCCTCCCATTCAAGGGCGTTGTCGTCGACTATGTCGATGACAAACGACAGCTTGCGCAACTCGTCGCGCAGGGCGGTTAGGCGGTCGGTTTCCTTTATCTTCAATGTCGACAGTCCGGTGATGTGGAAGGGCAGTCCCAGCATCGCGCAGGTCACAACCACTGTCTGAGCAAGGTCGGGCTGCTCGCTCATGTCGAGCGTGATGCGTGGCGTGAGGTCGGGCGACGGCATAAGTTCCATAACGTCACCGTCCCACTCCGAGTTGACTCCGAGTCCGGTAAAGAAGTCGGCAACGTGACTGTCGCCCTGCAGGCTGTTGCTTGACAATCCTCTCAACGAGAGGTCGCCCGATGAGAGTGCTTCGATTTCATACCAGTAGGAGGCAGCCGACCAGTCGGCCTCGACTTTGAAGTCGACGGGTGTGTAGTGTTGAGGCTCTACCGTTATCACATTGTCGGTAAAGTCGCTGTCGACGCCCCATTCCTTCATGAGTCCGAGCGTCATCTTGATATAGGGCAGCGACACTATGCCATCGGTTAGCGTCAGCTTTAGGCCGTGTTCCATCAGCGGTGCTGTCATGAGCAACGCCGATACATATTGCGAGCTGACCGATGCCGGCAGCGTTATGTCGCCTCCCGCCAGTCGGCATCCGTGGATTTTCAATGGAGGATAACCCTCCTTGTCCACATACTCGATCGATGCTCCGCACTGGCGGAGTGCGTCGACAAGCAGTGCTATGGGACGGTTGCACATTCGTTCCGTACCGGTTATCGTCACGGTGCGTCCGGGTTGCATCGCGAAGTAGGCGGTGAGAAACCTCATGGCGGTACCTGCGGCACCGATGTTGACTTCATCGGATGTCTGCGACAGGGCAGTGAGCATCACGGCGGTGTCGTCACATTCGGCCGTTCGCTCGATTCGGCCACGGTTGCCCGTGAGCGCATTCAGTATAAGCACTCGGTTGCTGATGCTCTTGGATAGCGGAAGGTCGATTATGCCTTCAGGCATCTCTTCGGGAGGAAATATGCAGTAGTCCATTTTGCGGGATTATTGATTTCGTTATAGATTGTTGTAGTCAGAATGTTGACGATTTCACCCATTGAAGCCATTGCTCGCGGTCGCCGTTGAATGTGTTGAGGTCGACTTCGGTGTCGCAGGCTTCGGTCCATCCCCAGTGGCTGTATTGCCATAGGGCCCAGTCGTTGTTGTCGTCGCCGAGTGGCGGGTCGGTGAATGAGCATATCCACAGGGGATAGTCGTCAAAACGGTCGCGGACAAATCGTTGGTATCCGTCCTTATTGGTATAAAACAGTATGGTTAGGCCGTTGATTTCGAGATAGTCGATCATTGCCTGTAGGCGTGTCACCACTTCATCGGTGTCAAGGTGCTTGGGATTGGTCCACTCCTCGAGGTCGATGGCTACAGGCAGGTCGATGGTCTTGCCGCGCAGGCTGTTGATGAGATTCATTGCCTGCATCTCGCCGTCGGTGTCGAAACGGAAGAAGTGGTAGGCTCCGATGTGGCTTATACCGGCTTTGCGTGCCTCGGTGTAATTGCGGTTGAATTTCGGGTCCTTGAATGTGGTGCCTTCGGTGGCCTTCAGCATCACGAAGTCGACCGAGTCGGCCTTCAGTCTGTTGAAGTCGATGTCGCCGTTATGTGACGACAGGTCTACCCCGAGAATGGGGTACTCGTCGCGTGACACATTGACAGCATGGGCAACTCCGCGTATCTTCACGAGATAGAGCATGATGCCCACCGAGGCTATCAGGGTCAGCGCAATCACCAATATTATAATCTTTGACTTCATCAGGTCACAAAATTACAAATAATAACGCTAAATGCGAAATTCATGTTATCCTCGTGCCGGCTTAGGGTTACACTTATTTTGGGGTCAGTTGTTGAAACTGTTGCGGTAGGTCTGCGGGGTCATGGAGGTGTGCTTGCGAAACAGTCGCGAGAAGTAGGAGTAGTCGTCATATCCGAGCGAATAGGCAATGTCCTTTATCGAGGTGTTTTCGGTGGCGAGCATAAGCTGTGCCTTTATCAGCTTCCTGTTGATGATGAATTGTCCCGGGGTACATCCGAGTTCCTGCTTGAACAGCTTTATGAAGTGGTCGCGCGACAGGCAAGCCTCTCTTGCGAGTGTTTCAATTGATATAGGTTCGTTGATGTTTTCGTTGAGGTACTCGAGGGCGAGCTTTATGCGCTTGTCCGATGCTTCGTATTTAGGTCGTGCGTGACGCATGAACCGTGACATAAGCTGCAATATTATCCCCATCGACTCCATGCGGTCAAACAGCGGGCGTTCGCGATTTAGTCTTACGCACTCGATTAGGGAGTGCTTGTTGTCGTAGATTCGCGGGTCGACATTCTTCAACACCATCGATGTGTTGTGCTCGCAGATGCTTTTAAAGAGCTCAAGCTCTATAGGTGAGGCTTCAAGTTCGGTGGGGAAGTCGAAGTTTTCGATTATGCTTACTCCCGATGACGAGTCCTCATACACGTGTATGTAATAGTGCTTGAACAGCGATGTACACACATTGGTGTGGAGCGTGAATGCAGGGATGATGTAGAGGTGGTGGGGACGCAGTCGCACCCGGCCGTTGGGGAGAATCAGTTCGGCGTTACCTTCGGTCACATAGTAGAGGCGTGTGAACGGGCTGCTCACATCCTTGAAGTTCCAGTCGGCGTTGTGCAGGGCGTGACCCACATTAAGCATCAACAGGTTCGGTCTGACATTTATCGCACTCATAGCATAATACTGTATATTGACGCAAAATAAATGAATATTTTTCTATCGACAAAGGTTAAAGTGTGACATATATCGATTTTGTCCTACTATTATCGCGATATTTTCACTTCAATTAAATGCAATAGTGTATAATTTTGCCATGAATCGAAATCAATACCTTACCAACATGAATTATTGCAAATGTCTTCTTGCAGCGCTGCTCATCCCTGCAGCGGCTTTGAGTCAGAATTATGAAGTCCCGGTGTCGGAGGCCCAGGAGCCGATGATGAAGGGAAAATATGATGCCACATGGGAATCATTGTCGCAATATGAAGTGCCCGAATGGTTCCGTGACGCAAAGTTTGGAATATGGGCCCATTGGGGGCCTCAGTGTGTTGAGGGTTCGGGCGATTGGATGGCCCGGTCAATGTATATAGAGGGTTCCAATGAATATAAGCATCATGTGGCCAACTACGGACACCCGTCGGAAGTAGGCTTCAAGGACATCCTTCCACTTTTCAAAGCCGAGAAGTGGGATCCCGACTACCTTGTAGGGTTGTATAAGAAGATAGGTGCCAAGTATTTCTTTGCACTCGGCAACCATCATGACAACTTCGACCTCTGGGACAGCCAATATCAGGAGTGGAACTCCAAGGCAATCGGGCCGAAGCGTGACCTGCTCGCCGGGTGGGCCGAGGCTTGCCGCAAGCATGGATTGAAATTTGGCGTAAGCCTGCATGCCGACCATGCCTGGTCATGGTATGAACCTTCGCGACGCTATGACCGTAACGGCGACAAGGCCGGTGTGCCCTACGACGGACGCATGACTAAGGAGGATGGCAAAGGCAAATGGTGGGAGGGCCTCGACCCGCAGAATCTATATGCCCAGAACCACCCCGACAGCTACGGCTCATGGAGCGACGGCATGATTCACCGTCAGTGGGCGTGGGGCAACGGTGTCGCCGTGCCTACTGTGGAATATTGCACCAATTTCTACAACCGCACGCTCGATGTAATCAACCGTTACAACCCCGACTTGCTCTATTTCGATGTCACGGGTGTGCCGTTCTATCCCATAAGCGATGCCGGACTTAAAATTGCCGCCCATTTTTATAATCACAACTCGGCCACACATCCCAACGATTTTTCGGCTGTAATGTTTGGCAAGATACTGAACGACACGCAGAAGGAAGCTCTCGTGTGGGATGTTGAGCGTGGCGCCCCCAACAACATTCCCGAAAAGCCGTGGCAGACATGCTCCTGCATAGGCGGATGGCACTACAACACCGATATTTATAAGAACAATTGGTATAAGTCGGCTGCTTCGGTGGTGAAACTCCTTGTCGATGTTGTGAGCAAGAACGGTAATCTGCTATTGAGTATCCCTCTTCGTGCCGACGGCACATTTGACGAGAAGGAGGAGGAAATCATAAACGGCATAGGTGATTGGATGGCTGTGAACAGCGAGTGCATCTACTCGACCCGTCCGTGGCACATATTCGGCGAAGGCCCTATTGCCGAGTCGGACATTGCCATAAACGCCCAGGGTTTCAACGAGGGATCCTATACGGCGGCCACATCCAAGGAGATACGCTTCACCCAGACTCCCAAGCATCTTTATGCCATAGCGCTGGCGTGGCCCGACGACAACATGGTGCACATCAAGGCTCTTGCCGACGGGTCGGAGTATCATAAAGGCCGAATAAAGAGCGTTGAGCTGCTGGGATATGGAAAGGTGAAATTCACCCGCACCGCCGACGGCCTTACCGTTAATCTCCCTGCCGATGCCAAGCGCAGCGTCGCTCCCGTGCTGCGTATAAAGAAGTAAAAAGATTAATTGTTAATTGTCATGTCAGTGAAATCGATTGGTGGGCAATCGGCTCATCCTACATATTTCCCCTGCCAAATCAGGAATCTTATTGTCGTTGTGTTAATGGGCGTATTGTCAAACATGATTGATTTGATGGCTGTTAATCCCAATATTAATCCTCCGTCACCGATTGGGCCTGTGCCTAATGAAAATCAGATGAAGTGGCAGGATTTGGAGATGTATGCGTTTATACATTACTCGTTGAATACTTATACCGATCAGGAATGGGGATTTGGCGATGAATCGCCTGACTTGTTTAATCCCTCCGATCTTGATTGCCGCCAATGGGTTAAGGTGTGTAAACAGGCAGGCATGAGCGGTATAATTTTTACAGCAAAGCATCATTGCGGTTTCTGTATGTGGCCGTCGGACTTTACCGATTATTCAGTAAAGAATTCGCCATGGAAGAACGGTAAAGGAGATGTAGTGCGAGAGCTTGCCGATGCTTGTCGAGAAGAGGGGTTGAAATTTGCGGTATATTTGTCACCGTGGGATAGAAATCATCCTAAATACGGCGATAAGGAATATATTGATTATTTCCGAAATCAATTGCGTGAACTGTTGACAAATTATGGAGAAATTTTTGAAGTTTGGTTTGATGGCGCAAATGGAGGTGACGGATGGTATGGCGGGGCTAATGAAATAAGAACCATTGACCGCACTACCTACTATCAATGGCCTGAAACCTATAAGTTGATACGTGAACTTCAGCCTGAAACCGTAATATGGAATGACGGTGGTGATCGCGGCGATTTGCGATGGGTGGGTACCGAAGCCGGAAATGTAGGAGAAACCAACTGGAGTCTGCTTTACAAAACGGGGGATACTTCCTATCCAATGCTCCATTATGGCTTGGAAAACGGTGACGCATGGGTGCCGGCTGAAACCAATACGAGTATACGCCCGGGATGGTTTTATCATGAACCGGAGAATGAGCATGTGAAAAGTTTGTCAAAGCTGATGGATACCTATTATAAATCGGTTGGGCGTAATTCTACACTGTTATTGAATTTCCCTATAGCACCCAACGGAAGGATTCATCCTAATGACAGCCTGCGCGGAATTGCATTCTCAAATATGATAAAAAAAGTGTTTGAGTGCAATCTTGTCAAGAATAGCTGTGTTAAAGCATCTAATGTCAGAGGCAATAGCCCCATGTATCAAGCCGACAATGTAATAGATGATGATGAGTCTACTTATTGGTCAACTGATGATGACATATCCACAGGTTCTTTGACTTTTGATTTTGACAAGCCTACATCATTCAACCGTTTTCTTGTGGAAGAGAATATAAAACTCGGACAGAGAGTTAAGAAGTTTTCGATAGAAGCATGTGTCGATGGCAAATGGCTGGCACTGACTGATGAACTCGCGGGAAACGGTGATGGATTGACGACTATAGGACACAGGCGAATCGTTTGTTTCCCGACAGTCACGGCTACTGCATTACGATTTAATGTCGATGATAGCAAAGCGTCGCCGGTTATATCAAAAGTAGGGGTGTTCCTTGCTCCGGAACTGACTCCCGATATACCTGATTCGGGAGAGAAGCGTTCATCGGCATTGCGTATATTTTTCAGCTCTCCAACGCAAATGCTTATAGAACTTGACAAGGCCCAGAAACTTACCGCTTTCAGGTATGAGCCACCACAAAATTCAAAGAGCGGAACAATAACTCACTATGCACTTTATTCATCAACCGATTGGACCAACTGGACGGAGCTTGCTTCAGGAGAGTTTTCCAATATTGTCAACAATCCTATATGGCAAACTATTAAGTTTGATCCTGTAGATGCAAGGATTATCAAGTTTGATGCGATAAGATTGTATGAAGGCGATCGTATGGCATATTCCGATATTGAATTGGTGGGTGAAACGCAGGAAGATTAAAAAGGAGTGATATGAATAGTGTTTTGTTGTGATAAAAAATCGCTTAGTTGGGATGCATAATGAAAAAATTGTGTAAATTTGAGGATTATGCTATAACCAATCAATCGATATGATATTATGACAAGGAGTTTTGTATCGGCGGTCGTCTTGTCGGCGTTCATGATTGTGTCGTGCTTTTCGGCAAGCGCACAGTCGATAATTGAGGTTACCGGTTCGGCTACGATTAATGTCGTGCCCGACCGGATTACCGTTGAAATAGGCATGGAGGAGTATTTCATCCCCGATGAGAATAATCCCGGCGACAGCGTTATTGTGGGAATCAAAGCTGTGGAGCGGGCTGTAATGAAGACTCTTTTAGGAGCGGGAGTGCCCGATTCGATGATAAATGTTTCCGATATGGGAAATTATCGCGACCGCCGCTCGACGAGTGAGTTCCTTATGGCCAAGAGGCTGTCGGCCGTCGTGACCAACATAGGTCAGCTTGACAATATCGCACGAAGAGTTGACCGCAAGGGGATAACGAGTTTCAATATCTCGAAAATCGACAACTCCGACATGGGGCGATATAACCGTCAGGGACTGAAATCGGCTCTTGACGCCGCTCGTGAAAAGGCCGAATTCATCGCGGCCAACGAGGGACTGGTCATTGTCAAGCCTGTGGAAATCGTGGAGAACAGCTCGGGCTACAATGAAGGCTCAATGTTCAGTAATGTCGCCTACGGCGGCGGTTCCGGCATGGACGGTATGCGTCGCATCGTGCGCCGTTACAGCGTTACGGTTAAGTATCAGTTCTCCGACAAAAAATCCCGATAATCAATAAAACCCATGAATCAACATTCATCAATGATGAAACACTTGAAAAAATTGTTGGCGGCAGCTTGTCTGTCGGCCGTCGTTTCAGGCTTTGCTGCCGATTATGTACCGTCGCCCGAAATAAAGAAAGCACAGGCCCAGTTTGAGGATGCCCGGTTCGGGATATTTCTCCATTGGGGACTTTACAGCATGTTTGCACAAGGAGAGTGGTATCTCAACTACGGAGTGAATGCCGAGGAGTATGCCAAGTCGGCACGGGCTTTTTATCCTGCCGATTTTGATGCTGCTGCCTGGGTGAGTGCCATAAAGGCTGCCGGTGCCAAATATATATGTATAACATCGCGTCATCACGACGGATTTTCGATGTGGGGCACGAAGCAGTCGCCTTATAACATTGTCGATGCCACGCCGTTTGGGCGCGATGTGCTGAAGGAGCTTGCCGACGAGTGCCACCGTCAGGGCGTAAGGCTCCACTTCTACTACTCCCACATCGACTGGACGCGTGAGGATTATCCTCAAGGACGCACAGGTCACGACACAGGACGTGACTCTACAAAGGTCGATTGGCCGGGATATTACGATTTCATGAACGCTCAGCTCACCGAGCTGCTCACCAATTACGGCGAGATTGGCGCAATATGGTTTGACGGATGGTGGGACCATGACGAGGATACGGTGCCGTTTGACTGGCAGCTCGACGAACAGTATGCGCTGATACACCGCCTGCAACCGTCGTGTCTTATTGGTAACAATCACCATCAGTCGCCCTATCCCGGCGAGGACATTCAGATATTTGAGCGTGACCTTCCGGGCGAGAACACCGCCGGACTGTCGGGTCAGGAGGTGTCGAGGCTGCCACTTGAAACGTGTCAGACCATGAACGGAATGTGGGGATACAAGATAAAGGATCAGGACTATAAATCGGTTAAGGAGCTTGTGCACTATCTTGTAAAGGCAGCCGGAATGGGTGCCAACCTGCTCCTGAACATAGGCCCTCAGCCCAATGGCGAACTTCCGGCGGCCGCTCTCGACCGACTGAAAGGCATAGGCGAGTGGATGAACCGTTACGGAGAAACATTCTACGGCACAAAGGCGGGTGACTTCCCGGCACAGGAGTGGGGCACCACCACCCGTAAGGGCGACCGCCTCTTTGTGCATATACTCAACGCCAAGAGCAATGAGATAGAGCTTCCATTGACCTGCAAGGTGAAAAAGGCGTTTACCTACGACGGCAAGAAGCCAGTGAAAACCGTGAAGACACCCGGCGGCATCAAGCTTGTGCTCGATGAGGTGCCCGATGGCATCGACCATATAGTTGAACTGCAAACATCGGGACGGTGATGCTTGAGGTGTGTGTGACCACTCCCGAGGGAGCGTGTGCGGCCGCCGAGGGCGGAGCAGGACGCGTGGAGTTGTGCTCGGCGCTCGGCGAGGGCGGCGTAACTCCGTCGTGGGGATTGATGCGACAGGTGCGTCAGGTGCCGGGATTGAGGATGCATGTGCTCATAAGGCCGAGAGGCGGCGACTTTGTCTACAGCCGGGCCGAGGTGGAGTGCATGATCGACGACATAAAGGCGGCCGCCGAGTGCGGTGCCGACGGAGTTGTGACAGGTGCGTTGCTGCCGACCGGCGACATAGACATGGATGTGTGTCGCAGGCTTGTTGAGGCCGCAGCCGGGATGTCGGTTACGTTTCATCGTGCATTTGACCTGTGTCGCGACCCTTTCAAGGCGTTGGACGACATAATGGCTCTCGGGTGCGACCGGCTGTTGACTTCGGGGTGCGCGTCGTCGGCATTGGCGGGCTCAGGACTTATTGCCGATTTGCGCATACGTGCCGCAGGCCGGCTCACGCTGTTGCCCGGCGGTGGAGTCAATCCCGGAAATGCGGCCGAGATCATGCTTCTTACGGGTTGCCGTGAACTGCATGCATCGGCACGTTCAAGTCTTGCCAGTGTCATGACCTACCGCCGCGACGGAGTAGCCATGGGTGCTCCGGGCAGCGATGAATATTGTCGTCTTGAAACCTCGGCCGAAATTGTGAGGGGTATAGTCAAGGCGATGAACGATAATGTTGTGTAATGAATAAAATCAAAAACATATAAATAGTTATGTCATCAAACAACCGACATTACATAATTCTGTTACTATGGGCCGTGTTGACTGCGTGTAATGCAGTAGCGACTCAGCAGTCGACCGTAAAGCGCGATTTTGAGGCGCGAAAGGAGGCTTTGAATCTGCCCGGTTATTACACGATATTTGACCGTCAGCTCGATGACGACAGGCGTGAGGCTCTTGAGTTTCTCTACGCTTACATGCCGTTGCCCGACCTGACCGACTACACGGGCGACTTCTATCTTGAGAATGTTGATTGCTCGCTTCGTGCCCGCAAGGAGATGCCTTGGGGCGCTTCGGTTCCCGATCGCGAATGGCGTCACTTTGTGTTGCCCGTGCGGGTAAACAACGAGAATCTCGACAGCAGCCGCATGGTGTTCTACAACGAATTGCGCGACAGGGTGAAGGGACTGTCGATGCGTGACGCAGTGCTTGAAGTTAATCACTGGTGTCATGAGAAAGTGACCTATCAGCCGTCGGACAGCAGGACAAGTTCGCCGCTTGCAAGCATTAAGTCGGCCTACGGTCGATGCGGTGAGGAGTCGACATTCACTGTCGCCGCGTTGAGGGCGGTAGGCATTCCGGCTCGACAGGTCTACACCCCGCGTTGGGCTCACACCGACGATAATCATGCCTGGGTCGAGGCTTGGGTTGACGGACGATGGTATTTTCTCGGAGCGTGTGAACCTGAAGCGGTGCTGAATCTCGGATGGTTCAATGCCCCGGCATCGCGTGGAATGTTGATGAATACAAAGACATTCGGACGATATGACGGCCCTGAACAGCAATTGGCTCAATCGCCATGCTACACTGAGATAAATGTCACGGCCAACTATGCTCCGGTCGATTCGGTGATGGTGACCGTTGTCGATAGTGACGGCAATCAGGCGGCAGGGGCACGCGTTGATTATAAGCTGTATAACTATGCCGAGTTTTACTCCATAGCTTCACGCCGTGCCGATGAAAAAGGCAAGTCAACCTTGACAACCGGGCGTGGCGACCTGCTCGTGTGGGCGACCGACGGAGAGAGTTTCGGATTCAAGAAATGCACCGTGGGCAAGGATCGTGAGATAGTCGTGACGCTCGACCACCGCATGCCCGTGAATGAAGCGATCGAGCTTGACATAGTGCCGCCGGTGCAGGCTGTGGCGTTGCCTGAAGTGACGCCTGAACAGGCTCGGGAGAACGACAGGCGCAAAGCGCAGGAGGATTCGCTGCGCGGGGCCTATATGGCTACGTTCTTTACGCCTGAACGTGGAGCCGGGTTTGCTCGCTCGGTGGGCCTTGACACGGCGGCTGTGGCTAAGGTTCTCGTGGATTCGAGGGGCAACCACGATGTCGTCACACAATTTCTCTCGGAGGTTTCCACTGCCGACCGTGAACGCGCATTGCGGCTTCTGCAGGTGGTTTCCGACAAGGACCGCCGTGACATAACGCTTGATGTGCTGCGTGACCACCTTGCGACTCCGGTTATCGACAGTAAGCTATATGACGAGTATGTGATGAATCCGCGCGTGGCCAATGAGATGCTTACTCCCTATAAGGCTTTTTTCCGCAAAGTGATTCCGGCCGACAAGCGTGAGCGTTATCGTGACAATCCGCAGGAGTGGGTAGCATGGTGTGCCGACAGCATCGCGATAGACCGTGACTGGAATCCACAGAATCTTGCTATGGCTCCTGCGTCAGTGTGGACATCACGCATCACCGATGCACGTTCGCGCAACATATTCTTCGTGGCCGCGTCACGCAGCATGGGGTTGCCGGCGCGAATCGACCCCGTGACCGAAAAGACTCAGTATGCTGCACCCGACGGACGGTGGATTGACGCCGACTTTACCGAGCCTCTTGACATGGCTGTAGCTCCGCAGGGAACACTCAGAATCGACTTTACACCACAGGGGCGCATAACCGATCCACAATATTATTCCCACTTCACGTTGTCGCGCATCGTCAACGGCGTGCCGGTGCTGCTTAACTATCCCGAGGATGCTACATGGAGCAGCACGTTTGCCAAGCCGTTGAAAATCGATGCCGGACAATACATGATGACAAGCGGTCAGCGCATGGCCGACGGAAGCGTGCTCGCCTACACCTGCTTCTTCAATGTTGAGGAGGGTGAAACGGCGACTCCTAAGCTTGTCATGCGACAGGATGCCTCGGGGGTGCAGGTGATAGGCAGTTTTAACTCCGAAAACATATATCACGACTCGGCAAGCGGCGACGACAAGTCGATTCTGTCGACTACCGGACGCGGATACTATGTACTCGGACTTTTGTCGCCCAATCACGAGCCGACTGTTCATGCGCTCAATGACATATCGCTCATGCGTGACGAACTGGAGAAATGGGGAGGTTCGATTGTGCTGCTGTTCAATGACAGTGACGATGCATCGCGCATGAAGCTCGACCGTTTCAAGAATCTGCCGGCGACCGTGACATTCGGAAACGACATCGACGGCAACATATCACGCGAGATAATCGAGGGTATGGAGCTGCCTACGGGCGACCGTCCCATATTCATAATCGCCGACACGTTCAACCGCATAGTATTTTTGTCGCAAGGATATACAATAGGCCTCGGCGAGCAACTCGTTGATATACTGCATCGTATCGGACGAAATTGACGACGCGTGAAAAATTTTTCAAAAAAGTCAATCATTCAGTGAACTTTTAATGCCGGTTAAGCATTATAAGAGCACATAGCAAAATTACTTTTTCCATTGCAAGAAATGTGATAATGATTGGTTTAAAAGCATATCGGGTTGCCGTGAGGCAATCCGATTTTGTTTTATCCCCCCGGAAGCAACCGGTAGAGGGCTACTCTTCTTCGTAGTAATAGGAGTAGTCGATGCCTTTCGTAAACATCTCGCGGTCGTTGATTTTGTCGGTCAACGCCACTTTCAGCAGCGCTTTGATGTGAGATGAGTCGACAACGCTCTCGCGCATCGCAGTGAGATACTCATTTTTATCTATTCGGCTCCAGTCAACGCAGCGTTTCAACGAATGTTTCAGCATCAGGTCAAGCCAAATGCGCATGCTGCGTCCGTTGCCTTCCATGAATGGATGCACAACATTCATCTCGACATACCTGTCGGCTATCTCATCGAGTGTGGTTTCGGGCATGCGTTCAATCGTCGGGATGACAGTAGGGAAAAGCATGCAGTTGGCAAAAGTAAAGCCTCCCTTCGATATATTTTTGTCCCTTATCTGTCCGGCAAAATCATAGAGGCCGCCAAACAAGTAAGCGTGAATCTGCTGTAGACACTTCATGCTGCCCGGTGCAAGAGAATTGAGCAAATCGCTCTCAAACAGGGTGTATGCCTTTTTGCGGCTCTGCCCGTCAATAGTGTTGTCGCTGTAAGTGAACCAATCGAGAACGCCAATAGTTGCCGGCCTTCGTATAGACAGGCTCGTCATTGATGGCGCGCACGATGTCAGTAGCCGAAAACCACTTGGGGCAGAGTTGCACGTGCTTGAGTGGGATGACGCTCGCGATTATGTAAATTTTTTTGGCCGTTTTTCTACTTGGTATTCATGGCGTTATTGATTGCAATGTTAAAAAATTTAATCGCTCAGTGAACTTTTAATGTCGGTTAAGCATTATAAGAGTACATAGCAAAATTACTTTTTCCATTGCAAGAAATGTGATAATGATTGGTTTAAAAGAATACCGGGTTGCCGTGAGGCAATCCGGTTTTGTTTTGCCTCTCGGCTACTATCATGCCGTTGTTTATATTGCCCGGTCTAATGATTTTGACTATATTTGTAATATCCCCGGATTCGGTGGCTTATTACGCCTGAAAATTTAAACCCAATTAACCAAAACCAATATGATGGAGAAAATTATTTTGCCTGCCATGCTGCTTGCTGCAGCTGTTGCGGTTGCTGAAAATCCGGTCGTACAGACCTGTTTCACAACCGACCCCGCACCGATGGTGTACAATGACACTCTTTATCTCTACACCGGTCACGACGAGGCCGGAGCCGACTTCTTCTGGATGCAGGAGTGGCGCGTCTATTCCACTGCCGACATGGTCAACTGGACCGACCACGGTTCGCCGCTCGCCATTGAGGATTTCTCGTGGGGCGATGACCGCGCATGGGCTCCGCAGTGTGTCGAGCGTAACGGAAAATTCTATTTCTATGTACCCTTGCACTCCAAGGTGAGCGGAACTATGGCTATAGGTGTCGCTGTCGGTGACAGCCCCGTGGGCCCGTTTAAGGATGCGCTCGGAAAGCCGTTATATGACGGTAGTTGGGATCACATAGACCCCACGGTATTTGTGGATGATGACGGACGCGCCTACATATATTGGGGTAATCCCAACATCTATTATGCCGAACTTAACGATGACATGATTTCGTTTAAGAGCGAGGTGAAGGTGCTTGAGCAGACCGAGGATAGCTTCGGTGCCCCGTCGCCCAAAAATCGCGTGAAGGGCAAGAAGTACAAGGACACCTACACCGAAGGCCCGTGGTTCTATAAACGCGGCGACAAGTACTACCTGCTCTATGCCGCCGGAGGCGTTCCCGAACACATCGCTTACTCCATGAGCGACTCCCCCATGGGTCCGTGGAAATATATGGGCGAAATCATGCCGCTGCATGACACCGGTTCATTTACCAATCATTGCGGTGTGGCCGACTTCAAGGGCAACTCCTACTTCTTCTATCACACCGGCAAGCTGCCCGGAGGCGGCGGATTTGCCCGCAGTGCTGCAGTCGAGCAGTTCAAATACAATCCCGACGGTACTTTCCCCACCATCACTTCAACCGAAGAGGGTGTGGCTCCCGTTGGCCGACTGAATCCCTATCGTCGTGTCGAAGCCGAAACAATGGCCTTTTCGCGTGGCGTGACTACCGAGCCCAATGCCGCTACAGGCGTGTATGTGTCGGATATACATAACGGCGACTACATCAAGCTGCGTGAGGTCGATTTCGGCAACAAATCTCCGCGTGAGTTTGAAGTGAGCGCAGCGAGTGCATTGCGCGGCGGTGCCATTGAGGTGCGACTCGACAGCATCGAAGGCGAGGTCATAGCTCTCGTCGATGTCATCGGTACAGGCGGATGGGAGAACTGGAAGAAATTCTCGGCTCCGGTGAGCGGTTCACCCAAAGGTGTACACGACATCTACTTCACGTTCAAGGGCCGCAAGGGTCCGAAGCTCTTCACTCTCGATTGGTGGGAGTTTAAGTGATTTATCGCCCGTTGACTGAAAAAACAGATGCACCCCGAAGGTTGGAAAACGAAGCCTTCGGGGTGCAATCTTTTTATATTCAGGAGATAGTGTAGTTATTCATTTTCGTCGACGTCGCGCACGCAGCGTACGGGGCCTCCCACGGCACGGCGGGAGTAGCCGAAGCTTGTTTCAAACGGGTCGACTTCACCGGGAGTGTGGAGATGGAATATGTTCACGCGACCTCCTGCCGAGGCCGATGAAGTGTGATAGTTTCCACACATCCCGTTACGCCACGGGCGACCTCCGGCTGTGCGCAGTCCCTGACTCGGGAAGTACACCCACTTGCCCTTTTTCCACTCCTGGACATACATCCTGAAGCCTCGATAGCTTGCGTTGTCGCTGGTGTGCACGGAGTTTATGTTTCCATAGGCGCCACCGGTGGCATTCCTTCCGTTTTTGGTAAATCCGAGCCACATGTCGCCCGGAGGCACCATCCATCCTGCCGGACACGGGTCGAAGATGGATTTTTCGGTTGCTCCGTTGTCCGAGAGCACACATCCGGTAGTAACTTCATATTTCTTGGCATTTGAGTAGGGCTTGCCTCCCCAAAGGAGATCATTGTGTCCCCAGAACCAGTCGCCGTCGTTGTTGCAAGTCGATGCATCTGATGGGTTGGAGGCTCCTGATTTTACCGGACTTATGAAGTGGGTGGGATGTTCGATTGCATAGGCTATTGTGCCGGTGGTGGCGCTTGTCTGCTCGGTGCTGAACAATTCGGTCGTGTGTACGGCTCCGGTGGTGTTCATGTCTATTTTAGCGTTATTGTTGTCACGCAGGTCACCCACGTTGCCGCGGCTGTATTGGTAATAATCCACATTATAGTCTAAATTCCCAATCGGGAACGGATCCTTGCGTCCCCATTGATACACGGTTCCGTAAGTCTTTAAGCCGTAATCGTTGGCATTGCCCGACTTCGCTCCGAGATTGCACTTCATCAATGAGCGGCCTTTAACGGAGCGCTTGTCGTTGGTGGTGATGATGCTGCCTGTTTTACCGTCGGCACTTCCGGTCCATCCGAAAGTGTAGTAGGGTACAGCCTCGTCGAGGTTGGCCGGCTTGTCGTTGTTGACCCAGATGTGCCATGACCACAGGATTTTGTTTGACGAGTTGTAGGCTGCTATGACAGCATTACCCACGGCGGAGCCTGTCTTTACATGCACACGGTCGTATTGGTCGAGCCACACACGGTCGCCATTGCGGTTGTCGCCTATTACATTCACATATTGCCACAGGATTTTCACATAAGCTATCTTCTTTGCCGGAACTTTCTTGTTTACGTAGTCGGAGTATTTCCAGCCACCGCCCGTTTCGGTGCGGGTGTAAGGGTCAAACATGATTTCGTTGTTGGTGTTGACCACGAAGCAGTTGGCGGCAGCTGCAAGCACGCGGTCGTCACGTATTTCCGACTTCAGATTGAGCGTGATGTTGTAGTTGTGGTTGCGGCGCACGTTGAAGTCATTTGTGTCGTTTTCTCCGAGATAGATCGTGTAGAGGAAGTTGGAGCCGTTGGATCTCGATGTGACGAAAAGCTGCACATACAGGGCCTTCTCGGGTGCTCCGTTGTTCTTTGCCTTGGGATCGGTGTTGGTAGTCGTGCCGCGACGGTTGGCTGGCATGTAGAAAGTGTAGACCTCGCCCGACGCGAGCTTCTTGTCGAGAGTCACCGAGCGTGTTTCAAAGTCGTTGCCGACGGGATAGTTTTCCTCCTTGGGCGTTTCCTCCATGCGCATGGCAAGCGGCATGTTGTTGATTATGACACGTGTCACGATGAGGCTCTTGGCGGCTTCGGCCGTAACGTACTTGAAGCTTATCTTAGCCATCATTCGTGTCAGGTGAATGTCGATGGGGTGCAGGTCGGTTTCCTTTCTGATGGTTGACTCGACATGACCCTCCATGAGCAGTCGTTCATCCTTGCCCATTTCAACGTTATCCTCGGTAAAGGGATATTCGTAGGACACAAACTTCTCCAGTGTTGTAAAGTCCTTGTCCTGCGCCCACGTTTCGTCACCGGTGTTGGCCAGCACATACACGTGGCTGTTGTTGCCCTCGGCGAGGCGAATGTTTAACTTGCGTATCTCCGACGACTCTACCTTGTAGAATCGCGGGGCTATGAGCTGGTTGCCGTTTTCGTCATATTGGAATACCCAGATGTCGTTTATGGCCTCCTCGGCGGCCTTTTCGGGGTCGTCGGTTTCTTCATCGCCTTCGGCGCGTGAGGGTATGTCGTTGACGAGTGGCTTGCCTATTAACGACGGTTTCTCGACATGAAATCGCAACGGCACCTCGATTGTGGCGGCGCGGTCGCCCGGCTGAACCGACGGGTCGTCGACTTCGGCAATGTATTCGTTGTCGGAGCATGACACCGCTGCAATCAGCAGCAATGTCGATGCCGTAATGTCAATAAGTTTCCTGAGATAGCTCATTTCGGGTTAATTATTATTGAGAGGGGTGTTGTAGTAGCTTATTGTGTGACAATCAATCGTCGACATCGCGCACGCAACGCACGGGACCGGCAAATGCACGGCGTGTCGATTCATATCCTGTTTCAAACGGAAGGGCCGCCGATGCGTTGTGGATGTGGAAGCAGTTCACTGTACCGTTGGTACTCGGCGTCGATGTGTGGTAGTTGCCGCAGTTGCCGTTGCGGCGCAGTGTGCCGTTGCTGTTGCGGAATCCGTTGCTGGGGAAGTACACCGTCTTTCCGCTTTTCCATGCCTCCACATAGATTTTGTGTCCGTAGATTCCCGCCTGGAATGTGCCGTTGACGCGGCTGGTGGCGTTGGTGCCCCAACCGGAGTTCTTGCCGTCGACTGTGAATGAAAGCCACATGTCGGCCGGCGGAACCATCCATCCTGCGGGACACGGGTCGAAGAGCGACTTCTCGGTTGCGCCGTTGTCGCTCAGCCAGCCGTCGACTGCCATTGTGCCGCAATCGAGCCATGTCGAGCCTTTCGGGTGTACGAGAAACTTCTTTGTGGCTTGAGCGAAAGGCTTGCCTCCCCAAAGGCGGTCTTCACCGCCCCAGTACCAGTCGCCATTGTTAACCCATGTCTTGGGCTGGCGCCAGGTGTCGGTACTCATGGCTCCTGAAGAGGTTTCGGTATTGGTGGCACCGAGGAATATGGTGGGATGCTTAAGCGTATATTCGATTTTGCCTATCGTGGCATTGGTCTTCTGATAGTCAAACAGCTCGCCGCAATTTTCCTTGCCTCCGTCGGTGGTCATTTTTATTTCCTTATTGGAGTTGTCGGTTATCACTCCGATACTATTACTGTTGAACATGTATGCGCCCGAGTTGCAGTTGGTGATCTTCCACCCTATGGGGAACGGGTCCTTGCGTCCCCACTGGAATACGGCTCCGTAGCTGCTTGCACCGGTGGCCGATGCGCTGTGGGCTCCGATGTTGCACGACATGAGGGCTCTTCCCTTGACAACGCGTCCGGCGTCTTTCTTGATTCCACTGTTGTCCCATCCGAAGGTCTTGTAGGCTATGGCCTTGGATATTTCGGCGGGTTTCTCGTTGTTGACCCAGATGTGCCATGACCACACGATTTCGTTTGCGCTGTTGTAGCCGGCAATAACAGCATTGCCGTTGGTCTTGGCCGACTTCACGTGTATGCGGTCATACTCGTCCTTCCACACGCGACGCTTTGCGGGATCGGTCTGATTGGAGTTGTCGCCGATTACGTTCTGCTCCTGCCACAGTACTTTCACGGTTTCGATGCGCTTTGACGCCACTTTCTTGTTTACGTAGTCGGAGTATTTCCAGCCGCCGCCCGTTTCGGTGCGGTTGTAGGGGTCAAACATTATCTCCTCGTTGTGGCCGAGCACGAAGCAGTTGGCGGGTGCGGCGAGCACACGGTCGTCGCGGCCCTCCGAGTTTATCTTGAGCGTGATGTTGTAGTTGTGGTTGCGGCGCACGTTGTAGTCATTCGTGTCGTTTTCGCCAAGGTATATAGTGTAGAGGTAGTTTGAGCCGTTGGACTTCGATGATACGAATAGCTGTACGTACAGCGCTTTGTCGGGTGCGCCGTTGTTCTTTAGTTTCGGGTCGGTGTTGGACGATGTGCCGCGTCGGTTGGCGGGCATGTAGAATGTGTAGACCTTTCCCGACGAGAAGTTGTTGTCGAGAGTCACCGAGCGTGTTTCAAAGTCCTCGCCCGTGGGATAGTTCTCCTCCTTGGGCGTTTCCTCCATGCGCATGTTCATGGGCATGTTGTTGATGATGACGCGGTTTACCACCAGGCTGGCGGCTGCGGCTGCGGTCACATACTTGAAACTGATTTTGGCCATCATTCGTGTCAGGTGAATGTCGATGGGGTGCAGGTCGGTTTCCTTTCTGATTGTCGACTCTACATGGCCCTCCATGAGCAGTCGTTCATCCTCTCCCATCTCAACGTTATCCTCGGTAAAGGGATATTCGTAGGACACAAACTTTTCAACCGTTGTCAGGTCCTTCTCCTGCGCCCACGTTTCGTCGCCGGTGTTGGCCAGCACATAAACGTGGCTGTCGTTGCCCTCGGCGAGGCGTATGTTCAGCTTCCTGATCTCCGACGACTCAACCTTGTAGAATCGCGGTACTATGAGCTGATTGCCGTTTTCGTCATATTGGAATACCCAGATGTCGTTTATGGCCTCCTCGGCGGCCTTTTCGGGGTCGTCGGTGGTGTCGTCGCCTTCACCTTCGGCGCGTGAGGGTATGTCGTTGACGAGCGGCTTGCCTATTAACGACGGCTTTTCGACATGGAATCGCAACGGCACCTCGATAGTGGCGGCGCGGTCGCCCGGCTGAACGAACGGGTCGTCGACATCGATTTCGACGATGCTTTCATCAGAGCAGGAGGCAAGAGCCAGCATCCCTGCGGCAAACATAGCTATATGGCTGAATAGCTTCATTATCTGTATGCGAAAAAATAATAGAAAAGCTTCCCGGATTCCCGGAGAATCCGGGAAGCTGTCATCAACCGATTGTAAATTCAAGATTTGACGGTACTACCCAGGGGTCGACGATTATGTGGCCGACCTTGTCGGGGTATATCGTTATGAAAATCTGATATAAATGTCCTGCTTCAAGACCCTTGTATTCACCGGGCTTTAGAAGCTCCGACATCTCTATCGGATACCAGTCATACTCGACACTGCCTTTAAACAGCAGGCCTATTTCAAGGACTGCGTTGGCGTCGGTATAGTAGGTATAGAGTGAGGCAATAGGTGAGTCCTCCTTGACATTTTCGAGTATCCAGTCACTGAAAAGCTCGTTTTCGGTGACTACAGGTGTCATTTTGTCGGAAACATCGGAGAATTCTACTGTTACCGTATTGGTCGTTTCGTCGTTCGGATATGACAAGTCCCAATTGAGTTTCGTGTAGGCTTTTGAAACCCTTATGGCAGCGCCGGCTATGCGGCTTGTTTCCGAGGGCAGGCAGCGGGCGTGCAGATCCACTCTCGCCATGGGCGGAGCGAGCGGAATCTCGACATAGCTCGTCTTGCTGTCCTCTTCATCGGCTGCTACATTCACGATATTGTCATGTATCAGAACCATGCGATGGCTTGACTGGACGCTTTGAAGCACTTTGTCCGAAAATGATAGCGAAGATTTCAGCTCGGCGTAATACCTGTACACAGGCTTGATATTGCTCCACACCGTGTCGCCCTTGTAGGTCTTGACATTGCCGTACTCGTCGGTAATCGGCGTGTGGCAGTCGATGGCTACGCGGTCGCGGAGTATCTTGGGCGCGTTGGCCAGGACTACAATACGCTTTTTGCCTTCGGGAATACGCAGTGAAGCAACTCTCTTGTCAGGGTCAATCCTATCTCCGCCTTCATAGACGCCGTCCTCATCATATATGAGCACTATGCCCTCTTGGAGAGTGAGGTCGGAGTGGACATCTGATGTCGCATCCTCGCCTGCACGCGGACTGCGGGCCTCGATGGTTACGAAAAGGTCACCTTTGGGCTCCTCGGCGAGGGGTTCCTCTGAAGAGCACGCAGTGAGCATTGTCGCCATGATGCCGCCGGCCACGATAAGTATGTCATGCAGTTTTTGCAACATTTCTCTTTAGGGGTTAAATGCTCGGATAGATGGGTTTAGGCTTCCATCCGGGGAATCGGATTGAGATATTGGTGCCTGAAACTGAAATCAGGATGTCGACCACGGCCTCTTCCACTCCGGTGAGCCGGATATTGTTTGCTGAAATGTAACCTGCCAGGTCCACCGATGTGATGCGGTTGCCGGTGGCGGCGCTGCACACCTCGAGGGTGGCGCTTGTGTGCTCGTTGAAACGCGGAAGCCATGCCGATGCTTCAAGCATGGCGTTCTCACCTTCGGAAAATCCGAGTGTGTATATGCGTTGCGGACCGAGTATCTCGCCGCTGTTGGAAACTCCGGTGGCAAATTCACCGACTTTCAGCATAAAATCTGAGGCCGAAAACTCATCGCTCGTCGATTGGATATAGGCGTTCAGCGTCACGTGGACTGAATGCATGGGTGCTGTCCACTCATGGCGTCCGTCGACACTCTCGAGGTCGAAGTCGAGTTTACCGAGATAGAGCTTGTTGAATGTCTTGGGATTCTCCCCGGGAAGCACTACACGGCCGCCCGAAAGGGTTTCCTGGGACTCCAGCACGCAATCTCCGCCTAAATTTCCCCACGCTGTCAATGAGTAAGTGCCTGCCGATGGAAGACGCAGCTTCACGCCTTGAAATTCATCAAGGCGATTTTGGTCGAGCGTCGCCTGTGTCACTATCTCGCCTTCGCTGTCATAGATGCAGTAGGTAACCGAGGTGATGTATTCGGGGAACACATCCTTGTCACCGTCAGCAAGGTATTCAAACCGTATCACGGTGTTGTTGCATGCGCCTACATCGACTTCGGTGATGCAAGCCTGGCACAGGAGCGACAGGTACACTGTGACAAGGATTCGGGATAATACTTTTGACATGAGGCTAAGTTGTCGTGGTGATGATTAAATCTGCGGATATACCTTCTTGATGCTCCAGGCCTTGACTGTCACTGTGATGTTGACATTGATGTCGGTAGGCATGATGCGGTCCGAAAGGTTCTGAGTGGTGATTTCGAAGTTCTGTACCTGATAGATGTTGCCGTTGTAGAACTGTACGGGCTCGGCCTGAGTGTCGTGATAGTTCTCTACGAAACCGTTGATGTTGAGGTAGCGGATACCGGCCTTTTCGTCGGGAACGCCCTGCTCCTTGTCCCATGCGGTTACATCGCGCAAGTGGCGGTCGCCGTTCTCGTCCTTCAGGTAAACCTTCAGGTTGGAAACCTTTACGATAAGACGAAGTCCGTAGTGCTCGGTGTCGTTGCGGGGTTCATACTTTCCGAAGAAGGGGAATGCCCACACCTTGCCATCTTCCTCAGGATAGAAGGCTGTTACTTCGCGTGCGTCGTCGCCTTCACCCATTGTTTCCTTAACGGCCTTGATGTCGGTGTTGACGAGATAGGGATAGCCGGTGTAGAAGTTGATAAGCTCGGTTGCGGGGTCGGCGTTGTCATAGTCGGGTGATGCCCAGAATTCGCGGTTGGAAATCTGGCTTACATACATCTGCTTGTAGAAACCTGCCAGATAGATACCATCGACCTGATACTCTACAACATCGGGTCCCGGGGTAATCTTGGCGATTTCAAGACGGGCGCACATGGGGCGGAGCTCAAGTGTGGCGCTCATGGCGTTACCTCCGGTAACTTCGAGGGGCTTCATGTCGTAGAGGGCTACATGGCTCATGTTGTCCTTGTACTGGTTCTCAAGATAGATTATCTTGTTGAGGACATCGTTTTGGAAGCGGAGTGTACCGTTGTGGAACTCTTCGGGGCTGATTTCGTCCTCGGTTATGTTGGCTATGATGGCTACGTTGGTTACATCGCCGGGTATATCTTTGAAAGTCTTACCTTTGCGAAGCTCGTCAAGGAGAATCACGTGGTCGGTCTTGTCAAGCAATTTGGGGTCGGTCACGATTTCATAGTGCTTGCGGATAGCCGACTTGGGTGTTCCGAAGATGATGAAACCGTTGTGGAACTCGGTGATGTCAGACTCTAATTTAGGATCCTCTGTCATTCGAGATGATGGTCCGACTACATTCTCAAGTTTGATGAAAACACATCCTTCGGTAGATTCGCCTTCGATGTTTTCATCGTCCGATGAGCATGCGCTTAGTCCGAAGAGCACTGAACCGAGCGCTAACATAAACATAAATTTTTTCATAATTGGTTGATAATGATAAATGTTTTGAAGTATTTAAATATTTCGTATGTGATTTCGTAGCTGTAAAGGGTCGTGGAATCGGAATGCCGAAACCATTACCTTGACTGCCCGCAAAACGCTCTCGGCCTTCCGGTTAGAAACGCCAGGAGATGTTAAGGGCGAAGCCTGTGAGCTTGAATTGATTCTTGTCGATGCGCTGGCAAAGACAACGGTCGCCGGCATCGTTATAGACATATTTCTTGACCTCGGTCGAGCGATATCCCGCACGGATATTGAATTCTACGGCAAGACCTCTCCACACAGGGTAGAGATATCCGGCCGACAGACCGGCTCCCCAGAAGTGACCCGTGTATTTGCGTTCGGGATCGATGTCGTTGTAGTCGCCGAGCTGACCGTAGATTCCTCCGAAGAATCCTTGGAACGTAGCATCCTTGCGGAGCCAGTAGCGTGGTTCGACAATGTACGATGTGAATCCCTGGAATTTGTCGCCATGGGAATAGTGGTGTTCACTGTAGGCGGCCGAGAGCAACACCGAATATTGCTTCTTGAAATAAAACTCGCCATGCACATTGGATGCCCACGTGGTGTATTTAAGGTCAGGCATCACGCCTATCCATTCGAGCAGATTTGTCCCTACATTCCACTTTGGATACTTTACAATATCTCCCTGTTGCCTGTCCGCACTGCTGTCAACGGAAAGTATGCGCTCGTTGGTTCCCTGTTCGCGCAATTCACTTTCCGTGGCTCTTCCATTGTCGGATTGCACACCTGCCTCAACATTCACTGGCGCGATAACAACGCAAGCAAAACAAGAGGCAATTACCATTCTTCTTAAGAATGAACGATTAGTTCGCATAATGTTTTTGTTGTCTTTAATATTGTTCCTCTTTCCCGGGGTTGGAGTCACAATGTTAAAATTGTTTATCGATTCATGGCTACTCGCTTTCTGTGGTAGTCGATTATGGAAAAATTTTGGGCGCAAAGATATAATATTTGATGAAACGATAATTTCATTATCACGCATTTTTATTTCTTATCCCCCCCCATTTTAACATTATTTAAACTAATGTAGGTTGATAGCGCCGTCGCATTTGCTTGTTTTCAGTCGATAACTCCACCAAATGTTTACAATTTTTATCAACCGTCGATGGCATAATTGTTAAAATTTGTGGCATTAAATTGTCGTTATGCTCAACTCTTTCTTAACTTTGCACCTGAATGATGTTGATAAATTCCGGCTATGAATCTCTATAATTTGAAACTGCTGAAAGCAACCTTAGTGACGCTTGTCATGCTCTTGGCCATGTCGTGCAACTCCCCTGCCGGGCGTAACGCTTCGGCCGCTACTGACACTCCCGTCGATACCATTTCCCGACCGGAATCGGCCATGGAGCTTGTGGTGCCCGAGGCTCCGGCTACGATGACCGACCCGCAGGAGATGGCAGGTTATGTCGCAATCCATTTTTGGGATAATATGGACTTCTCCGATACAATAAGGGTGAACGATGACCGGTTTATGGAGCACCACTTTGCCAACTATTTTTCGGTGTTTCCCTACGTGTCGGCCGATGATGCCGTCAAGGCGGCCGGGCGGTTGGTGAAGCTTTCGGAGGTGACGCCTGCGTCATTGGGCACGGTGCTGCGTGTGACGCGACGCTTTCTCACGAGCCCTAACTCGTCGATGCGCGATGAGGAGCTTTACTACATCTTCCTTGAGGCGGCTTCCAGGTCCGATTCACTTGATGACGCTTCGCGGGTGAAAGTCGAGGATGGAATCAAGGAGGTGCTTAAGAACAGGCAGGGCACACCGGCGGCCGATTTCAAGGTGATTGACAATCGGGGAAAGAACACTACGCTTTATGGCGAGGCGAAGGCCGGCCAGTGTAGGCTGGTGGTTTTCTATGACCCCGAGTGTAGCCATTGTCATGAGATAATCGAGGAGCTGAAGCAACTGGATGTCCTCGCTTATGCCGTAGAGGCGGGATTGGTTAAGGTGATGGCGGTGTATGCCGACGGCGACAGTGATGTGTGGGAACGGTCGCGCGACTCAATGCCCGGGGATTGGATGAACTGTATGTCACCCGGAGGGGAGATAGAGGAGAAGGAGATATATTCGCTTCCTGCAATGCCGGTGCTATATCTCATCGCTCCCGACAACAGCGTCATATTGAAGGATCCTCCGCTGCCGCTGCTTGCCGATTGGCTCTATAATGAGATGTCGGCTGAATGATGATATAACGCTTCCTTAAGGGCGGCGAGAAAGGCCGCTCCGTGTAGCCGGTCGGGCTCCATGTAGTTGCCTTCGCCCCATTCGTTCCATGACTTCAGGAGTATGATGCGGTGCTCTGGTGACTTGTCGGCCACTCGGCTTATGGCATCGGCTGCATGGCGGGCAAAAAGCTGAGGCGTGTTGCCGGTGTAGATTTGCGCTTTGCGTCCGGCTCGGGGAGAGCGGTCGTAGCCCGGTAGGATTGTAGGGTAGACATCCTCGCGACGGTCGGTGTCGTCACATATCCACTTGATTATTTCGGCATAATCGTAACGCTGCAATGCCGCGTTCAGGTGTTGCGACAGGAAGCTGCGTGCCATTTTGAGCCACTTTGAGCCTGCGACATGACATTCGGCTCTCCACATGTTGTAGTTGCAGTTGTTTACCGAGTCAAATCCGGCGTCGATCAGCTCGTCGACGGTCATGTCCTTGCGGCTCACCCTTATGGCCGTCAGATGCAGTCCTTTAAGCCCGGCTTCGGTAGCGAGCGACTTCCACAGCTTGATGAAACCTTTCAGGTCGGGTATGTCACAGGGGGCCCATATCGCAAAGAGCGGGCATTGGTCGACGGTGATGTAACGCTTGTCGCGGAATGCCGGCAGGCAGTAGTTGAAGTGGGCTATATGGTCGTCGACGCCGGGGTAAAGCTGGTTGAATATGGTGATGCTTTTGTGTCGTCGGCCACCCGCTGCGGTCCACGACCCGGTGTGCCAGGAGTGGTTGGCCCATCCCATGCAGAAAGGGTAGTCGGGAGTCCCCGATGACAGTACATCCTCGAGCGGGCGGTTGAGCGCCATCGTTCCGTTGCCAAACCAATAGTGCCAGTACATGAATCCCTCGATTCCCGCGTCGGCGGCAAGTCGGGCCTGCAACTCGCGTATTTCGGGGCGTGACAGGTCGTAGAAGCCGAGTGTGTTGTCGGGCAGCTTGGGCTGCTCGTGACCCTTGAACAGCGGGCGCGCCTTTGTCACGTTGTCCCACTCGGTGAATCCCTCTCCCCAGTAGCGGTCGTTGACCTCGGTGCGGTGGAACTGAGGCAGATACATGGCTATCACTCTCGCCTTGAGCCGCTCGTTATCGGTGTGGTCGTTTCTCTCCTTCATAGTAGTACTCCGACTTGTCGGGATTGGAATGAAATATCGTGTAGAAGTAACGGTACTTGGCCTGGGTGAAGTAGACCTTTTCGCCAAACATCGCGTTGTAATAGGCTTTGCCGGGAATCAGGAGCGCGAGAGCGAGGAATGCGGCGTAGACTGTGCGTGACGCTACCGACGATGAGTTTTCGCGCATGGCCTGAAGCAGTAGCGGCAGGGCGATGATGAATGTTATTTCGTAATAGTAGTTCAGTCGGGCGAAGTTGCCGAAGAGGAAGTTTCCGCCCATGAGCGAGGCGATGGCGATGAGGAATATCTTGAACCCTTCGGGCGATGTGCGGCGGTTGTAGATGAGCAACAGAATGAACATGGCTGCGCTGAATATGCGCGAGAATATTCCCGGCATTGTGGCCTTGGGGTCCATGCGGTCCTGCTCCTCGATGTACATCGTGTAGCGGTCGTCGCCCATCTCGTCGCCCTGCACCACATCGACAACATCATACAGCAGGTCGCTGAATGATGAGAGGCTGAACGACATGAGGAGAACGTAGACCGCTATCAGCGATATTATGGCAACCTTGTTCAGCCGGAATCTGACGAGCGGAAGCAGGAAGAATGGAGCGCACACCAATGCCGAGGTGTGGATGTTGACTGCGGCGGCAAATGCCGTCACGGCCCACAACCAGCGCAACCGGTTGCGGGAGTAGACCATAAAGTATATGACCCAAAGCACTATCGCCATCGCAAGAAACTGACGCTTCATGTTCATGTAGAGCAGCATGTTCATGGGCTGTATGATTAGAATCACTATGCCAACCCACATGTAGGCTTTTGGGACGGCTCTCTTGTAGAGGAAGCAGAGCGTGTACATCTCGAAGGCGGCCATCACGGAGTTGAATACGATGAATCCCACAGGGCGGAAAATGTCGAGTAACATTCGATAGAGCGGTTCCCACATTACATGCTCGCCGGGACGGTTGAAATTCTCATAGTACACCGGATAGTCGCGGGTGGTGTAGAACTCGATTGAGAACATGACCCATGCCGCTATGAATATGGCGTTGATGAACTGAAGCCGCTCGTAGTTACTCCTGTACCACAGGAAGAGCATCGACAATGTGAATATGACAAACAGATTGTAGACCATTACCGTGACATTATTGATTGATAGGCTTCGATGAGTTGCTTTGCGATTGTTTCGGGAGCGTGACGCTTGCGCGATGTCGACAGTGCCGCCGATGAGAGGCGTGACATCATGTCGGGGTCACCGCTAAGTCGCAATATCGCTGACGCAAGTGCGTAGGGGTCGTTGACTTGTGTGAGCAGGCCGTTGACTCCGTGGGTGATGATCGAGGGTATGCCTCCCGTCGCCGAGGCTATGCACGGAACTCCGAGCGCCATCGCCTCACACAGCGAGTTGGGGCTGTTGTCGATGTAGGAGGGCTGGATGTAGAGGTCGCAGTCGAGCAGCTCCTCCTTTATGGTGTCGGCGTCGAGCACGCCGAGAAAGCGCACGTTATGTCGTGCAAATGTGTCCTTCTCCATCCACTCCACATAGTCACTGCAGGCGGGGGAGCCTATTATGTGCCATTCGATCTTCTGACCGGCGGTGTCGTGGAGGCAATGCGCGGTCTTCAATATTATGTCGAGCCCCTTCCACAGGCTGCCGTGTACGGTGGTGCATAGACGCAGTGTATTGCGGCCGTTGTGGAGGCTCCATTGCCGCGTCATGTCGAGGAAGCACGGGCGTAACGCCTCGTTGCAGGTGAAGTAACGCGAGCCGGGCGAGAGGAGCGATGTCACGCTTTTGTCCCACTCGGTGCGTCCCATGTAGTTGTGACATGCAAGCATCACCCTGCGCTCGCGCTCGACGCGTTGACGGCTCTTGCGCGGTTCGAGCAATGCTCGCAGTGCCTTGTGGGGGCGCAGTCGTGACAGTTGCCATGCCGCTTCGGTGTAACTGTTGTAACGCGGCGGATAGAGCGTGTTGTGACATGGTGCCATGAGCCCCTGCAGATGCGTCACTACCGGCACATCGGTTAGTGCGGCGATAAGACCGAAGCACCATTCGCTGCCGAAGCACTCTATTATGTCGGGCTTGAAGTCGTTGACGATCTCCATGCAGCGCGGCATCAGGTAACGCTCCTGGTGCGAGAACTCGATTTTGTTGCGGAGGCGGTAGATTAGTGAGTCAATACGGATGGGAAAGTAGGTGACGCGGTCGCGTACTCGCTTTTGGTTGTCGACGGGATGCTCGAATGCCACGGCAAGTTCAATGCCGGGAATGTCACGCACGATGCGCTCAAGCGCACCTATCCATCCGCCGCCGTTGTTAAATGGCCGGTATCCGTCGTCATAGAGCGACGGGTTTGTTGAAAACCACAGCACTCTCATTTCGGTAAATTGAAGTCTAAACCATTAAGCCGCATCTTTAGTTGGGTCAGAAACCTGAAGATGACGCGGTCGTCCCTCACCACATGGTGCTCATGCCACAGGAAGAAATCCACTTTGCGGCGTATCTCATTCTTTTTGGCCGAAAAGGCCGAGCCGCGTGCCATCTTGTCGTGGTACTCTTCGATGCTTTTGCTCCAGTAGTGGTTGATGCGTATAGTGTTGTGTCGCGGCAGTGGATGATGGTCGGGATACACGACAAAGCTTCCCGACTCATTTACCATCGGCACCTTGAATTTGATTCCGAAAATCGATACGGAGCCGTAGAGGTAGTGCACAAAGAGCTCCTCGAGAGGAAACGCTGTGTTCCATATCGGTTTTCCGGTGTTGCGCAACTCCTGCCATGATGTGGTGTACTGCTCTATAAGCGTCTTCTCGGAGTCGGGATGCAGTCGCCCCGCAGTTCCGAACATCAGCCAGTACAATATCACTCCGGGATACTTTTCGTAACGCTTGATCCACTCCTTTATGTCGGTTGCCTCATGGGGGCAGATGTACTCGTCAAGGTCGATGAAGGCAATCCATCGGCACGACTTGCCGAAATTGGCCGAGCAGTGCATGTAACACTCCATCTGTCCGTGTTCACGGGGCCATTCGGTGAGCGTTACGACTCCTTTTTCAATATAGGGTTGGAGTATCGACATGAAATCGTCGGTCGAGAAGTTGTTGTAGAGGAATATGTGGTCGACCCCTATCAGCAAGTGATATTCAATCCATTCGCGCATGTAACGCGCTTCATTGCGGAATATGGCACATATCGCAAACATGTAACGCGCATCGCTGTTTACGCATGGTCGACGCATGGCAAACAGGCCGCGGTAGAACAGATTTACCGCCGGCGTGACTATGTGTCGTTTTATCGCTATCTTCATTGTCTTGTTCATGACCGTTTGCGTATATGGTTCAATATCACGTTACGTTCCTCTCTCGTTATGCCGAATGCATAGACCGACGCCGATAACGACAGCGTCAAGATGACGCACATTATAAATGTGTTGACAATCGTGTCGGCGTCAAATATCCACAGCTGCAGCGCAATCGGCAACGGCAATGTGAACAATGTCACGTAGACGATGGGCGCGAATGTGTCCGACATGTACGATTTCATCGTTATTGTGGAGTTGGCTATGGCATATTTCAACCTGATATATAGGGATATGTATCCTATTACTATAAACGGCAGGTAGACACAATAGGGGGGCAGCCCTGCATATAGCGCGAGGCACATGAGCGGCAGATTGGACAACTGCAACAGTGACAGCGTAATCTGGCTGCTCTTTATTCTCCCCGATGCAAGCGTTACGGTGTCGAGTACCGACGAGGCGGGCATGATGAGGATGTAGATCATTATGATGCGCACAAAAGGCACCGTGTACGACGGCACCGATTTCAGCCACAGCGACAGCAGCGTGTAGGTGCGGAACAGCAGCGGCAGACACAGCAGAAGCGTGAGATAGGTGCCAAAACGTGTGCCACGGCTTACGAGCGAATTGAAGAATGCTGTGTCGCCCGAAGCATAGGAGCGGGTGAGCTGCGGCCTTATAGACATCATCAGATTTTCAACGAGCGACCTCACGACATTCTCAATCTGTGACGCCAACCCCTTGGCGGCGTTCATGAGCACGTTGAAAAATAGGTTGAGGACGATGCCTATGCTCTCGATTGTGATTATCGAACTGCTTGAGCCGAGGAAATTCCAGCCCGATATTCCGAGTATTTCGCGGTATATGCGCTTGTCGGTTATCTTGACCATGCGACATTCGCTGAAGTGGCATCGGCAATAGATGCCGTAGAAAATTCTCACCGCCACGCTCAGCGTAGTCAGCATCGCGGCGTAAAATATAAGCCGGTTGCTCGATGTGTGCATGAGCGCGACGGCTATCCCCAACTTGACTACCGACTCGGCTATGTTGACGGCTGCAAAGAGGCCCATGCGCTCCTTGGCGGTGATGACGGCATTATAGGGGACGCTCAGCACATTGAAAAGAAATGACACGACCGATAGCTGATAGACTACATGCACTGCCGGCATGTCCTCGGGCGGGAAGTTCAGTTTGGTGTTGACAATCCACAGTCCCAGTGTTTCAAAGAGGATGAGGATGCCGGCTGCGAGCAACCGGTGCAGCTTGACCGATGCGGTGAAGATTCTCGACAGTTCGTCGATGCCGTTACGTTCCATGGCGATGTTGATGAAGCGCTGGGTCGACGAGATGAACGAAGTGCTGAAGAGGCTGAACATCGTGACGGTGCTCCCCACCAGGGCATACACGCCGAAGTCCTCAAATCCGAGAGCTTCCAGAACTATGCGCGAGGTGTAGAGCGAGATGACAAGCGTGACCACCGACCGGCAGTACAGCAACATGGAGTTGCGTGCTATGCGCCGGTTGTTGTAGCTGTTGCGTGTCATGTCGGTTGTCGTTGAGAGGAATTATGCCTTGCCATAGCCGTAACCGTAGCCGTAGCCTTTGCGCACATGGGTGCCGTTGAGCACAAGCGCAATGTGGGGAAGGCGTTTTTCGGCATAAAGTCGGTTGACAAATTCGATGTCGCTGAATGTCGTGTGGTTGGCACGGCACACATAGATTGTAGCGTCACTTACGCGGGCGAGCGAATAGGTGTCGCTTACCATGCCTACCGGTGCGCTGTCGATGATGATGTAGTCGTAGCGTGAGCGCAGTTCGCTGAACAGGTTGTCGACGCGCGTCGACATGAGCAGCTCCGACGGGTTGGGCGGTACCGGGCCTGAGGTTATTATGTCGAGTCCCTTTACTTCGGGGTGGTGTACCGTTATGTCGTCGATTGTGTATTGCGACGACGAAAGATAGGTGGTGAGTCCGGTTTCCGATGCCACTCCGAGATAGTTGGTGAGCTGCGGATTGCGTATGTCCATTCCCACGAGCACCACGCGCTTGCCCGAAATGGTGAGTGATGCAGCCATGTTGATGGCGACAAACGACTTCCCTTCGCCGGCTGTCGACGACGTAACGAGCAGCACTTTGGCGTTGATGCCTCCGGTTATGAACTGCAGGTTGCTTCTAAGCAGGCGGAACAGTTCGGCGGTCGACGACGATGAGTTGCCGGCCGTGACCATCTTGTCGCCGCTGCGGTCAAGCGACACTTCTCCGAGTATGGGTATGGTGGTGAGCCGTTGCAGTTCACGGATGTCAGAAATCTTGTTGCGTATCAGCGAGCGGAAGTAGAGCCACAGCGGCACGATGAAGAGTCCGAACAGAAACGCGAGGATTAGCACTTTGGCCGGTGTCATGTTCACTTGGTCGGAGAGTGCGTAGGCCTTGTCGATTATCATTCCCTTGGGTACGGCGTTGGCTATGCGCAGTGCCGATTCCTCACGCTCCTTGAGCAGAAACAGGTAGAGATTCTCCTTCACGGCCTGTCGACGCTTTATGTTGACAAACTCACGTTCCCTTGCCGGGATATCGCCGAGGCGCGACTGCGAATCCCCGCTCTTGCCGCGGAGCTCGTTCAACGTAACGCGTGCCGACGCTATCGAACGTTCCAGCGTCGTGGCCACATTGGATCGCATAGCGTCGATCTGCTCGTTGAGGGCCGTGAGCACCTTGTTGCCCGGCTTCGCGCTCTTTTCAAGACGGATGCGTTCAAGAATCAGCGAATTATAGGCTTCTATTGCCTCGGCGGCCGCTTCGGCCCCGAGCGGGGTGGGAATCAGGTTGAAACGGTTGGCGGGGTCGGCTATGAAGTCACGCGTAAGTTCAAGCACGCCCACTTCGGTTTCGGCGGCAATGAGGCTCTCCTCGAGTGTGCCTTTCCGGGTCAGGAGATATTTGGTTTCTACTTCCACATCTACAATGTCGTGCGACTGCTTGTACTGCTCGATGTCGCTTTCGGCATCGTTCAGCTCCTTTGAAATGTCGACGAGCCTCTTGTCGATGAAGTCGGCTGTCTGTTGTGCCTTCCGTTGGTTCTCCTCGATGCCGCGCGCGTTATATTGGTCGACGATAGCGTTGACCACGCTCTTGGCGTAGTTTATGTCGGTGCTGTTGAGAGCAACGGTTATCACATCGGCCTTCTTGTTGGGGATGTAGCACATCACCTCTTTCTGTAGCCGCTCCGCCGCAAGGTCATATCCGCAGAATCCTATCTGCATCGACAGACTCCGATCCTTTTCATATTTGTCGGTTGTCGACAGGATGAAGTCGCCGTAGGGCGTAGGCAAGGTTACGGGAAATCTCTTGTCCTTGACTTCGCCTACTACCTTATTGCGGCTGTTGCGTGCCGTGACGCTGACCAGGCCCTCCTTGTCGGCTCTCAGCTTGAACTTCAGTGAGCTGCGAAGCGTGTCGGCTATCCCGGCTGGAGGCGTTAGCTTCACCGGTGAGCCGGAGTACTTCGTCGTCCGTTTTATCAGATTGTTCTTTACCGTGTAGGTAATGTTGCATCCGAGCTTTTCGGTCACGTTGCGAAATAGCGAGTGTGAATTTAGTATCGACATCTCCTCGTCGACCGATGTGTTGTTGACAAACATGTCGGCCATGCTTATTGAGCGCATTAAGTCAGATGTCTTGTCATCGTCGGTTATGAGGATATTGGCCTGAATCTCATAAACTGGAGCTTTGATGTATATGTATAGTACAGCCAATGCAAGACATGCCGCGATTGAAATAAGGAATGCCGGCCACTTGGAGCGATATAGGCTGATGAGGTCGGCTATCTCAATGCGGTTGTCACGCTTTTTGTATACGGGATTGTCAGGCTTCATGGGGATGGATGCGTTTTAGTTAGCGTATTACAAGGGCGATTATCAGTGACGCTATCACCGAGCATGCTCCTGTGACGGCCGATACGACCGATAGCTTGAAGGCGTTGTTCTGGTTGTACTTTGAATTGTCCTTGCGAATCTTGTTGGGATTCACACACACTACATCGTTCTGTTGCAGATAGAAGTAAGGCGACGACAAGAGTTCCGAGTCGTTGAGGTTGAGGTGATGGAATGTCTTTGTTCCGTCATTTTCCTCGCGCACGAGCAGTATATTGTCACGTTCACCGTATTGTGTCAGGTCGCCGGCATCGGCAAGCGCATCGAGTATCGAGTATCGCTCGCGGTTCACATCTATCGAACCCGGGCGGTTGACCTCGCCCATCACATTGATGCGGAAGTTGACAAGCACTACTTTTACATAGGGGTCCTCTACTTGGGCGCTGATTTTTTTTACGAGCAATGACGCAAGTTGCGATGTCGTCATGCCGTCGACATGGAGCATGCCTATGCCCGGAAATTTTATGTCGCCGCTTTTGTCGACGATATAGGTCTGCTGCTTGCCTTGCGACGGGGTCATTATGTTGTTCTGCGTGGCCGGATTGGAGAGCGGTAGGTTGTATTCGGCGGTAGCTTCGGGCACGAGCGATGTCACGGTTATGAGCAGTTCGTCATCGGGGCGGAGCTTTATCTCATAGTCGGTCGATGGAAGAGTGCCCGATTGCGTGCCGCTCAGGTCCTCGAAATAGGTCAATGACGATTTTGGCGCGTTACATGCCGTCAGCATCAATGCCGCTGACAATATAATTATGTGTAGAATTGTTCTCATATCGATGAAGAGTGATGATTGCTCGACAAGGCGTCACATTGTGTGGCCTTATTGAGATAACGTAACATGAGGTACGTTTATTTTGCTATGTCGTCGGTCAGTTTCGACCAGTTGGAGGGCCCGAGGGTTTGCCAGGCATACTGTCCGCTGTGGGCGCGGTGACTCTTTATATAATAGATGATGTTGCGTATCGGACGCCACAGCAGAGCCAACGGCACGGAGAAGAAGAACCGGTGTCCTCCGAGCGCGCGTGACGCACTGTTCCACGAGGCTATGAGCGGAACCCATAACAGAAGAGCCACTACTATGTTGGAGCTTATTACAATGATGTTGCGAGGGGCGATGGCGATCGATGCCGCAGTGAGCAGCAGCCACACCCACAACAGCGCAAGGCAGAATCCGTAAAGGCGGTGCTGCCACTTGCCGGCGTGTGATGATGTGAAGGTGTATTGCAGTTTTTTGCGCTTCATCGCTTCTCGCGGATTGGCAAACGATGTGCTTACATGACTCTCGCGCGACAGCTCCACCGCAACGTTGCGCGGAGTGGAACACTGATGGATAAACACGTCATCGTCGCCATAGCTGAGATTGAGCGACTGAGAGAATCCCTTGTTCTTGAAAAACAGGCTGCGACGGTAGGCGAGATTGTCGCCGTCGCCTCGATAGGTGTGTCCGTCGAGTGCAGCTGCCAGATAATGCACTATGTCGATGAGCCAGTCGTGGACTTCGCTACGCGACGGGGTGTTGGCCACGTTGTCGAGGTCGGGAAATGCGTAGCCTATCACGATGTCTTTCTCGGGGTCGTTGAAGTGACGAGCCATCTTTTCGAGCCATCGTTGCGATGTTATGCGGCTGTCGGCTGTTACGAGCACTATCGATTCATACCGGGCCGCCTTGATGCCGAGCGTTATCGCAAGTTTCTTGCGCGACACGTTGCGGGTGTCATGAGGCGTGAATGTGTGATATAGATTCTTGTGAGTCGCTTCAAGTTCGCGCAGCAGTGAGTCGGTGGCCTCGTCGTTGCCGTCGTTGACGACTATCACCTCAAAGCCGCCGTCGTAGTCCTGCGACAGCAGCGAGGGGAGCAGCGCGGCCACTCCGTCGGGATTTTCATAGGCATATACGATGATGGATGCCGGGGAAAGCCCGAAAACCTGATTGGTGTCGTCGGCTTGTCGACGCGCGTTGCGTACGACAAGTATTATGCGTCGTGCATATATGATGAGTATTGCTATTGCTGTAGCTGCGGCCAGGCAGGAAAGCGTCAACGCCATCAATGCCTGATTGTCGATATTGTAAGTCACTGTGAGCGATTTGGCTATTTATTGTGCAAATTTACAAAACCTTTCACAATACACAGCAAACGCGCGTGAAAAAGATGATGTCGCGTCGGGATGATGTGCGATATAAACCCATTAATTTGGTTAACAATATTTAACTTTGGCTCTGCGTTATGTTGAGCCGCCTTGAATCGGTGTGATGTAAATCTACAATAAGGTTCTGTGTCAACCGCTACTTGCCAACTCACTATTGTGCCTTATTTCGCGGAGTTTTGGCTTATTGTACTTATTACAATTAGGACTGTCGCGATTCTACAGAAATACATATTGTAGTTATTACATTAACCCATGAAAATGATATTGTATAAAGTAAGATAACTACTGAGGCTATAAACAATGTTTTACAACATAAAATTGAATGTTGCATATTCATAAAATATCGTTACTTTTGTGTCGGAAATATATATGGAATCTATGCAAGGTGAAGTAATTTATCCTCCATTAGCCAATAATCACATATCTGTCGACTGCGTTGTGATAGGATTTGACGGAACACAATTGAAAGTGCTCCTCGTTAACCGTCACGGCGAAGAAGACGGGCTCGCTTATCACGACATGAAACTTCCCGGAAGCCTCATCTATCAGGATGAGGATCTTGACGGGGCCGCTATGAGAGTGCTTAATGAACTTACAGGCGTCAAAAACATCAAGCTGATGCAATTCCGTGCCTACGGATCGAAGAACAGGACAAGCGATCCCAAGGATGTGCATTGGCTCGAGCGTGCACAGCAGGCCCATGTAGAGCGTATAGTTACCATCTCCTATCTCGCGCTTGTGAAAATCGACCGCGCAATCGACAAGTCGCTTGATGCCCACAAGGCCGGTTGGGTGCCGTTGAACGATGTCAAGCGCCTGGCATTTGACCATAACCTCATTCTCGCCGAGGCGATGCATCGCATCAGGGATGCGGCCGAGGTGAATCCGGTGATGCTCTTTGACCTGTTGCCCCGAAAATTCACCGCATCGCAATTGCGCACAATGTTTGAGCTTATCTACGGCCATGCGATCGATGTGCGCAACTTCCACAAGAAAATAGCAATGATGGACTATGTGGTGCCTCTTGAGGAGAGGCAGCAGGGCGTGGCTCATCGTGCGGCGCGTTACTACAAATTTGACCGAAAGATATATAATAAGAACAGACGATAACCAATTATATAAGCTATGTACTTATTAGGATATGATATAGGCAGCTCGTCGGTAAAAGCGAGCATCGTTAATGCCGAAACAGGAAAGTGTGTTTCATCGGCTTTATTCCCCAAGTCGGAGGCCGAGATTATTGCAGTTAAGCAAGGTTGGGCCGAGCAGCGCCCCGAGCAGTGGTGGGAACACCTGAAGCAGTCGACAGCCGCAGTGCTTGCCGAGTCAAAGGTGAATCCGGCCGACATAAAGGCAATCGGAATCTCCTATCAGATGCATGGACTTGTGTGCATCGACCGTGACCACAATGTGCTTCGTCCCGCCATTATATGGTGTGACTCCCGCGGAGTTCCCTACGGCGAGAAGGCATTTGACGAGCTCGGTCATGAAAAGTGCCTGAGCCACCTCCTCAACTCTCCCGGCAACTTCACCGCCACCAAGCTCAAATGGGTGAAGGACAACGAGCCCGAGGTGTTTGAGCGCATCGACAAAATCATGCTTCCCGGCGATTATATAGCAATGAAGCTCACCGACCGTGTGTGCACTACCGTATCGGGACTTTCCGAAGGTATGTTCTGGGACTTCAAGAACGGCCGGATAGCCGACTTCCTCATGGAGTATCTCGGATTCAGCAGCTCGATAATACCCGAAATCGTGCCCACATTCTCGGTACAGGGTCAGGTTACCGCCCATGCAGCCGCCGAACTCGGTCTTGCCGAGGGTACTCCGGTGTGCTACCGTGCCGGCGACCAGCCCAACAACGCTTTGTCGCTTAACGTATTCAACCCCGGTGAAATCGCCTCTACCGCAGGAACCTCGGGCGTTGTTTACGGTGTAAACGGCGAGATAAACTATGATCCCAAGTCGCGTGTCAACACATTCGCTCATGTCAATCACACCAATGAGCAGACACGCCTCGGCATATTGCTGTGCATCAACGGCACCGGCATCCTTAACTCCTGGATTAAGCGCACCGTGGCTCCCGAAGGCATCAGCTATCCGGCCATGAACGACCTTGCCGCACAGGCTCCCATAGGAAGCGAAGGCGTGAGCATACTCCCCTTCGGCAACGGAGCCGAGCGCGTGCTTAAGAATCGTGAAATCGGCAGCTCGATTCACGGTGTAAACTTCCTGAAGCATGGCAAGCAGCACATCGTGCGAGCAGCCCAGGAGGGTATCGTATTCTCGTTCCAGTACGGAATCGAGATAATGGAGCAGATGGGAATGGATGTGAAGAAGATTCACGCCGGACACGCCAACATGTTCCTCAGCCCGCTCTTCCGCGAAACACTTGCCGGTGTGAGCGGTGCCACCATAGAGCTGTTTGACACCGACGGTTCGGTAGGCGCAGCCAAGGGCGCAGGCATAGGTGCCGGAATCTACAAGGACAACAACGAGGCTTTTGCAACACTCGACCGCATCGAGGTTATCGAGCCCAAGGAAGCCGACCGTCAGGCCTATCGCGACGCCTACGGATTGTGGAAGCAGCGCCTTGAAACCATCTTGAACAAATAATCACTATTACATAAAAACTAAAAGAAACTTTTTAAACAAATTCTATTATGGCAACAAAAGAGTATTTTCCCGAGATCGGTAAAATTAAGTTTGAAGGTAAGGACAGCAAGAATCCTCTCGCCTATCGTTACTACGATGCTGAGAAGGTAGTGCTCGGTAAGAAAATGAAGGATTGGTTGAAGTTTGCCATGGCATGGTGGCACACACTTTGCGCTGAAGGCGGCGACCAGTTCGGTGGCGGCACCAAGAAGTTCCCCTGGAACGAAGGCGATGCCATGACAGTTGCAAAGCAGAAGGCTGATGCTGGTTTTGAAATCATGCAGAAGCTCGGAATCGAATATTTCTGTTTCCACGATACCGACCTTATCGGTGACCTTGGCGAAGACATCGCCGACTACGAAGCCCGCATGGTTGAAATCACCAACTACCTGAAGGAAAAGATGGCTCAGACAGGCATCAAGAACCTTTGGGGTACTGCCAACGTATTCGGTAACGGCCGTTACATGAACGGTGCTGCTACCAACCCCGACTTTGACGTAGTAGCTCGCGCTGCAGTTCAGATCAAGAACGCTATCGACGCAACTATCGCCCTCGGTGGTACAAACTATGTGTTCTGGGGTGGCCGCGAAGGTTACATGAGCCTTCTCAACACTGACCAGAAGCGTGAAAAAGAGCATCTCGCAACTATGCTCCGCATCGCTCGCGACTACGCTCGTTCAAAGGGCTTCACCGGAACATTCCTCATCGAGCCCAAGCCCATGGAACCCTCAAAGCATCAGTATGATGTCGACACTGAAACTGTAATCGGCTTCCTGAAGGCTCACGGTCTTGACAAGGACTTCAAGGTGAACATCGAGGTTAACCACGCTACTCTCGCAGGTCACACATTCGAGCACGAACTTGCAGTGGCTGTTGACAACGGCATGCTCGGTTCAATCGACGCTAACCGTGGTGACTATCAGAACGGCTGGGATACCGACCAGTTCCCCATCGACAACTTCGAGCTCACTCAGGCCATGATGCAGATCATCCGCAACGGCGGCCTCGGCAACGGCGGTACCAACTTCGACGCTAAGACTCGTCGTAACTCTACCGACCTTGAGGACATCTTCATCGCTCACATCGCTGGTATGGACGCTATGGCTCGTGCTCTTGAAAGCGCAGCTGCTGTTCTTGAGGAATCTCCCTATAAGGAGATGATCAAGGAGCGTTACGCTTCATTCGACGGCGGCAAGGGTAAGGAATTTGAGGATGGCAAACTCTCACTTGAGGATGTTGTAGCTTATGCCAAGACTCAGGGCGAACCCAAGCAGACCAGCGGCAAGCAGGAGCTCTATGAAGCTATCGTAGCCATGTATGCCTAAATGACGCCTTCTTCATCAGCATTTAATTCAGATATATATTCTGAAGCTTGAATAAGGGAGAGTCTGACCGGCGGCGTGCAACGACCCGGTCGGACTCTCTTCTTTTTAACCGATGTCAAGGCTCATGATGCCGATGAACCCCGACCAATCATTATATTATAGTTAACCTTGATGAACATGACTGCCGAGCCGTGACGAGGAGTTGATCACAGCCCGTCGGCCGCTTGACAGGAGTGTGATTTAGACAATCAGCCGGACGTGCCGGGCCATAGATTGGTGATAACTTCAGATTTATGAATATGAAAAGAGTTTTTTTGTTTATAACGGGCCTGTTGCTCACCGTTTCGCTGTCAGCCGCTTCAAAGTGGACGGGTACATGGGCTACTGCTCCTGAATATACGGGCAAGGGCGATATGCCAAAGACGATGACGCTTACCGGAAATGCGCTCCGACAGGTGATTCACGTGTCGGTGGGCGGTGACGAACTTCGTCTTAAGCTGTCGAATGAATTCAGCGACGAGCCGGTTGAGATTCGCTCGGTCTACATAGCCGATGCAGCCGAAGGCGAGAAGATTAATCCCCGCACGGTGCGTTACCTTAAATTTGACGGAAAGGAGAGCGTGACGATAGAGCCTCACGGCTCGGTCTACAGCGATGCCGTCAAGTATGACCTCAAGCCGCTGCAGCTGTTGTCGATAACCATCAACTACGGAGACAAGACTCCCGAGCACGCTACTTCACATCGCGGTTCACGCACCACATCCTACATCATGGAAGGCCTCTCCAAGCCTAATAAGGAGTTTGTCCCCGCTGAAAAGCTTGAACACTGGTACAATATATGCGCCCTTGAGGTGATGGCCGACGGCAAGGAGTGCATCGCGGTGCTCGGTAACTCGATAACCGACGGACGCGGCACGACAACTGACAAGCAGAACCGCTGGACCGATGTGTGTGCTGAGGCTCTTAATGGAGAAGTGGCCGTATTGAATCTTGGAATAGGCGCCAACTGTGTGCTTCGCGGAGGAATCAGCGAGCCTGCAGTGAAGCGTTTCGACCGTGACATAATGGGGCAGAACGGATTGACCGGAATCGTGATCTATGAAGGCATAAACGACATAGGCGGAAGCCGTCACGCCGAGAAGACAGCCGCCGAGCTGATCGAGGCCTACACTTCGTTTATCGAAAAGGCGCGTTCAAAGGGCCTTAAAGTGTATGGCGGCACAATCTCACAGATTGGCAACACCGATTATTGGTCATACTTCCATGAGGCTACCCGCCAGGCGGTGAATGAGTGGATACGCACATGCGGAAAGTTTGACGGCGTGATCGATTTCGATGCCGTGCTTGCTGATCCCGCCAATCCTTTGAGATTGAATCCCGATTATAATTTTGACGGACTTCATCCTAACGCCGCAGGCTATAAGGCGATGGGTAATGCCGCCGCCGAAGTGCTCTTTCCGGAAAAAATTAGATAAAACCAAACTTTAATAATAAACTTAACTTTATTAATTATGAATTACCAAGAAAAAGGCAGTAAAACATATCTGTTTTCCATAGTCCTTGTCGCCGTGCTCGGTGGCCTGCTCTTCGGTTACGACACCGCTGTGATATCGGGTGCCGAGAAGGGTCTTCAGGCTTTCTTCCTCGGAGCCAAGGATTTCGTCTATACCGATGTGATTCACGGTATAACATCGTCAAGCGCGCTGCTCGGATGTATTTTGGGTAGTGCTTTGTCTGGTTTCTTCGCTACTCGATTCGGCCGCAAGAAGTCGTTGATTATCGCCGGATTTTTCTTCTTTGTTTCGGCTCTCGGCTCCTACTATCCCGAATTCCTCTTCTTCGAGCACGGTAAGCCCGATTTCAACCTCCTTATCGCATTCAACATCTACCGCATCATCGGCGGTGTGGGTGTGGGTCTTGCTTCGGCCATCTGCCCCATGTATATTGCCGAGGTGGCTCCGTCAAACATCCGCGGTACGCTCGTGTCGTGGAACCAGTTTGCAATCATCTTCGGTCAGCTTGTGGTTTACTTCGTCAACTTCATGATTCTTGGCGAGCACACCAACCCCATCATCGAGAAGACTGCCGAAAACATCTACTACGTGCTTCCCACATCCGACGCATGGACCATCATGACAGGATGGCGTTACATGTTCGGTAGCGAGGCATTTGTTGCCGCAGTGTTTACCGTGCTTGTTTTCTTGGTTCCCGAGTCACCGCGTTATCTTGCGCTTGTTGGCCGTGACAGCCGCGCCCTTGAGGTGCTTGCACGCATCAACGGCATCACCAAGGCCCGCGAGATTCTTGCTGACATCAAGTCGACCGTCGAGGTCAAGAGCGAACGCCTCTTCTCATTTGGCGTGATGGTGATATTTGTCGGCGTTATGTTGTCGGTTTTCCAGCAGGCAGTGGGTATAAACGCCGTGCTCTACTATGCACCGCGCATATTCGACTCAATGCACATGGGCGACCCCATGGTGCAGACCGTCATCATGGGTATCGTCAACATCTCGTTCACACTTGTGGCTGTGTTCACCGTTGAGAAGCTCGGCCGCAAGCCGTTGTTGATCTGGGGTTCTATCGGCATGGCTGTCGGTGCATTCGGTGTGGCTATATCCAACCTTGTCACCGTTCCTCCCATCGTTCCCGTTGTCAGCATCATGGTTTATTCGGCTTCGTTCATGTTCTCTTGGGGCCCGATATGCTGGGTGCTTATCGCCGAGATATTCCCCAACACCATCCGTGGTGCGGCTGTGGCTGTCGCCGTTGCATTCCAGTGGATATTCAACTTCATCGTGTCGAGTACGTTTGTGCCCATGTACAATATGCGTCTTGGCGAGATGGGCGATAAGTTCGGTCACATGTTTGCCTATGCGCTCTACGGCGTTATCTGCGTCGTTGCCGCCATATTCGTTTACAAGCTTGTTCCTGAAACCAAGGGTAAGACTCTTGAGGATATGACCAACCTTTGGCGCAAGAAATCGGCTAAGTAGATTTCCCTTATAACCAAAATAGTTGCGGTCGTCGCGTGATTGTCACGAGGCGACCGCTTTTTTTTACCCGCAAAGTGAGCTTCGCGACATTATGGGGTGAAATCGGGGCTTCCCGCTCGCTATCTTTGCCGAAAAAGGAGGAGTAATTATGAATATCAAAGCGGTTATATTGGCGGGCTTTATTTTGTGCGGATGCACGCGTATGGTCTATTTGCCTTCGGAGTCGGTGAAGAGCGATATGCTTTTGAGGGGAAGCGTGTCGGTCGACACGATATATGCCCGCGACAGCATCATTGTCGACAGGAGCGGCGACACTGTGCGTGAACGCAGCTACAGGCTCATATATAAAACAAGAGCGGTGCATGACACCACTCTTGTTGCTCGGGCCGACAGTGTTGTGTCGACTGTTGTTGTCGACGGCAAGGCCGAAGCGTCACGTAACATCAAGTGGATTGCCGTGTTTGTCGCTACGGTGGCGGCCGTCGTGTTGACCTTGAGGTTTATTTCGTATAGAAGTCGATGAGCAGGCTTAACGCGCGTTGGCAAGCGGGGCAGAATGCCGGCCAGGTGTTGTTGCGCATGCGGCATTGGTCGGCCGGACGGTAGACGCCCTTGAACACGTAGCCTCCGCCTTCATATACACCCACGGGATATTTGTCGGCATTTTTGGGATCGGTGGGCACGGGTGTGCCTTCGGGCACTATCGACTGCCATTTTGACGGAAAATCGACGAGGGTTGTGATGTTGGGCTCCCACGGCTCTATGTCGAGCGGATATGATTCGTCCATGATGTCGTTCTCGTAGAAGTATTCGTCGGCAAGTCCGCCGAAGCTGTGGCCGAATTCATGCACTACCACGGGCCTGAAGTCGCGGTGGCGGGCTGTGGTGAGGGTGTAGGAGTTGTATATGCCACCGCCGCCGTATTCGGGCGTGTTGGCGAGTATTATTATGTGTTCGTAGGGTATTCCTGCGAGAGCGTCGTGTACATCCTGCAGATTGCCGGTGGTGAGGTAGCGGTCGGAGTAGAATGTGCTGAAATGTGAGGAGAACGCTGTCTTTTTCCAGTCGCCGAGTCGCGGTACGCTTACGCCGCTGTCGATTGAGGGCGAAGCCACGGCCACGAAGTTGAAGTCGTCGGCACGCGACTTGAAGGGCTCGTGTTTCAGGATCGACTCCACGGCCACGGCTGCGTGATGGTAGAAGCTGTCCATCTCGGCGGTGGTGTAGCCCTCGGCCAGGATGGCCACATCGATTGCCTTTTCAGGGTGCGAGCTGCGGTGGATATAGCGGTGAGGTGTTACGTTGGTGATGCCTTTCACCGCAATCAGTTCATCGTCGGCGCGATAACGGTGAGTCATCGAGGCGATTGTGTCGTGGCGGTTGTTGAGCAATGCTATGTCGATTAATGCGGGAGCCTTGGGCAGGGGCACAAGATAGGTGTTCTGAAAGGCTTTGGGGGTTGTCGATGCCTCCTCGGTCGACAGCCATTCATTGAACAGCGATGAGAATGAGTGGCGGTAGATGGTGTCGCCGGTGGCCTCGTCGCGCACGGTTATCTGTCCGTTTCCGGCAAGCGGAAGCTCTTTCAGGCGATGTCGGCGGCCGCTCCATTCGGGCAGTACGGCCTGCTTGTCGAGCATAACATGGCATCCCTTTGTGTCGGCTCCGAATATGTAGTCGAGGCGCAGGGTCTTGTTGTTGAAGAAGGTGTCGAAGTCCTGAGCTGTCAATGTGCAGCACGACATGGCGACAATTGCTGATAGCAGAAGTTTTGTTATTTTCATAATCGGTGATTTATATTTGTGCTGTGGGATTGAGCCGGTTTTCGCGTGACAGCGTCCTGAATTGCCATGCGACCATCATTATGGTTACTACCGTGGCAAAGAGGTCGGAGGTGGGGAATGATGCCCACACGCCGTTGAGCCCGTACATGCGGGGCAGTGTCAGCAACAGCGGTATAAGGAAAATCACCTGGCGTATAAGGCTCAGGAATATCGATTTTCCGGCTTTGCCTATTGACTGGAACAGGGTTGTCGAAACAATCTGGAAGCCTACGACCCAGAATGCAAGCAGTGATATGTGCAGCGAGTTGACTGTGGCGGCTATTAGCTCGCTGTCGGTCGTGAAGGCCATTGCTATGATGTCGGGGAACAGTATTCCCACTGCGGCTCCTGTCGAGGTGACCACGGTGCCGGCGAGTGTCGAGAGCCAGAATGCGCGTTTGAGTCGGTGGCGCAGTCCGGCTCCGTAGTTGTAGCCGAGTATGGGCTGTACGCCCTGGCATATTCCCACCACTACCATGCACAGGAGCGAGGTGTAGGTCGTGAAGATGCCCACCGCCCCTATGGCTATGTCGCCGCCGTAGGCGTAGAGGGTGCGGTTGATGATTATGTTTATGGCCGAGCTCGTGAAGTTGACGATGCTCGGAGCCGCACCGATGGCGACGATCGACCATATTATGTGCCAGCGCAGGCGGTATATGCCCCGGGTGAAGCGCACCGTCGATGTGGGCTTGAAGAAGTGATAGAGCACAAACACCATGCCGATGGTCATCGATATGTCGGTGGCTATCGCTGCTCCTTTTATGCCCATTTTCAGGACGAATATGAAGATGGGAGCCAGGATTACATTGCACCCGGCACCGATAAACATCGTTATCATGGCCTGCTGCGGATAGCCCGAGGCTCGCATGACATTGTTGAGGCTGTACATGACATTCATGACCAGCATGCCGGGAAAGAGATAGACGATGAAATCGCGGGCGTAGGGAAGCGTGTTGGCCGATGCTCCGAATGCCATGAGAATGTCGTCGATGAATATAGCGAAGAATGTCAGGTAGATAACGGCGTTTATGAGTATCAGCACGAGCGAGTTGCCGAGCACAAGCTGGGCACCCCGGTAGTCCTTCTGTCCGAGCATTATCGACACTCTTGCGGCGGCACCGGCTCCGATGAGCACGCCTATGGCGGTGCACACATTGGTCACGGGAAATGTTATGGCGAGTCCCGCAATGGCATCGGCACCCACGCCGCGCCCTATGAATATGCGGTCGACGACATTGTAAAGCGACATGACCACCATGCCCACTACCGCGGGCAGACTGTATTCCCATAGCAGACGTCCGATGGGTCGGGTGGCGAGTGCCTTTAGATTGCCTGATGTTTTTTCCATTGCCGTTGTTGTGTGATTGGGTTTGTCGTTATCGCGATGTGTCGTTGCGCATCGCCGTTATGTCGTCGTAGAGGTTTCGGCATCCGTCCTCAAGCAGGTCGAGCACGAGTTCAAAGCCCTCGGCTCCCTCGTAGTAGGGGTCGGGCACGTGGTCATAGCGGGTGGCCATTCTCACAAATTCCATCATGGGGACTATCTTGGCTTCGTCGTCGAGGGTGGGAGCCATGGAGCGCAGATTGCGTTCATTGGCCGAGTCCATCGGTATTATCAGGTCGAAGTCGCTGAAGTCGCTTGGTGTGAACCTGCGTGCGCGGTGGGTGAGATCGTAGCCTCGGCGGGTGGCGTGTATACGCATTCGGCGGTCGGGCAGGTCGCCCGAATGTCCGCCGTAGGTTCCGGCCGAGTCAATCACCCAGTCGTTGTCGTCGTTGTGCGAGCTTACGATAGAGCGCAGGATGCCTTCGGCGGCCGGGGAGCGGCATATATTGCCGAGGCACACCATAAGCACCCTCACCGGGCTCTCTTCTTTTGCAGGTATATGGGGTAGTTTCATTTCCTTTCTGATTCTTTTTTTTCTAAAGAGTTTTCCTCGACTATTATGCGGGCTGTGCGTTGCGCTGCATCGGAGTTGCCGAGAATCTCCCTCATGCGTCGGTAGCCTTCAAGCTGGTTGTCGTGACCCGGTCGGCCGGGAAGTATGTTGCCCAGCTCGCGACCCACGAGTTTTGGGGTACACAGGTGTACGAGCATTTCAGGCACAATCGGTGCGTCGGCTATCAGATTGGGAAGTGACACGTAGGGAACTTTCAGTATCTTCTCCATGATTTTGTAGGAGAGCTTTACTCCATTGGCGCGGTAGCACACCACTTGCGGGGTATTCAGCAACGCACACTCAAGGGTGGCGGTGCCCGATGTAACGAGAGCGGCTTCGGCGAAGTGCATCAGGTCAAATGTCGCGTTGTTCACGATGGATGTTCCCGGGTCGATGTAGTAGCCGTAGTACGACAGGTCGATGCCCGGTGCGCTTGCCACTACGGGCATGTAGTCGGGATACATGTCGGCGGCCGCCTGCATCACCGACAGGTTGTTCTTGATTTCGCTTCGGCGGCTTCCCGGCACGAGCGCTATTATGGGACGGTCGGGCAGGTTGTGGCGTTTAAGGAACTCCTCGCGTGACGGGAGGTTGGTCTTGCGGTGAGCCACCTCCTCGACCGACGGATTGCCCACGTAGGTGACATCGTAGTCGTGGCGTGACTTGTAGAAGCCGACTTCAAAGGGGAAGATGGCAAACACGCGGTCGACATAACGCTTTATGTCGCGCACGCGATGCTCTTTCCATGCCCACACCTTGGGCGAAATGTAGTAGTACACCTTTACCCCCATGTCGTGGGCGTAGCGTGCAAGCTTAAGGTTGAAGCTGGGGTAGTCTACCAGGATGAGTGCGTCGGGATGCTCGGCTTTCAGTTGCTCCTTGGCACGACGCAGGTTGGAAAGCACTTGCGGCAGATGTCGCAGGACTTCGCTGAACCCCATGTAGGCCATTTCGCGATAGTGGATGAACGGTGCGTTTCCCGCCTCGCGGGCCATGAGGTCGCCTCCGAGAAAGATGAAATCGGCCTTGGGGTCGATTCGCTTTATTGCGGCAATCAACTCGGCCGCATGTATGTCGCCGGAGGCCTCACCGGCTGAAAGAAAGTACTTCATCGCTGTGGTCGTGCTAAATTGTTATCCCTGCAAAGGTAATACAAATCCATGAAAACTGAAAGCACGTAACGTTCAAGATTGCGCGTCACAAGAGGAGTGCCGACACGGGTGTGACGACGACTTTGTAGGGGCGTGCATGAGGCGAGCGCGGCTTGCTGCGTGTGGTGTGGTGATAGAATGCTTTCTGTCGGTCCCATGCTCTCATTTGAAGCTGTCGCGTGGTCCCGGGCGGAATGTCGCACTCCACGGTCACGCTTCGGCTGTGCAGTTGCGAGCCGTTCATGTCGATGTAGTCGATGTTGATGGTTATCTGAACGAGCTTGCGCTGATGCCGGTTGGTGACGAAGATAGTTTCGTAGTTGGAACGCAGAGGCTTGTCGTAGTCGGCTATCGTGATGCTGTCGGGCGACAAGGTTGTGCTTTCAGTTACGGCTGTGACATCCTGTTCCGCCTTTACGAGTTTCTTGCGTGTTGTGCGGGTGTCGGGAGCGGCAACCGATGTGACGGCAAGCACCATTAGTGATGTGACGATGACGCGAAGCATGGCAGGTTATAGATAACGTGGTTCGACAGGGCCTGAAACCGGAGTGGGAAACAGGCGAAGACATCCGTCAAGCTCCTGCGGATTGTCGTTGCGCACACGCACTCCGAGCCTCGATACATAGGGCAAAAGCCGCCATACATTGACATATACGCTTGAGCGGTGTCGGCGAAAACTCAGGTGGCCGTCGTCGTTGAGCGTGAGCGTGAACCGCTTGGGTCTTATAAGCGTCGACCCTCCGTCGCCGGCTGTATATATCTTTGCCGTGTACACGCCTCGCTTGGCCGATGGTGACAGATAGCCCATTACGGTGCCGGGCATCATCGACCGTTGAGGCGAGCGCAGGATGACGATGCGGTAACGTGCGGCTCCGTCATCGCGAGTATTGTCGGGGTTGAAGCGTTCGATTACTACTGTGGCTCCGTCGGCGGGAAATTGCCATATTCCTTCGATGATGTGCAGCGGAAGCGATGTCAGCCGTCGCTTGATGCTGTCGATGTCGGCGTAGCCCGAAAGAGTCTGCGACACCTGCGGCAGGGTGTCGATGTGGTCGGCTGCGGCAATCGATAACGATGCTGTGAGCAGCGACAATGCGAGGAGGCGAGGAAGTTGCATGGTGTATGTGATAAAGAGAGGGGGAGTAGGGGAGAGTGGTGCAATGAGGCCCGAAGCCTCATTGCTGTCAGATGGTCTTGAACTGATACTGGAAGCCGAAGCTGAGTATCTCCTTCAACTGCCACTTGTGCCATGATGAGCCATCGACACGCGGAGTGCTTGAGTCGTAACGCATGTGCACGTAAATCTGGGTCGAAAGGTAGCGGTTGATCGAGAAGTTAATCGTGTTCTCCCAGTCGCTCTGAACATAGTCATAGTCGGTAAACAGGAAGAAGCGCGAGTTGTAGGTTATGTTCCAAAGGATGTTCCATGTCATCTTCACCTCAGCGTTGCTACCGACCTCGCTCACGGTGTGGCGGCCTTCGCGTATGCCAAACGATGTTTCCTTCATTCCCGGATGGGTGCATATCTTCATGTTGTAGGAGAGCGGCGATATGGAGGCATCGATTTTGAATGTCTTTTTGGGGTTGGTGAAGTTGTAGGTCATACCGATACCGAAGTTGAGCTCACCGGGTGACATGAACGCCGCACGCAGCTTGTCGGTGTTGGGCGCATAGTTCTTAAGGAACTGTGTCTTGAATGATGTGTTCATCGAGTAGAACCAGTGCTTGAACGCACGCACACCGAATGTGCCGTTGAACTGGAACAGATCCTCGCTTATCATGTAGGAGCGCATGCTGTCCTGAGGCGCGCTGGATATTGCCAGTTTATATTGGGTGGTGGCTTCAGCCATTAGGTTGGGATGGAACTTTTGGTTAAGTTTTACGTTCCAGCGGAAGTTGGCTATCATGTTCACGTTGTTGTTGCCGCCCTGATACCAGTTGGGGCTCACGTAGGCTTGCGAGAATTGCAGGAGTCCGTTGAAAGTGTGGAGCCAGTTCTTGGGCTTTACATCCAGGGATGCGGCTGCCGCCTCAAGGTCATCCTTGTTGACAAGCACTTCCGATATTGTTATGGTCGATTTCGAGGGGTCGACAGTGGCTACATACTGTTTAGGTGGCTCAGGCAGGGTGTTGATGTTGTATCTTACCTGCGGCGCATAGTCGATCATGTAACGTTGCTTCAGCTGGCGGTAGCGGCGTATGCGGTTGCCCTCCTGCATCATGCGGTTCATTGCGGGATTGTCGGTTTCGATGTATCGCTCGGGATTCAGCGGAGATACGGTGTCGGTGTATTCAACATAGTCGAATACTACGGGCATGAACGCCGTTACGGGAAGAGTTGTGGGTGGAAGAAGTTTCAAGGGGATGTATTCGGGCACCGAGTCGGGCACGGTGTCGGCTACAAGGTCGAAGAACGGACCGAAATCATCATAACCTTCACCCTCGTCCTCGTAGTAGTACTCGTCTTCGTCCTCTTCGACAGGAACTCCGAGCAGTTCAAGCAAGCTTGGGTCGGCAGGTTCGACCGTCTGGGCGTTAGCATTGGATGACAGTAGGGCTATCGAGAGAAAAATGAAGATGATAGCGTTGAAACGATATGACAAAAGAGCCTTCATTTTAGAATCGGGAATTAAAGTGATGAATTGGTAGTACAAAAATAAGCAAAAAGAGCGATATTATGAAATATACGCATCCTTTTGCCATCGTTTTAGAGAAAAACGTGTTGATAATTGCTCTACTTTATGGCCATGTAGATGGTGCAGGTGCCGAAAGTGAGCGGGGTGAAGGTGCATTGGCTGAATCCGGCCTCGCGGAGCAGCTCAAGCATGGCGTTGCCCTGCGGCACTGCGGCTATGCTTTCGGGAAGATAGCTGTAGGCGCGCACGTCGTGTGAAACGAGTCGGCCTATTGTCGGGATTATGCGTCGTGTGTAGAAGTTGTAGAGTGGCTTGACGATTGGCGAGGTGGGTGTCGACAGCTCGATGACACACAGCACCGCTCCGGGTTGCAGCACGCGGTACATTTCGCGGTAGCCTGTGTCGAGATGCTCGAAGTTGCGCACTCCGTAGGCAACGGTGATGCAGTCGAATGTTTCGGCTCCGAAAGGCAGTGCGAGGCAGTCGCCTGTCATGAAGCTGACCTTATGGGCTATTCCCGCATCGACTGCCTTGGCTTGTGCCCGTGCGATCATATTGGGGCTCAGGTCGATTCCGGTGAGCTGATGCGGATTGAGTTTGCGATGCAGTAGCAGGGCGAGGTCGCCTGTGCCGGTGGCTACATCGAGTATTAAGCGCGGCGAGTGCCTGCGCAGCATTTTCACTGCGCGGGCACGCCACAGCTTGTCGATTCCGAAGGTCATCATGCGGTTCATGAAATCGTAGGCCGGGGCGATGCTGTCAAACATCTCCTTGACCTGCTGAGTCTTGCTCCGCTCGTTGTCGTAAGGGTTGATCTTTTCGGCTTTGACTTCCATCGGTTATTCTTAGTCGTATATTTTTACTTGCGGTTTTCAAGCCACTGAGTGACATTGCGCTCAATGCGTGCGGCAAGGTCGTGCTCGTCGCTCTTTACGAAACGCTCGCCGGTGATGTGCTCGTAAAGCTCGATGTAGCGTTCGCTTACCGATTCGCAATAGGCGTCGGTCATTTCGGGAACTGCCTGGCCGGCCTTGCCCATGAATCCGTGTTCGATGAGCCACTGACGCACAAACTCCTTGGAGAGCTGACGCTGGGGTTCGCCCTTCTCAAAGCGCTCCTCGTAGCCGTCGGCATAGAAGTAACGTGATGAATCGGGAGTGTGGATTTCGTCGATCAGGTAGACCTTTCCGTCACGCTTGCCAAATTCATATTTCGTGTCGACGAGTATCAGTCCCTTCTCGGCTGCCATTTCGCTTCCGCGGCGGAACAGTGCGCGGGTGTAACGCTCCATCAGTTCGTAGTCGTCCTTGTCGACGATGCCTTGTGCTATGATCTCTTCGCGTGAGATGTTTTCGTCGTGACCGGCTTCGGCCTTGGTGGTGGGGGTGATGATGGGTTCGGGGAAACGCTCGTTTTCGCGCATTCCGTCGGGTAGTTTCACTCCGCACAGTTCGCGGCATCCGGCCTGATATTCACGCCATGCGCTTCCTGTGAGGTAGCCGCGTATAATCATCTCGACGCGGAAACCTTCGCATTTTAGTCCTACGGTTACCATCGGGTCGGGAGTGGCGAGCTTCCAGTTGGGCACGATGTCGGCTGTGGCATCGAGGAATTTTGCGGCAATCTGGTTGAGAACCTGTCCCTTGTAGGGGATGCCTTTGGGCAGAATTACATCGAAAGCCGAGATGCGGTCGGTTGCGACCATTACCATGATGTCATCGTTGATGTCATAGACATCGCGAACTTTGCCGTGATAGACACTTTTCTGTCCCGGGAAGTTGAAATCCGTGTTGATAAGTGTAGTAGCCATTGTAGTGATGATTGGTGTTATTGTTGTTGATAGTTATTGTTCGGTTTTTTCGCGTTGCTCCTCGGCTTTCTTCTCGTCGTCCCATCGCTGATAGGCCTCGACTATGCGCTGCACGAGCTGATGACGCACGATGTCCTTTTTGCCAAACTCCACCATGCCTATGCCGGGCACGCCTTTCAGCACCTTGAGGGCCTGTACGAGTCCCGAGTTTACGCTGCGAGGCAGGTCAATCTGGGTGATGTCGCCGGTTATTATCATCTTTGCGTTCATTCCCAGTCGGGTGAGGAACATCTTTATCTGATGGGTGGTGGTGTTCTGCGCTTCGTCAAGCACGATTATTGCATCGTTGAGCGTGCGTCCGCGCATGAATGCCAGCGGAGCTATCTGGATTACGTTGGACTCCATGTACTCTTTCAGCTTCACTGCGGGAATCATGTCCTCAAGCGCATCATAGAGCGGCTGAAGATAGGGGTCGATCTTGTCCTTCATGTCGCCGGGGAGAAATCCGAGCTTTTCGCCTGCTTCCACTGCCGGACGCGAAAGGATTATCTTGCGCACTTCGCGATTTTTCAACGCGCGCACTGCCAACGCTATTGCCACATAGGTCTTGCCGGTTCCGGCAGGGCCGAGAGCGAATGTGAGGTCGTTTTTCAAAAATGTTTCGACAAGCAGCTGCTGGTTGGGGGTGCGTCCGCTGATCGGTTTGCCGTTTATTCCGTAGATGATCACATCGTCCTGCTTCAACTCTTTCGGAGCCTGACCGCGCACAATGTCGAGAATCACCTCTTCGGTGAGTTTGTTATACTTGATGCAGTACTCTTCCAGCTCCTTGATTTTCTTTTCAAAGCGAGCGGCCTCTTCGGGGTCGCCGATGACTTTGATTATCTGTCCGCGAGCGGCCATGCGCAGCTTGGGGAAGAGATTGCGTATAAGCTGCATATTGCAATTGTTTATGCCATAGAAGCTTACCGGGTCGACATTGTCAATTATTATTATGCGTTCAATCATCCGCTAAATAAATAGTTTTAAGAGTTGCTACAAAGATACAACATAAAACCGAGAATAAAAGTTAATTACCATCCCAAAATTAGCACTCCACCCCTAATTGCCCACCCCTCCATCACCTTGAATGTATTGAATTTTGATAATTACTTCGAGGCAGTGGTTTTATTGAGGAATAATTAGTAAATTCGCAATTGGAAATGGCTTGCAGAAGGAAACATCGCATAAACGCACTATCATTGTTCTCATGCATCGGAGTAGGCGAATACTACTTGAAGCGTGCAGGGGTGGATGTCGTTGTGGCAACTGACATAGACTCTCGCAGATGCAGGGTTCACGGTCAATTGTATCCGTCGACAAAGACGGTGTGCGGCGACATAACGAGTGATGATGTGAAGCGTGATGTCCTGAAAGCTGTAGGGCGTAAAAAGATACAAATGATAATCTCGACACCTCCGTGTCAAGGCATGAGCAGCGTAGGCAAAAATAAGGGTGCTGCTTTGTCAGATATTGACGACAGTCGAAATTATCTAATACTTGAAACATTTCCGTTTATCGATTCTTTGTCGCCCGACTATGTCATATTTGAGAATGTGCCGCAAATGCTTAAGGTGAAAATGCCTTGGGGCGATGGTGAGCGGTTAAAGATTCTTGAAATTCTTGAAGCGAAATATGGCGGAGTTTACGATATAAAGTGTGACATATTCAACAGTGGTGATTATGGTGTGCCGCAGACTCGTGAACGTGTGTTCATAAGGCTTTGCCGTAAAGGATTGTCGTGGCATGATCCAAAGAGAAGTGAAAAGCAGGTGACATTGCGAGAAGCTATAGGCAACCTGCCAAGCATAGAGCCCGGAGAGGTATCTGCGCTTAAAAATCATTGGGCGAGATTGCATCCTGCTAATCAGATAGAGTGGTTGCGTCACACCCCAACAGGTTGTTCTGCTTTCATGAACGATGAGTACTACCCACGCAAAAGTAACGGCGACAAAATTAAAGGTTATCTTAATTGCTACAAACGAATGTCGTGGGACCAGCCATCGCCTACAGTGACGATGCGCAATGAAATCATGTCTTCACAGGATAAAGTGCATCCGGGGCGAAGCCTTGGCAACGGATTGTGGAGCGATGCGCGTGTATTGACTTTGCGCGAATTGCTCATTGTGATGTCGCTTCCCGGCGATATGGAGCTTCCCAATGATATAAGTGATACCGCTTTACGCCAATTCATAGGCGAGGGAGTGCCTCCATTGATGATGAAAAAGATTATTGACGGAATAGAACTATAATGGTAACCGACCGTACAATTACCGGCATATCCATGTTTTCAAGTGCCGGAATAGCTGAAACATATCTCAGCAAACTGAATATTCATATAGCTCTTGCCAATGAGATACTAAAGGAAAGGGCTGAATACTATACGCATTTCTATCCCGATACCGACATGCTTGTAGGGGATATAATGGATGGCAAGATTCTTGATGAGTATGTGGCACGTGCCAGGAAACTTAATCCTTCATTCCTGCTTGCAACGCCTCCTTGCCAGGGAATGAGTTCTCTTGGTAAAAAGGAATATGCCGAGGATGTGCGTAATTATCTGATATTTGCCGTGCTGAAGGTAATAGATTCTTTGGATCTCGATGTTGTGGTAATAGAGAATGTCCCTAAGTTTCTGAAGTTATATTTCCCCTATGAGAATGACTATCTTGGCATTGTGGATATTCTGCAACGGCGATACGGTGGACGGTATAACATTCGCTACGACATATTCAATGCCAAGGACTACGGGGTGGCGCAATCACGACCACGTGCTATAATAATTCTATATAAAAATAATTATTCATGGAGCTATCCGGCTCCCGAGCATGAAATAACGTTGCGTCAGGCAATCGGGCATCTGCCATCGTTGAACAATGGGGAACACAGTGATATAAAGTATCATTATGCCTTGAATCACAGTGCAATGCAGGTAGAGTGTATGTCGCATACCGATGAAGGGTGCAGTGCCATGACAAACGAAGTTTATTATCCTAAGCGAGCCGACGGCAAGAAGGTCAGCGGATTCCATAATACTTACAAAAGGATGCGTTGGGATGCTCCGTGCCCCGCCCGAGCAACTAACAATGGCCTGATAAGCGGACATAACAATGTGCATCCCGGGCGTAAGCTTGCCGATGGTACGGTCAGCGACGCACGTGTGTTGTCGATGCTTGAATTGCTTATTGTGTCATCATTGCCTCAGGATTGGAATTTGCCTTGTGGCTATAATGAGTACCTTGTGCGCACTCTCATCGGAGAGGCAATTCCACCGATGTTGTTATATAGAATATTGTCAACCTTAAAACGTAAAGATATGAAACGTGTAAATAAGTCAGATAAATGGACCATGATGAAATACATAAAGAGTTTTGATCTGATGGTTAAGTATGCCTATGTGGCACGTAAACATGGTGCGTTATTTGATGACCGCTCGCTTGACAATATAAACGAATTGATGATGGATAGCGGAACCTATGTCCCGCGTTACGATGTGCCGAGTCGCGATACTACTATTTTCAAGATGTGTCAGGTCGCCTATTCGATGATTGCGTATAAGACTGGCCGTGGACAAGGACAACGACTGGTGTTTAGCCCGCTTGGAAATAAGCTGATTGACACATACATGGATTCTGAACTTGATAATAAGACAAAGATTGACAGGGTTGCAAAGATATATATGTCGATGTTGTTCTCGTTGCCATTCAATCACCCTTTTAATCAGATGAGTTCATCATTCAACATATATCCCTTCAGGCTTATTTTTAAATTGCTGCGTGATCCGAGGCTTGACGGTCGTCTTTATTGTGACGAGATGTTCTATTATGTGATGTGGTGCAAGACAATCGACAATGACGATTATGAATCGCTTGTAGAGAATATACTCGGACTTCGTCGAATGAATCCTGTCGACAAATTGGAAATGTTCAAGCGGACTTTGCCTGAAGAGGACACTCTTGCCAATGCTCTTCATGAAGCGGTGTATGCGTTTGGTCAACTCGCGGGAGGTGGAATAGTTACGCACCACGATGTAAAGCGCAAGAATTATATAGGGCCTCTTCATCACGGAGGTTTCGGGCGTGGCATGTTGCCTGATTATATCAGTGAAGAAGAATTGGCATCAAAAAAGAGGTCGACTCGTAACTATAGGCTCAATTATATTGAATTTAGACCTGAAATAGAGGAGTTTGCCGACAAAATGCTCGCCGCTTACAGTTATGATGAGAAACCTCATGATCTTTATAAGCTTCTTGGTACCTCCGATTATATAATGCATCTATATAATTTTTATCCCGAGGAATTAAGAGAAGAGCTTGACCCGAAACAAAAAGCACTTGTTTCCTACATTATGCAGCTTACCGATAAGATAAAACAGTATTCACGTAATCAGGAGAAGGGCGACAGTCATAGATTTGAGCAGGTGCTGAGTGACGCGTTTAACGAATTTATTGATGTCGAAGCCGAGTGGATTGCGAAGTCGGGCACTACTGATGTGGAATGTATTTACCTAACTAACAATGAAAAATTTGATCTTGAAGCGAAGTCTACCGAAACCAAACTTCAAAATGTTGTTACGCCCAGGCTTCAACGCCATCGCGAACTTATTGGAAGCAGTTATACGATAGTGGTAACCCCTTATTTTGTAAAGGGTGCACTTGAGGATATAAAAGGAACTCGCAACCTGTTGTTGACAGCCAACTCATTGTCCAATTTCCTATATCAGTCGGTGATTCACTGTGGAACAAATATCTCGTATGAGCCGATTTACAACATTGTTAAGGACTCAATGGGGCAAGACATCTCAAGGTCGCTTAACGAGTGGGTAGAGATGAATTACGGGATTGGGCGCGTGGCGGGGGCGAGGGGTCAGAAACCGTAGCGGAAGCCGGCGTTGAGGCGCATCGAGGGGCCGAAGCTGTATTTGTCGGAGGAGGCAAACATGCCCTTGAAAAATTCCTCGATGCGGCGGGGCGCAATGCGTGACGAACGACGCCACACGCAACCGCCTCCCACGTAGAAGCTCAACTGCGGGGTGATGTAGTAGCTCACCGAGAGGTCAGACTTTATCATTGTCGAGGAGTAGACCTTGGTCTTGCCGTCACGAACGAGAACGGCGGTGATTCCGTCCATGTCGACGGCCGTGCAAGTTATTTTCCATCGGTCGTCGAGCTTTGTCGAGCCTGTCACATTGAGATGCCCGGTAAAATTCACCGTGAACTGATAGCGGCCTTTGTGCTGCCAGTTGACATAGGCCATCGGCATTACCACCGGAGGACCGTAGGAGTTGGTCAGTCCGCCTCCGAATCCAAGGCTCAGCTCATCGTTGATTTTGTAGATAAACAGTGCTATGCCGTTGCCAAGCAGGCTTTTCCATCGGATGTAGTTGGTGGGTGCATAGATGCCCACACCCAGTGCGGCTATCATGCTCCATCGCCCGGCGAGCGGTCGAATGTGGGCCAGCGTGATGCTTGTATTCAGTATCTCATGCGGATTGAGCATTGCCGCTGTTTCGCTGTTGTTCAGTCGGGAGTAGTCGGCGTTTATTCTTATGCCCCATGCCGAGAGTCGGTTGGCCTCATCGCGCTTCATCTTTATAGGCAGCGTCATCTCGGCTTTTGTGCGCAGCATGCTTCCGCTGCCCACGCGCTCTCCGTCGGAATTGCGGAAGTCGGAGTAGCCGAACCTGTCGATTGACAATGAGCCTTGTGATAAAGCTGTAAATGCGATGAGCGACATTATAAACAGCATTAGAGGCTTCTTCATATCCATGATTGTAGTATATTCGTGATGTTACAACTTATAACGTAACCCGATGGAGCCCGAAATTGTTTATTGTCAGTTGCCGATTATTTACGGAATCCGGTGATTATGATATCAGAAGGTGAAGTCAAAAGCGATTTTTATTTAAATTCGACAGGTTGTTTTAAAATTTTATTTTTGTTTAAAACTTTTTAAAGCCTCAACTTGTTTAGTAGTGCGTATTATCAATATTAAAATAAATTATGAAAAAGAAATTTTTAATTGCATTGCCATTGATGCTTGTGGTGTCTATTTTTAGTTCTTGTTCTTCTGAGGATATTCTTGAAAAAGAAGATTATGTTGAAAATGATATCTATAGCATTTATAATAAATGCTTTTCGAGAGCTGATTATAATTATAAAAACATAATATATAATGTGGGATCTAGAGGAGATAATGATTGTGAATATTTGTTAGACTATCTTTTGTCTTTATCGGAAGAGGAATTTTCGGAGTTAAAAGAAAAATTATGTGATGATGTTCTATTCAACGAGGATAGAGATAGTATTTTTAATGAGAGATTTGATGAGTTAGTAGAAGAAACATCTTATGAAGAAGTTGTTGCTTATATTAATTTTGTAAACAGATATGCACAAATGGGTGGGCATTCCGTTGAATTTATAGAAGAAAATACAGTGACCTTCTGCCCCAAAATAATGCATTTATCAGTATTGTCAGCAGCTCTATTTGATCGCATGATCAGCCCTGAATTTTTGGGACAAAATGGTTCTCGAGCTTTATCGTGTAGGGATAGGCTTGCCCTTGAATGTGGAGGTATGCTTGTGGAACATGTATTAGTGAACGACATTGAGGCTGCTTTAGGATTAGAAACTGATGACCCTGGATTTATGTTAATCGGGTGCACCGAAGATGTGGCGGATATAGTGAAAGCTCTTGAATCCTATCGGATATGTGAAAAAAGAGGTTATTGGATATAATTGAATGACAATGAAACGCCCCGTATTGCCCCACGTAGGACTGTTTAAGATTGTCTGTTGGTTGGCGATTACACTTCTCATCGCCATAAGTTACGGACTGACTTCCACTCCTTTTGGTTGGATATGGATTGCTTATGCTCTATCGGTTGGCGTGGTAATCTATAATGTGTGGTACGGATTTAAGCAAGGATGCATGCAATTCTCGCTATTGATAATGGGAATATGCTTTGTGGCAGGAGTTATATTGGCTCTGATTTATCTGAACCTCGATTATGATTCATGGTTTGTGTCAAAAATAAAGTATTAATTAGAATGACAATGAAACGCCCCGTATATCCTCATCCCAAGACGCTTAAAGTATTCTGCTGGATTGTGGCATTCCTGATTCTTTTTGCCCGCTTTTTCCGGCGTGCAGGTCACTTCAATTACATCACGATGATGTGGATTGCCTATGCCTTGTTTACGGGAATTACAATCTATATATCCTGGTACAGTTTCAAGCAGGATTGCACCAAAATGTTTTGGCTCTCAATTGGCACCTGGATTTTTGCCGGACTCCTGCTTCTGTTCCTGCAATATTATTTTCAGAGCTTTTTAGCATGATGAAAACAGCGGCAGGGCGATGACCTTTAAGTCATCGCCCTGCTCGTATTGTTCCTTGCACGCTGTGGCGCGCTACTTGTTGTTGTGGCGGTAGCGGAGTACCTGGCAGGTGCGAGCCGGCAGATATAGCTTAAGCCAACCCTTGTGGTCGTCGGCATACAGCTCGTCGTGCTGGGTGAAGTGCCTGATGCCTTCGTCGATGTTGCCGAATCCGCCAAACTTCTTGTTGTCGCTCGACAGCACTACCTCATACTCGCCTTCGGGAGCGAGGAATCCGTAGTCGGTATAGGACTTGAACGGTGCCCAGTTGAATACAAACACGAGGTCGCCGCGCTTGAATGCGAGTACCTGATCGTCGTCCTTGTCCCACAGCTTCTCGACGGGCAGGGCCTGGAAGTCGTAGATGTCGCTTACAAGCTCTATCATGGCGTTGTCAAATGCATTCAGTTCGCCGTAACGCAGCTCCTCGCGGTCGACAAGGTCCCACTGGCGGCGTGCATACTTGTAGCTCCAGCCGTTGCCTTCGCGCGGGAAGTCGATCCATTCGGGGTGACCGAACTCATTGCCCATGAAGTTGAGATAGCCTCCGTTGATGGTGGCGAGTGTCACGAGTCGTATCATCTTGTGCATTGCGATGCCACGGTTTACGGCTGCGTTGTCGTCGCCCTTCATCATGTGCCAGTACATCTGGTCGTCGATAAGGCGGAATATGACGGTCTTGTCGCCCACGAGTGCCTGGTCGTGGCTCTCCACGTAGCTGATGGTCTTTTCGTCGGCGCGACGGTTAGTGAGTTCCCAGAATATCGATGTCGGATGCCAGTCCTCGTCCTTCTTCTCCTTGAGCATCTTGATCCAATAGTCGGGAATGCCCATTGCCATGCGGTAATCAAATCCGATGCCTCCGGCCTTGAACGGAGTAGCCAGTCCCGGCATGCCGCTCATCTCCTCGGCTATGGTTATCGCCTTGCGGTTGACCTCGTGGATGAGCTTGTTGGCAAGGGTGAGGTAGGTAATGGCGTTGGTGTCCTGACCGCCGTTGTAGTAGTCGCCGTAGGATCCGAAAGCCTGTCCGAGTCCGTGGTTGTAGTAGAGCATCGATGTCACGCCGTCAAATCGGAATCCGTCGAAGTGGAATTCATCGAGCCAGTATTTACAGTTGGAGAGCAGGAAGTGCAGCACCTGGTTCTTGCCGTAGTCGAAGCAGAGTGAGTCCCATGCGGGATGCTCGCGGCGGTCGTCGCCGTAGAAGTACTGGTTGTAGCTTCCGTCAAGACGGCCGAGCCCTTCAACTTCGTTCTTTACTGCGTGGGAGTGCACGATGTCCATTATCACGGCTATACCATGCTCATGGGCGGCATCGATAAGCTCCTTCAGCTCCTCGGGAGTGCCGAATCGGCTCGACGGAGCGTAGAAGCTCGACACGTGATAGCCGAATGAGCCGTAGTAGGGGTGCTCCTGGATGGCCATTATCTGGATGGCGTTGTAGCCGTCGGCCACGATGCGGGGCAGCACCTTGTCCTTGAATTCGGTGTAGGTGCCCACGCCTTCGCGCTCCTGCGCCATACCGATGTGACATTCGTAGATAAGCAGCGGACGGGTGTCGGGCACGAAGCGACGCACTTTCCGCTTGAAAGGCTTCTCGGGAGCCCACACCTGTGCCGAGAAAATCTTGGATTGCTCGTCCTGCACCACGCGTGTGGCATAGGCCGGGATGCGTTCACCCATTCCGCCTTCCCAGTGTACGAGCATCTTGTAGAGCTGTCCGTGATGCAGAGCTTCGGGTTTCAGCTTTATTTCCCATACACCGTTGCCGATGGGTTTAAGTGCGTATTTCACATATTCCTTCCATTTGGAAAAGTCGCCGATGAGGGTTATGCCGGTTGCGTTAGGAGCCCATTCGCGGAACACCCATCCGGTAGGGGTGCGGTGAAGTCCGAAATAGTTGTAGGCGTTGGCAAATGCCTTGAGTGAGCCATCGGCGGCAATTAGTTCCTTTTCCTTGTTTATTGCGTCCTGATGCCTGCCTTCGATAGCGTCGGCATAGGGCTCAAGCCAAGGGTCGTTCTTGATTATGGATAGAGTTGCCATAGTTAGGTATTTGTAATTGAATTTGGTTATTGCTACTCAATTACAAATCTAACAAAAAACAATAAGAAAACACTAAGAACGGCTACAATATTTTTGAATTTTTAATTCTAAGCCTCTGCCTGAATATCCGTTAATGGCTGAAACGGTCGGTTTTTTCAGCTGATTTGTAAACGAGAATAGGGAGCATACGTGATGTATGCTCCCTATTCTCATGCCTGAAATCGCTTTGTGACTCAGAGCGTCAATATCGGATAATCAAAACTTGTAGCCGATGCCGACGAGGCCGGTTACGCCCTTGGCGGGGATGCCATAGACTGCCTCCCACTTGCTGTTGAGGAGGTTTTCGACATTGGCCCACACGTTAAACTGAGGCGTGATGCGGTAGGTGGCTCCGAGGTTCAGCGAGTTTACGTTGCCTATGGTGTGGAGGGTGTAGTAGGTGCCCTGGAATATGTCATCGCTGTCGGATCCCACTTCATATATTGCACGACCGCTGCGCAGCTCATAGCCGAGGCTGATGTCGAGTGCGCTTATGGGCGACACTGTGAGCTGAGCGTTGAACACGCTCTTTGCGCGGTCGCTCCACATCGTGTAGCCTTTGTCGATGCCCTGCGGAGCACCTTCGTAGCTCAGTCGCAGCGACGCCATGTCGCGGTACTTGTAGCTGAATGCCATGCCGTAGTGGGTGCTCTTGAAGTCCATTCCGTAATAGGCTCCGCGTAGTGCCTCGTCGGTGCCTATGAGTGAGGGCATCGCCCAGTTGCCGGCCTTGCCCATTCCGCCCCAAAGCTCGATGGTGGCTCCCGAGAAGGGCCCGATCACTACGTTGACATCGCCAAACCACTTCTGCCAGGAGGGGGCATAGATGAGCGACGGGTTAAGATAGTGGCTGTGGGCGAAAAGGGAGCTGAGCGAATTAAGCTGACTGTCGCCTCCGTAGAGATGCAACCCTATGGAGAACTGTCGGGCCGGGGTGATGGCCAGTTTAACATCGGGGAACACGTGGGTCTTGCCTCCGTCATACCATGAGTGGCTTACGTTGACACCGAGGCGTGCGCTGAACGCGTCCATCACATACATGTAGTAGGGCTTGATTGATGCCACTCCGGCAGTGCGCGACACTAAATCGCTGAGATAGGAGGGGGTGGCGCGGCTTTCGTCATTGGCGGGAGTGAGGACTATTTCGCGTCCGTCGGAGTACTTTGCAAATGTCACGCCGAGTTCGGCGCCGATGCTGTTGCTCGGCGAGAAGTAGTAGCGCACATCGGCGTTGACCGAGCCGTTGATCTCCTTGGCTGCCTTGTCGAGGAGGGTGCTGTAGGCCTTGGAGAATCCGAAGTAGCCGAAACCGGCCTTGATGGTGTAGTCGATGTTGCTGAGCGCCGAACTCCAGCCGAGCCCGAGATTGAAGCGATTGACCGACTGGTTGAAGTCGTCGGCTGTCAATGTGGGGTAGTTGTAGGATGAGAATCCGTAGCCTATGTTGGCCTCAAATGTGCCTATGTCGCCCACATAGTGCGATACACCCAGGCCCAACTCGGCTGAGTGGTCCTTGTAGGTGAGCTTGTTGGCTTCGGAGTTCTCGCGCTTGTACTGGCTGCCGTCATACTGAAGCCATCCGTTTACGATGGTCGATTCGGTGTCGAGGAACCGGTAGCCTGCCGATGCCCCAATCTGCATCGAGGGGAAATATCCGAGGTCGAGATAGCCGCGATAGGGCGAACGAGCCATCGTTGATGCGTAGGATGCGGGGGGAAGCAGCGAAATGGAGTTGGTCACGGGAGCCGGGACGGCTGTGTCGCTCCAGCGCAGACGCTTCATGTCGATTTTGGGCAATGAGAGCGAGGGGGTGCGGTTGAGGCGCGAAGCCTCGCGCTCCTGCGGCACGATGTCCTTTTCGACGGTAATCTCTTTGGTAAGGTCGTCGGCTGCTCCGGCAATACCGGCCGTTGCGAGTGCCACGGCCAATGATGTTATATATCTTAGTTTCATCGTAGTCGTTGATGGGTTTATTTGAGTCGTTGGTCAATCATCATGAAAATGTCGCTCTCTTCGCCGGGATAGTTCTCCTTGAGGCTCTTGAGGTACTCGTCGGCCTCAAACTGATTGCCTTGCTTGCGGTATATGTCGCTGAGAAGGATGAATCCTCGGGCGAGCCAGTACTGATGGGGCGTGTTGGAGTCGACAAGTCGCTCGACTTCGGTGCGGGCCTTCTTCTCGGCTCCGTTGTCGAAGTGATATTGGGCGAGATAGTAGGCCGATTTGGCTCCGTAGAGGTCGTCCATGTCCTCGGCGAGCTGCTTCCACTCCTTGACTGCCTCATCGCCTTTGCCGAGCTGGGCGAGGGCGTAGGCGCGAGAGTAGCGCACTTCGTTTTTCTGGGTCGAGGGTATCGCTGTCGAGGCGAGCATTCGGTCGGCCATGTCGACTACGTCGTCATATTTTCCGAGGTCGCGTGACACTCGCATTATGCCGAGTCGTGCGGCGTGGATGTTGCGTGACGCTGAAGCGCGTGACTCGAGCTTGCGGAATGTCGCGAGCGCCTGCTCGCCGTTGCCTGCCGCATATTCGGCTTCGCCCTTTATGGCAAGTGCGTCCTCGGCGGCTTCCGAGTCGGGATAGCGTTCGGTAATCATTGTGGCATACTGCAGTGCGTCGGCCTCGTTGCCTGCATTGACGGCCGCGGTGGCAAGATAGCTCAGTGCCTGAGGCTCGTACTGGCCTCCGGGATAGCGTGAAACGTAGTCGCGAAGCTTGGAGGTGGCGGCGTTGTCGTTAAGATAGGCCTTCTCGGCTGCGCGGAATGTGAGTTCGTCCATCTCGGCAGCTTCGAGCTTGGGAGCGTTGGGCACCGAGGCGATGAACTTGGCGTAGTCGTCAAGGTTGCCGTCGTCGGCATATATGCGCTTGAGGTCGTCGGATGCCACGCGGGCCTCCTCGCTTGTGGGATAGGATGATATTACTTCCTTGTAGGTGTCGATGGCCTGTCGGCGGTTGCCCTGGCTCATCAGGGTTATGGCGAGCTGCAGGTATCCGTTGCGTCCCTGTGAAGTGGTGGGATAACGCTTAACGAGGTCGCGGTAGACCTTGACGGCATCGTCGGCGCGGTTGAGTGCTACGTAGCTTTCGGCTTTCTCGAGAAGGGCCGAGGGCATAAGTCCCGAGGTGGGGTAGCGCGACATCATGTCGTCGATTATCTCGAGCTTGCCCTTGTAGTCGCGTGCCAGGCCGCGCATCATCGCTTTCTGGAACAGCGCATAGTCGCCGGCTTCGGGATTCAGTGAATAGGCTTTGTCGTAGTTGGCGGCCGCTTCGGAGAATGCTGATGCGTAGTAGTGGCAGTCGCCGATTCGGTTATATGAGTCGGCCACGATGTCCTGACCGAGGTTGCCGGGTTGTTTTACGACTTTCTCGAAGTTCTGTCGGGCCTCGGAGTAACGCTTTTCGCCAAATCGGCTGTAGCCGAGGTCGTAGGTGGCGAGCATTCGGTTGCTTGAGTTGGCGCCTGAGTATCGGAGATAGTCGGAGTAGGCCTTTGATGCCTCTGTGTATTTGCCTTGGCGGTAGTAGCAGTCGCCTATCCAGAGGTCACACTCGGTGGCCATGGCCTTGTTCTGGCTTGAGAGCGCCTTAGCTCCCTGGAAGCGTTTCAACGCCTGTGACACATTGCCGGCGGCGAGGTCGCGTGAGCCGAGGATGTAGAGTACGCGCTGCTTGGCGGTAAGTATGGCCGACGACGGACGCTTGATGCGTTCAATCGATGCAAGCGCTTTCTCGTAGTTGTTGTCGGTCATGTATCCGGTTACGAGGTACTCCTGCACTGAGGGCGCATAGCGCGAGTCGGGGTAGCGGCGCAGGAAGTCCTCAAACATTGTCACGGAGCTGCCGAATGGTGTGCGGCCGCCTTCCATCTTGGCTACGGCGTAGTTGTAGAATGCCGTTTCCTGCACTTTCTTGTCATAGTCCATGCGGTAGGCTTTCTCAAGGGCGAGGAGCGCCGAGTTGACATTGCCCTGCTTGAGGTAGGCTTGTCCGATGTATAGATAGGCCGATTGTCCCATAGCGTCGTCACATGCGGTGACGGGGCCGAGTGTCGACACTGCCTCGTCGAGGTCGCCGCTCTTGTATTGGCTCACTCCGAGGATGTAGAGTGCCGATGGCTTGGGATCGTTGGTTGCGGCCACATATTTTTCAAGATATGTCACGGCTTCGGCTTCATCGCCGAGGTTGTAGAGCGATTCACCGGCAATGCGCTGCATCTCTGGGGTGAACTCGGCGACGGTGTTCATCGCTTTGCGTGCCATCGAGAGGGCTTTGTCGTAGTCGCCCTCGGTGAAGGCTATCTGGGTGAGGTAGTAGTCGGCGCGGTTGCCGGGAGCGGTTGAGGTGTTTACGCTCGACAGGAGCTCCTTGGCTTTGGAGTAGTCGCCCTGGGCGTAATATATGTAGCCCTGGTAGAAGCGTGCGGCGTTGGAATAACGCTTGGTCGAGCGCAGTGAAGCGAATCCGTTCATTGCGGCATCCCAATCGTCGAGCTTCATGAGGCTGTAGGCCTTGCGGTAGCGGTAATCCTCGGCGGCGGCGAGGTCGAGGGCCGATTCGGGGATTGCATTGTAACGTGCAAGGGCCTGCTCGTATTCGCTTTCGTAGAAGTCGCAGTCGGCAATCGACATGAGCGCGGTGAGCATGTGGCTCGACGAGGGGTAGTCGCCGACAAATGCTTCGAGAAGCTGTCGGGCTTCACTCAATTCTCCGCGATAGAGGCGTGATAGGGCGATGTAGAAGTCGGCCTCCTCGGCTTGATGCGAGTCGGGCGACATGCGCTTCAGCTGTGTGAGCTGGTCTATTGCCCCTTGATAGTTTTGGTCACGATACATCAATGTGCCGCGCGACAGATATCCGTCGATTTCGGGCGCATTGACTTGTGCGGTCATGCCGGCAACGGTGGCTGCCATTGCCGACAATATTGTCATTCTTTTCATTCTTTACACATATTGATATGCAAAGATAGCGAATATAGTTAAAAATTTGTTTATGCAACAATCGAAAATTGCATAAGAACCGGCTCTTAGCCACCGTTCTCCATGATTTGTTAACTCCGTGGGAGGTTATAGCTTGTAGGTCAGCATCAGTCGAGCGGCCATTGATGATGACTTTATGTGTCCGAAGTCGCGGTAGTGGGTCGACCTCATGTAGTGGGTAAACGACAGCGTGAGATAGAGCTTGCGCCATAGCTTGAGATCGCATCGGGCCTCGGTGACGATGAACGATGCAACAGAGTGGTCGCCCTGGGCGTCGAGCACCTTGTAGCTGATGTTGTCGAGGTCGGAGTATTGGTGGTAGCCTTTCCACGTGAACAATCGGTAATAGGCGTGGGAGAGTGAAGCCGAGAACTTGTCGCGGTTGAACACCATGTTGGCTCCTCCCTTTATGGAGAATCCGCTTGCAAGATTGTAGTTGCGCTCGTCGACCTGGTAATAATCCGATAACACCGAGCCAAGTATTACGGCATTGGAGTGCAGATAGGCGTCCAATACCCATCGGTTGCGCTCGATGTCGCGAAACATTATTCCGCACCCGAGGCTTGCCGGAATACCAAGTTTGTAGGGGCACTTTGCCGAAACTTCCGATATCGTGTCGGAGTCGTAGTAGTCGAAGTGCTGGTACAGTCCTATGCTCATGTGGCTGCGCTCTTTCTCGAGCAGTTCGCGGGCTATTAGTCGTCCGGTTATGTCGAGCTGTCCGAGCAGCGGCTGCGAGTTTACGATGTTAATGTCGGCGCGCACGCGAAAATAGTCGTAGGGACGTGAGCTTTTCACTTCAAAGCGGTCGCCGTATTCAAGGTTGAACTGCATCGAGAATCCGAGGCTTGAATCGTAGACCTCGTTCTCAAATTCCAGTCCGCGTATACCTGCCGAAAATTCCATTGCCACGCTCGGTGTTCCAAACTGGCGTCCTGTGGTGGAGCGTTTGCGCCATGCGTCACCGTTGATTATGCGTGTGAGTCCGCGCATGGGCGATATCAGGAATGCCGCAACCTCACGGCGCACTCGCTCGCCGCCTGTCGTGCGGTCGTCAAGCACGGCATCGGATGCGCGGTAGCACACTTCGCCTATGGCCATGCCGCCTATGGGGGTTGCTATTATGTCGTTGGTCGACGGATATTCGCATTCCATAAACATTTCCCACATCGCGCTTCCACCGATGGCGAATAGTCCCGATTGCCAGTAGTTATAACCGTTGGAGCGTGCGGCATTGTAGAAGAGGTTGCCGTTATATGGGTGCAGAAACATGTTGGTGCCCAGCTTGTCGTTGTCCCATTTGAATCCGTGCTTGAAATTCTCCTTGACGGAGTGGAGGGATATGCGTGCAAAGTCGCCGTTCTGGACATAACGGTCAAATGCCCAAAGTCCGATGTTGAATCCGACTACGGTGCCTGCGGCGCGCCAGAAATGCTTCTTGCCGTAGTAGGCGAGGTCGACGCTGTCGGGATCGACTTGCGGTGCTACCTGCAATTTTATAGGCATTTGAGCCCATGCTCCCACATGGGGCATGAACAGGATAAGACTTGCAATCAGTATTTTAAGCACACGCGCCATACACTTTTTAGTTGAAACGTAAACGGTGATTCAATTGATTCATCGCATCATTATAACAAATAAAGGGTGTAAAGTTCCTTTCAAAATGGCGGAAAAGTTAATGAGTAATTGAGCAAATTGAAAAGATTATTTAAATATTTTTGAACAAAATGCCAATAGAATTTGTGATATTGGAAATATTTGTTTTACTTTGCATAAAATTTATAACATTTTGATTTTTATATTATGTCACTTATCATTCCTCAAAAGTACAAGCAGAAGTTGCTTCCTGAAACCACCGAGATTGCAATCAAGACAATAAAGGAAGGGTTTCAAACCGAACTTGCGGCGGCTTTAAACCTGCGTCGCGTAACAGCCCCGTTGTTTGTGTTGGCCGGAACCGGTCTTAATGACGACCTTAACGGTGTGGAAAAGGCCGTGTCGTTCAATATCGAGGCGATGGACAACAAGCGCGCCGAGGTTGTGCATTCGCTTGCAAAGTGGAAGAGAGCCAAGCTTGGAGCCTATGACATTGCTCCCGGTTACGGATTATATACCGATATGAACGCAATACGCACATTTGAGGAGCTTGACAACCTGCATTCACTTTATGTTGACCAGTGGGACTGGGAGAAGACTATTACCGCAGCCGACCGCAATCTCGACTATCTGAAGGCCACGGTAGCGAAAATTTACAATGTAGTGCGTGAGATAGAGCGCAGAATTTACAAGCAATTTCCTCACATAACGCCAGTGCTGCCCGAGAAGGTGACATTCATTCACTCCGAGGAGCTGTTGAAGGAGTACCCTGATCTGTCCCCTCGTGAACGAGAGGCCAAGGCCGCAAAGAAGTATGGCGCCATATTCATTATAGGTATAGGAAATCCGCTCAGCAACGGTGAGCCTCATGACGGCCGCGCCCCTGACTATGATGATTGGATAACCGAGAACGAGGACGGATATTCAGGTCTTAACGGTGACCTTATTTTCTGGAACACCGTGCTCGATGCTCCATTTGAGCTTTCATCGATGGGCATCAGGGTCAACCCGGAGTCGCTTATGCGTCAGCTTGAGCAGCGTGGATGCACCGAGCGTGCGTCGCTAAACTTTCACAAGGCGTTGCTTGCCGGCGAGTTGCCATTGTCGATAGGCGGCGGTATCGGACAGAGCCGTCTGTGCATGTTCCTGTTGCAGAAGGCCCACATCGGCGAGGTTCAGGCTTCGATTTGGCCCGAAGATCAGATTGCCAAATGCAAGGCTGCCGGAATTGATCTGCTGTAAACGGAGTATTTGTTAGTTATAGAAAATGTAATCGCCCCCGGTGACAGTTGCTGTCATCGGGGGTGATTGTTGTGTTACTGACCGGCTCTTAGAGTGACGGTGTGTGACTTCAATCCGGACGATGTAGCTTTCACTTTTATTGTGCCTTTGTTGTGCGATGACTTGGCTACGGCAATGGCGCGGCCTTTCCACGCTTTACGCTTGGGCGACTTGTAGCTTGACGCATCCTTCAAGTCGGCGCTTCCGGTGGCTATGAGTGACCCGTTGCCTGTCACGCTCACCTCGATCAGGTTGTCGGCAATGGGAACTACGTTGCCGTCCTTGTCGACGACTTCAATAACAATGTAGGCGAGATCCTGATTGTCGGCCGACAGGTTGGTGCGGTCGGGTGTGAGGCGTATTGCGGCGGGCTCTCCGGCTGTGGCGAGAGTCACCTCTTCAACCTCGTTGCCGTTGGCATCGATGCCTGTTGCGCGCAGCTTGCCGGGAGTGTAGGGGATGGGGAATACGGCTTTGAAGCCGGTGTCGCGTGACACATTGCGCTCGCCTATGAGCTTGTCGTCGAGATAAAGTCGCACGCGGGGATAGTGTGACACGATTTCCACATCAATCTGCTTGCCTTCATGTCCGGGCCAGTTCCATGACTCCCATGTGGGATAGGCGCTCCACTGCGTTTCCTTGATTTCGCCATAGTAGCCGTCGGGCTCGCGCACGGCCATGTAGAGCTTCTTGTCGGGATTGTAGAGCATTTCGCGGTAGTGCGATATGGGTTTGCGCCATCCGGTGAGGTCAATGTCGCCGCAATAGGCTCCGTGCCACGGCCATTGGTTGCGGTGATAGTGTTCGCCTTCGCTTTCGCCCTTGTAGTAGAATCGGCCTATGCCCGACTCTCCGAGGTAGTCTATGGCGGTCCACACGAAGTCGCCTATGATGTAGGGGTTGTCGTTGACTTTGCACCAATTGGCGAAAGCGTCACGCGGATAGCTTTCGGTTTGCCACATAACGCGCTCGGGAACGCGCTGATGGTCGCTTTCAGCTTTGTGAATCATGTAATTGTAGCCTACTATGTCATGTTCGGCGGCAAGCGGGTCGTAGATTTCCCAGTCGGAATCCCATGCGGCGAGAGCCGATGTGACGGGGCGGGTGGGATCGAGTTTGCGACACAGCGAAGCAAGCTTATGAGCGGTGGTGACGACCTCGATGCGCTTGCGCTCGATGACCTCGTTGCCTATGCTCCAGCAGAATATAGAGGGATGGTTGCGGTCGCGCAGCACCATCGATTCAATGTCCTTGTCCCACCATTGGTCTATGTCGCGCGAATAGTCGTAGGGTGTCTTGCTGTCGCGCCATCCGTCAAATGATTCGTCAATCACGATAAGTCCCTGTCGGTCGCACTCGTCAAGGAATGCCGGCGACGGCGGGTTGTGGCTTGTGCGCACGGCATTGAATCCTGCCTGCTTCATAAGCGACACCTTGCGGGCTTCGGCGGCATCGTAGCTGTTTGCTCCGAGCACTCCGTTGTCATGATGGGCGCATCCGCCGTTGAGCACTATAGGCTTGCCGTTGAGGGTTAAGCCTTTATCGGCCGAATATTCAAATGTACGTACTCCGAAGTGTTCGTCAACCGAGTCAATCACATTGCCGTCGGCGGCAAGTGACACCGTGAGGTTGTAGAGCGCAGGGGTGTCGGGCGACCATAGCGCCGGATTGTCGATTGTAAGCTCCATTGTGCATGGCGTTACTTGACGGACCGATGCGGTTACGGGTTTTCCCGTGCGGGTTGCCACGACCTTGCCTTCGGAGTCGGTTATGGTGATTGAAGGAGTGATTGTGCGGGCTTTGTCGGATGCGTTGTCGATGTCAAATGTGACATTGGCATTGGCCGAAGCTGCCGATACCTTTGGAGTGGTGACATACAGGCTCCAGGGCTTTATGTTGACTTCGGGGGTGGTGAGCAGCCACACGTGACGGTAGATTCCCGAGCCTGAGAACCAGCGGCAGTTTTTCTGGCGGGAGTTGTCGACATCGACCTCGATGAGATTGTCGCCGGGGTGAAGTTGCGGCGTTATTTCATATATCACCGATGAGTAACCGTAGGGACGTCGGCCCACGCTGTCGCCGTTGACCGTCACCTTGGCATCCATGTAGGCGCCTTCAAGATAGAGGTAGTGACGCTTGCCGGCATCAGCTGCCGGAATGTTGAGGTTTTTGCGATATAGGCCGCGGCCTGTGATAACGTAACCGCCATCGTTGCCCGAGGGGTAATCGGCTTTGAAGTCGCGTGTGATGCTCCAATCGTGAGGCAGGTCGACATTGGTCCACGCATCGGCGTTGCCGGCGGTTGAGTCGGGTGACAGCAGTTTGAACTGCCAATTGTCGTCGATTAGCTGACGACGAGGAGTTGCGCCGTTGACAGCCGTTGTCATAAACAGTGCTACAATAAAAATTGAAAGTGATTTAAACATAACGATTGGTTTTGGGTATTGGATTTTTGTAAAGAGTTACATCTTTTTGCAAAGATACGAATAAGTCGAGTGCAATGCCAAAATTATTTGGGCATTGCCGAGCGTGAGTATCTAAGATGTAATCAAAGATACGAAAAATTGGCGCTTCGCGACATTATGGGGTGAAATTCGGGATTTCGGAGTATTATATTTGACAAAAAAACAAGATTATGGAAAATACAACGAAAACACAAGGCCGCAGAGGTAAGGGATTAAAGTTTGATCAGGAGTGGAAGGATGCAGTCGATCGCCTGCCAAAGCACTATCGCGACGAGATATGCGCTGCAATAGAGGCCTATCAGCGTGATTTGACGGTAATTGAGGTTTCGGAGGGAGTGCCACGCGCAATATTTATGCTTATTATGCCCACAATTCGCCGCCGTTATCGCGCACGTGAATTGCGCCGCCTCGCCCGTGAACGCAAGACAGCTTCGTCGCGCAGCACAAAATCCGCTAAGTCGGCATCTGTCGCCTCTGCAGCTGCGCAGTCAACATTGCAGCCTGTTGATTCCGCATGCACCCAACACCCGACTCCGGCACCGCAAACGTAGGGACGCGATACATCGCGTCCGCAAATAAACATTGCCATTGTTGATACGGACGCAAATATTGTCCTTTTTCGATGCGGACGCAAAATATTACCCTTTTTCGATGCGGACGCGATATATCGCGTCCCTACCGGCGGGGATTTTGACGAAATTGTTGCCGGTCCATCCAATCAAAATATTGTCATTGTAAGCTGCAATGCCTTTCAGCACTGAGTTTACCGGGTATCGGGCGACAATGTTGCCGTCCCAATCGACTTTGTAAATTGTCGATTTTGCATCATGGGCTTGGTGTTGGCGAGAGGTATGTCCCCAATATAGGGCATAGATGTAATCATCGGTCGTGGTAATGTCAACGAAGTGTAATGGATTCATATCCTCGAAGTCGGCCTCATCAAGTGTAGCGGGGTCGAATGTGGGCTTGGCGACTTCGACGCTTGTGAGTACGGAACCATCCAATCGAAATATCTCGATTACCGGATGCAGCCGGTAGGCAAAAGCCAGGCGGCGATGCTTGCGCGAGTAGGCCATCTCCCCTGTATTTGGCATCCATGTCTGCAATTCGGGTGATATGTTGATTTGCCGTATTGTGTCGATTTTTGAAGAGGTCAGGTCGGCGGCCATTGCAAACTGGCGACCACCGTTGGGCTCCCGCCCCATGAATACATATTGGTCGGAATCTGACATAAAGATGTCCTTAACGTATCGCGACAGAGGAAACGGCACGGTGCTGTTGCCATCCATAAGATAATGTTTTGTCCTGACAAGCGAGGTGTCATTCTCAATAGAATAAATCTCGCCGTCGTCCTGGCTGATAACGCGGATTGTACCGTTGTCGGCGATGACGGGATAGGGCATAAATGACACATAGTAGCCGTCGTCACGTTTGCCGACATCAGGACTTGTCTTGAGCTGATTACTTCCAAAGTCAATAAAGGCGCGACGAAGGAATCGTTGACCGTATCCATCGTTACTTTCATAAGCAAACAGCAATGTGTCACCTGATATTTTCATCTCTGTTACATGCCTTATTGCAGGTAATGAATCTCCGGTTATGTCAAGATTGGTTTCGGTTGTTGTTGACTGTGCGTCGGCGCATCCGGGCATGAGTGCCAAGAGTGCTATTATCTTTAGTGTCTTCACCTTATTTCTATGGGTTTGTATGGGATGGGGGTGTCTTCGACTTCTGTGACATCGCGGGTTTTACCGTCTTTGCCTACAATGTATACGCGTCCTTTGCCTCCGCCTATTGCTGACAGTTGAGTGGTAATCGGCGATTTGAAAAAGCGGGCTATTGTCTTGTCGGCTTCTTCGGCTGTGCAGCGTTTTTCGCTTTCGTACTCGTAGATGAAGATAGGCTCATGGGTGCGCTCAAAGCTCTCGGCAGTCCACATGAATTGGCCTTCGTCGTCCTGCAATTGAAGGATGAGTCCCGGCAGACCACCAAATTTGTATGGCCCGTAAGGCAACGGCAATTCGGTGCTGAACCATGCCGAATAGTGCCGTCCGGCGAAATCGCATTGTGCCAACCGACATTCGTAGCCGAGGATGTTGCGTGTAGTGTCGGGAACGAAACTCCAGTCGATTGCGGGCACGATGTCGGTGTAATGCAGGACTCCGATTCCCAATGGGAGCCGGTATTTCATGTCGGCCGACTTATCCTTGGGCGAAAGGAGAATCTCGTAAGGCCACGGGGAGCCGTTGGGATTGCGATAAGCATCGGCTCCTTGGTGCATATCGGCGGTCATGAGCGAGTCGTAGTGACAAATTATGTCGCTGAAATCCTTGATATAGCGGCGACCTATGAGCAGTGTGCGTACATCGTCGAATCGGTTCTCCACCCCCGGATGACAGGTGTAGTTAAGCGAATAGGTCACTTTGTAACGGGCGGTGTCAACCGCCGTGGCGCGGTCTTGGCTCATTGAGTATAATCCTACTTGTCCATTGACGGTGAAGGCGGTCAAAATGGAGATTGCGATGATAAAAAGATGTTTCATGACTTACGTTATTTAGAGTATTCTGAATCGAATTTTGAGCAACACGCTGCGCGGGCGGATGTTATAGAGGGCCTTTGACTCGGTAAGAGCCGACAGATCGGAGTAGATGTATGACTTGCGGTTGAGCAGATTGTCGCATGAAAGCGTGAAGCTGAAACGCCTGAAAGAGTATCCGGCCTCGGCATTGAGCAGAAAAAACGACTTGTCGCCATCGTTGAAATTGTTGTAGTAGTGATAGAGCGAGGTCGTAAGCGTCACACCGCCGGGGATTGTGAAGTCGAGCGATCCACGGTTGGTGACGGTTCGGAGCCACGGGAAGCGCTCGAGTCCCTTCTGTCGTGTCGCCGACTGAGAGTAGTTGCCTTGATATGACATGGCGAGCCATCGGAATGGGGTGAGGCTTATGTCGGCCTCGATTGCAAGGCTGTTGCCGGTGTAGCGCAGAATTTCTTCTTGAACGAGCAGCGGATTGTCGTAACGGGAATATGAAACCGAAGCTCCTATTTTAAGCCGGCGCCAATCAAATCCTTGGCTCGCGTGAACTTTAGCCGATAACATATTGCCGATTTCGGATGTGCGGCGGCTGATGGTGCGTTGCACTATGCCGTCATAACAGGAGCCGTAAAGCACATCGGGTGACTGACGGCTGTAGGATAGATCCACTCCTGCAAAACTCATCGACAGAATGTTGCGATAGTTGTAGGCCAATGAGCAGTATTGGGCGTAGCCTTCGTAAAGTCCTGCCACATCGTAGGCCGACAGTTGGCGGTAGGATGTCAATATGTAGCCTGAGTAAAGCGTTTCAATCGATGGCGTCATGTAGGACAATGAGGCTTTCGCGTTCAGGGTGTGGCTGTTGTTGATTCGATAGGTGAAGTTGAATGACGGCTCCATGCGGAATCGCTTATTGTCGGTTATGTTGCCGTCGAGGCGGTTATGCAGGCGGAATAAACGGTATTTTACGGGCATATACAGCGAAGCGTGGATTTTGCGGATGCTGAATACTGCTTCGGCACCGATGCCGGTATCGAGATTATCGAGCGAAAGGTCGTTGCACATGGCATCGAGTCGGCTTCTAAGTGAGTTGTGATGGTAGTTCAGGATTACCGAGGGGTGAAGGGTGAAATTGCCTATCTTGAATGATGACAGCAGCCCTGCGCTGTTTTCGGTGGACAGGTTGCGGAAATCGACACTTTGATGAAGCATATCGCCGACAACAATATTGGAGAACAGGTTAGGGGAAACTGACAGCGAGTGAGGGCGTTTCTCCAGATTGACCAGTGAAGCAATCTCAAAACCTCGGTTTGCAGAGTTGCGACGGGTCAGGTGGAGTTTATTTAGAAGCCGATAGGTGTCGGTTTTTCCTGCCTGGGTTATGTCATCGCTTTCGGCAAGAATGCGGCTATCGGCACGGGTTGTACTCCAGTCAAATTTCAACTGTTCCTTGAGGTAGTTTTCATCGCCGTTGTTCATGTAGGTGAGATCGCCGTAGGCTTTCTGCATACGCGCTTTTCCATCCATCAGCTCGTCGACACGGTTAAGGTCGCCGTCGGGCAGATAGTTGGTGGTGGCCGAATAGTTTCGGCGGGTGTCGCGGTCGTTAAGGTAGGCGGCGTTGATGCCGAACTCGCCCGACTTGCCTACGCGATACACATTGTTGAATGTGGCGTTGTGGGAACGGTTGAAGTAGTAGAAACGCTTGTCGATGCCCGGAGCCGACGGCATGGTGATTGACGAGATGTTGCGTGTGCGCGACCGGTCGTTGTCAAATGAATAGAGCTCTTGCGAGAGGTCTTCGCCGGTATTGTTGCCCTTGTAAGTGGCGAGAAACTGGCTGTTGCGACGGAAGTAGGTAGCTATCGCCGAGTTGTTCCACAGCCCTTCGCCGCCATAGCCGCCACCGAGGGTTGCGATGAGGTTGAACACCCCCTTCACTCCCTCCTTGAGCCGCAGGTTGATTGAAGCCTGCTCCTCGGGCCGCAGTCCTTTAAGAGCCTTGATGTCCTGATGGTTCTCAAGCACCTGCACGGTGGCGATGTTGTTGGGGTCGATATTGTTGGTCGCTATCCCGTAATGACCTTTCATGAGATCAAGACCCTCGATATAGAGATTCTTTATGGGCTTTCCCTGATAGGATACCTGACCGGACTCCGACACGCTTATTCCCGGCATCTTTTTCAATACATCGGCGATAGACTGATCGGACTGCGAGAGAAAGGAGTCAACGTTGTAGTTGATTGTGTCGCCTTGCGAGTAGATTTTCTTGGCCTTGACAACAACCTCCTTCAGCTCAACGGTGCGCTCCGTCACGATGATGTCGTAAGACCCGGAGCGATTGGGAATCTTGATGGTTGTCGGTGAAATTTCCATGCCCGATGCCTTTAGAATGAGGCTGTCACAGTCGCTGTCGATGCTTAAGCTGAAACTGCCGTCATCGGCCGTAAACGTAGAGCCGATGATGGTTGGCGGGGAGTCGGCGGGAGAGGCGATGACGCTTACAAAATCCATGTAGTCGCCTTCGCTCAGCCTCACAAATCCGTTGATTACGCTTTGGGCAGATGTCGTGAGGTGAAAAAGGAATAATACACTTAATGTGCTGATTATATGCTTCGTATGTTGTGACATGACCATCGGTTTAGGTGTAAGATAGGCTGCTCGCTGTTGTGACAGCAAGATTGAAAGGAGTTTTATTTCGGACGATTATACTGCTTTCCTGACAGGGATGACTATTTTGACCTGAACAGGTTCTCCCTCTTTATTGAGGGTGGGGCTAAATATGATTTTGGATAAGGATTCCTCCAACTCTATCTTGACTTCGGAGGGGATTTCCCCGGAATAATCAGTGCCGATAACTTTCCCGTCTTTGTCTATTGTGATTTCGATATTTGTCTTCAGCGGAGAGTCGTTTTTGTCTAAAAACTTGAAGGAGTATTCAATCACTTTGTGTAGATCCTGTTGGTCGGTCAATGGCGAGGGTAGTTGAATCGGGCTTGTGGCAGGGGCATCATTGATTTCGTCTTCTGCCTCGTCAGCGATGGCTGCAACGGGCTGAGGCTCTGAAATCTCCGATGCCTCGGGCATCTTGAAATTCGTTATCGAGGATAATACATTGGCGGAAACCGGATGGGTCAATAGGGCGGCAGCGATGACAAATGACGGAATCATGAGGGCTGCAAGCAGTTTCCTCGCGGAGGAGGTTTTGCCCTCGCTCATTATAAGAATGCGGCGGCGGAAATTTCGGGTTCCGTTGGTCAAGCTGTTGGTCAGCGGCATTATTCTGCGGCCTAACGCTTTTGAAATGAGTAAATGTTGGTATTCGGAAATGTCCATGCCGCTGCTTATAACATAGTGATCGGCTTCGTACTCGTGGTTCAGTTTGATGAGGTTTTTGTAGAGCCACATAAATGGATTGTACCAAAGCAGGATGCAACCTGATTCAGCTATGAGAATGTCAATCCAGTGGCTGGCATCGACATGGCCGCATTCATGCTTGATGACCGGGTCGTTGCGGTCGCCCTCTGACAGGAATATTGATTTTCCAAAGCTGAAAGGAGCTATCAGATCGTTGTCGTGGATATACAATGCATGGTTGTCATGCGACTCTTTGCGACAGTGTCGTTTAAGCCGATTTAACTGCAATAGGGAGTAGAGAGTCTTTAATGTCAGCACCAACACGCCGCAATAGTAGATTCCCAACAGTGCCATGATGACAGGGATGCCGGAGTCGGGAGTTTGCGGTGTGACGGTGACCGCATTTTTGATGACGATGTCGCCGGTTAAAACGGCGGCGGTGTCGGCGAGATGTCGGATAGGCGTGACATTAAGTGTCATAATCAACGGCAGAGCAAATGCCGCCAACAGCCCGAATCCAAGAAGCAGGCGGTTGAACCGGAAGCTATTGTTGCGACTGACCGTGAGGTAAAGTACCGGATATATGAGCACCAGCACTGCCGACACTGCCATCGAATAGGAAAACAGGGCGTTCATGACTTTCCGTTTCTTTGCTCGACTTCGTCAAGCAGCTTCCTTAAATCCTCCACGGGGATATTGCCGTCTTCGACAAACGATGATACCACGCGCAGGTAGGAATTCTTAAAATAACGGCCTACGATTGAGTAGAGGGAGTTCTTTCCCATGTCCTCTTCGGCCACTGTGGCAAAATATTTGTAGGACTTTCCCTGTTGCTCATGTCGGACATACCCCTTATCCTCAAGGGAGCGGACAATGGTTGAGATGGTGTTGAAATGAGGCTTGGGATCATCGTAGATTTCAACAATCTCTCTTACAAACAGCGGACCTCGTTCCCAGAACAGGCCAAGGATTTCTTCTTCTTTTGCGGTAAGTTTTTCCATATTGCAAAAAGTTTGATATTGCAAATATAACCTACAGCTTATAGTTATAACGATAATTCGTAGTTAATAATTGTTAAGACGCTGATAATTATTGAATTTGTTGTTGAATATGGAATTGATGGAAGAAGTAGGGACGCGATACATCGCGTCCGCAAATAAACATTACCATTTTTGATACGGGCGCAAATATTGTCCTTTTTCGATGCGGACGCGATGTATCGCGTCCCTACCGGCGGGATTTGCGCCACCGGTGGTGGCTATTTGTTGGGATTGAAGGGCTGGATTGTGCAGGTTATTTTGCAGTCGTTGAATGTGTCGGTCAGGGTCATTTCGAGTTGCTTTACAGGTAGCGATTTGGATGCTATGCTCGTGCCCCAGTCATACCCAAAGTAGGATTCAAACAGCCTAAGACATTCCCAATCGCCGCCTATGGTGTAGCTGAATGCTTCCAGCTCCTCTTCGCGTTTTGAATGGAGGGCCATGTCAAGCGTAAATATGTTGGTAGAGCTTTGGGTGATGTCAAAATGTCCGTTTGCCACATATTCCATTTGATGGGTCAGGTTGTTGTGACGCATGATTTTTACCTGCTTGGTGTTCTCCTCATCTCTGATGAATCGGATTTCACCTCCTTTGGTCAAATAGGAGTTGGCGTTTTCACCGGTGATTTCATCAATCCTGAAGGAGAGATAGAAATCCTCTACGGTAAACCGCAGCGTGACCGAGCTGTGGGCATTCACATCGGTAATTGTCAACGAGGATTCGCCCACGCTTGCAGGAAACACTTTCAGCTGATGGTTCTCCAAGTCAATGGTGACTTTACCCAATACATCGGGATTGCTTGCCTCAAGTTCATAAACACCGCCGCCGTCATAAAAATCGATGCTTGCGGTTGTGCCAAACAGGATGGTATAGTCTTGATGCGTAAAGCGTATAGGGAATACTTCAGGCTCCTTGTCGTCGTCATTGCATGCGATTGTGAGCAGGCTCATTATGAAGAGCAAGGTGATTGTGAAAATGTTAAGTGACTTCATTTTGTTGATTTCCGAGCTTTAAATTTGTAGAGGGTATTATATTGATCGGGATATATCACGGGATCCTGTTGTGCCCATTCCACCCATAACTCATTGGCGGTTAGTTTTTCAATAAGCCAGTAACCATCCACCGCATTGCCCGTCATGTAGATGACCGTAAAGTTTCCCGTGGTGAATGTCCACTGATAGTATCTCGTGTTTTCCTTTATTGAAGCGTCGGTAAATGATCCGTTGGCGACCCATCCCTTGCCTGTGCGGTCAAACTTGTAAATCTGCGTTTCGTTGTCGTAGCTTTGCTCATCACCGATGCTTGGGCGGGAATATGACAGCAGCCACTCCACATCGGTGAGCATTAAGACAGTCGATTGCTGATCGTCGTCGAGATAGCCCGAGCGATTGTCACACGATGCTAATAGCGTGATGGCGATGACCAAGAGAGATGTGATTGCTGATTTCATTTAGGGATTGCCTCCAATAAGATTTTATGTAGCGGGTTGATGACGATTGACCCATCGGCAAAGTTATACAATTTTTGCAATATTGAATCATGTACCGGCATAAATTGTTGGCCAAAAGAGGATACAAAGTGATTGAGGTTGTTGCTGACTTGGTCGGCAGGATTGTGGCAATCGGCCGTTATTCCAACAGGAACTCGGTCATCAACCACACGGGAGCTTGCTCGTCGGTGAATTGGATTTGTTTGTACAGCCGATAGGTTCCGGGCTTGTTCCTGTTAAGCTTGGGATTTAGCGCGGCCTTAATTGTGTATTTGCCGGCGGGTCAATCGTCATCAGCGCGATATTATATATTGTCGTGATTTACAAATATAAGCATCTTTTCAATGCCACGACATCAGACATGAAATTTTCTATATGTTAGACTTCATTTTGGAAATTCGGCAATAGCTTATCAGAGCCATAAGGCCTATTAGAATAGCGGCAACAGCACACACTATGATATAAATTTGATTCTCAATACTGCCGGAGCTATAATATATATCCATGCCTTCCTGACGAGTTATTCCGTTTTTTAGCTGCTCTTTCCAGTAATCCAATGAGTAGCCTTTCAGTGCAGCCTCCCTGGCTCTTAATTGCTTCTCGTTGTCAGGGTCAAAAATATGATTATAGCCGATGTTGGTAAATTGTTCCTCAGGTGCTTTATAATGGATAAAGCCGGTGAACATGTCCTTATATTTTAAAGCACGCACATGATTCCAAGGCATGACAAAATGGTCAAATTCATCCTCCCCGAAAGGAGAGCCGTCAAAGTCAAATGCACAATCCGAATCTTTGACCTGCTTGAAAGCGGCATCCCATTTACCGTGTAAGGTAGGGAGCATGGTTTCTTTTCCAAATAGCAGGTCAATTAGGCTGACACTTCCTGTGTTAATCATCACATTGGCCACTTTGCCGGGGAAGGCCTGTGAAACATAATAGCCGCAGTTTTCGGGGGTGAGATAGGCATGCCTGTAATTCATTATGATTAAGGATTTTCTCAGACTGTCGTTCTTTAGCGTTGAAACAATATTTTCAGCCATAATACTATCTCTGCTATCAAGCTCGGACCTGTCAATCCAATTACGGTCGGCAAAGAGTAAATTTACTTTTGTGGATTTCCCGTGATTGAGATAGTACAATCTTTTGAGAAAGTTGAACCAGTTGGTATTAGGCCATAGCAAGTGAACTGATTGGTTGACAGTCATAAAAGATGCCAGACTGCTGTCCACTTCTTCTTCGTTTTTAAATTCCCTATCAAGAAATGCTTTGTATGCTTCACGCGAATCAACACAGCCAATTTCAGTAAACACATTCCCGACACTATCCACGAAGCGATTGTCACTCACAATACTATAAATCATATCATATTGTGTCATTTCCGGATGGGCTCTTTCACAGAGAATGACATGATCGTATTTATCAAACAAGCTGAAAATATAATCGTTAATATCAGATTTATTCTCGTGTAAAAAGTCGACATATTTCCCAACCGAATGACCTGAAGGACGAGGCACTGCGCACATCGGTCGTTCCTTAAGCAATAGATTGTCATTGGTCGCCAGTGTGTTAATGGCTCTGACCGCAGTTGCTGAAATGATCAGCACAATGAATGTATATGCAATATTCTTAAAAACACGCTTTTCATCCGATGAATATGACTGCGCCATCTTTTCAACCTTAATTCTGAATATTTTCTTTCGGAATATAGCGAAAATACTACAAATGAGAAGTGTTGCTAAAAATCGGATTGGTGACAAATGGTTCCATCCGAACAGCAGAAGTATTACAGCCGGCAAACTGGAAGTTAATTCTCTCAATATAAGGCGGAGTGCGAATAAATTCTTATTGCCGAAGTCTATAATTCCGGCATTGAAGAAATATTGTCCCAAAGTTCGGCGACATATTATGTAACTTACTATATAATATAATACCCATGTAGCCAAAAAGTCGTTTAAAGGAGGCATATAGTAAAAATAGGCCAATAGTCCTGCAACTATTTGAAACAGGAAGAAGGAGAATACTGCGTCTAACAGAATAATCAACAACTTAGAGGATATGTTAAGCTTCATTTATGCATGTCTGATTGGTTGATAATGCAAAATTAGCTATTATTTTTCAATGCATGTTTATTTATAACCTCATGTCGGTGGTAGCTCCGTTCTCCGGCAGTACACTTTTAGACATTATAGACTTTTGGGGCATTATAGAATGTGTAGAGTCTTGATTATTACTAACTTTGTTGAGAATCAAAAAATTAATTCGTGTTTATGAAACTTTCGGGGCTAAATATGCACCTAACGAGGCAAAGCAAACAAAACAAAAGAAGTATGACAGACCCACCAACTAACGAAAGGGATTTTGCCTCGCTCATAAAGCAGCACTCCCGAATCATCAACAAAGTCAGCTATTTTTATGCTAACGACAAATTGCCGTTTGATGACCTCCGGCAAGAAATCTATGTCAACATCTGGCTGGGATTAAAACAGTTTCGAGGTGACAGTAAGATGTCAACATGGATTTACAGGGTAGCGGTAAACTCGGCACTCATGGCCTTGCGCTCGTCAAAGCCCAAAATCGAAACCGTGTCGCTTAATTTCGGACTTCTTGACATTTCATCAGAAGCCGATGATGTGCAAAGAGAAAATCTTCAAGCGCTTCAATCGTTGATTAACCGACTTGAAGACATTGAGAAAGCAATCATGCTCCTTTGGCTTGACGAGCATTCGTATGATGAAATTGCCGACATCATCGGCCTTAAACGCAACACAGTTGCCGTTAAAATCCACCGAATTAAAGATAAACTCTCAAAACAGATGTAATATGGAACTCGACGAACTCAAAAAAAGTATGTCTACGCTTGAGCAGGTGCTCGCAAAGACCAACTCTGACATCAAAATAAATGTATCAGCTTCTCAAACGGCTAAAACCAAGATACTCAAAAAAATCCGTCAAGGATTCGTGTCATGTATCGTCATCGCTGTTGTTTTCGCTGCAATGGCACTTGGCAACATAGAACCTCAATCATTTCCCAACTATCTCAAAATCTGCATGGCTGTTTGTCTTGCTGTGGGTGCGGTATGGTATATTTTCGTGTACTCCCAATTAAACCGTATCGATATTGCAGCTCTCCCTCCGGCCAAACTATTTTCCCGGACAGCGAGCATAAAATTGATGATGATCTCAGGAGAGGTGTTTTTCATTGTTTGCCTCGCGGTATTTTTCACGCTCCTTTTCCAATCTTTTTGGAGTTATAACCAAACAGCTTTTTGGGCAACGGTTGCTACTATACTGTTTGCTATCGTTTACGGCATAGTCCATACATGGCCACAGTACATAAAGCTGTTCCGTGACCTCAATTCCATAAAGGAATAAACATTTTGTCGTCAGTACACTCTCTGAGTACACGCTATAAAAGAATAAGAGCTGACAATCACGTGATTGTCAGCTCTTATCTGTACCCAACTGTGCCGTATTAGGATCAATCTTGGCTGATTTAGACAGGTTATGGGAAATGCGTCATTAGATATCTGAGCCAGGGAAACACATATAATCATTTTACGATAAATAAAATATCAGCGAGAGTTGAATACTTTCTTTTCTTGAATTCAAACTGTACTTTTTTTAGAGAAGCTGAAGAGAAGCTCTCGATATATTGTTTAATCTTAGGCTCGATTAAAGAAAATGCCCTCTTCATTTTCCAAGCTTGCGTAAAATCATTGGAGTCTGCAAGAACAAGGTATAATCGATTTTCAGCGCCAAAGCGCATTTCGCCTTGATTCTCATACAGCCACCTTATTAGCTCAATAGGATTTCTTTGAGATTCTTCGATTATTTGGCCTCGAACGACCTCTAATTCTCTGATTATATCGCTTCGGCCAACTTCCATTAGTTTTTCTGTTAACGTATATATTTGTTGTGGTTCCGAGGCTTTTGTATCACATGAGATTCCAAGATTCTTGCATTTCTTTTTCAACCATGATTTTTCAGATGTTCCTAAAATATTCTTAAGCTTCTGTTCCATAAATTGATTAGGGAAGAAAGTAACTTTTAAATCAATCGGATATTCATCAATGAAAAAATCTACACTCTTTATCTCTCCAACGGCGGATATCACTCTTGGATTTTGTTTAAACAATGATTCAATGATAAAAGAAGTCCAATTATTATACCAGCTGTTTTGTACGTAATTCCATGCATTTGCGCCAATTTCGGATTGTCTGCTCTGCAATTCTGAAAACTTACTGATTATTTTAACATATCGACTGATAAAATATTTATCAAGTGAGTTGTTTTGGTCGCCACCCCAAGAATAATATTGAACTTTGTATAAATCCTCTTTGAGCTGTCGAATATCCACTCCCATTTCATTATACCATTCATGATTCATACATTGTAAAAATCTGTCAAGTATAACAGAAGCATCGACTCGATTTATCAAGATATCAAACAATTCCCGATTTTGATCTGATACTTTGGTGGAATTTAATGTGATATTATTTTCTGCTAAAAATTCTTTTAATTGTCTGCCGCGACAAATTGCTCGGACTTTTAGCCATAGAAGTCCTTCTATATTATTGTTAAAGACATCCAGTTTTTGTTCTCTGAATGCAATATCCCATTTTTCAAATCCATTCATATATAACATTTATTATGGTTCACATACCAATAAAATTTCATTACTGCCTGCAACACTTCCTTTACCTCCTCTTCCTGTTTGGTAAAGTTTTCTGTCTATCGATACTTTCCTATAAGGTCTAATCAAATCAACAAGAGTTTGTATGTCTGGGTAACTTCTATCGTTGTAGCTAATTAACCAATATGGAATATCTTTGGAAAGAGAAAATAATTTTTTAAAGCTTCCAATTATTTCTTTTTTAGTTTCAAAACCGCTTTCTTTTTTAGGACTATATCTTTTTGTGCCATTAATAAACTCCTTATCTTTCCAATAATTTGTATATGTTTCCAATAGATGATAAAATCCTTGATAATCTGCATGGCTATTGCAATATGGAGGATCAAAGTATGCTAAATCTATATTCGACAAGGTCGGCAGAAATTTAATGATATCTTCATTGCATGAAATGCACTCGCATCCATTGTCAAACACAGCGTTGTTATATTCCGATATTAATTCTGAAAATATATCTTTAATTGGTCTTATAAGGCTGCGATTTCGTTTTATTCTATCGGGGTTGGCAGCATAGACTAAAGCTTGGGTATGAGCAAAATGCCCCATTGTCACTTTGCGAGTTAAAGCTCTATTCATAATGGTAAAAGCCAACGCTTTTTTATATTTATTCTTAAGTCTATCGATATTACTTCTAAAGGCATCTAAAAATTTAGTTTCTTCACGTACGAAAAATATATTAGTAAAAAGCTGTTCCATCAGATTGTATTCTTTTGGATCAGAATTATCAGAAAAAAGGATTGAAATATCCTCGGGCATGAGTATTTCGTTTTTATTTTCAATCAGAGCCTTGCCAATTTCGCTATTGAATTTTAAAAAATCGTTGGTAATAACTTTTTTACCCAATTGTTTACAAAGAAAGGATATTGATTGCGAACCGCTAAAAGCATCTAATACAACCTGAGCACACTCTGGTATATGCCGAGTAATCCATTCTCCATGAATATATTTAGCCCCTAGGTACTGAGGTTTGGGGAATTTAATGTCCATGAAATCATATTCCCCAAATAAAGAAGGCTGTATTAACTGATTTGTTAGCATAAAGCAAAGTTAGAAACAATATTTGAATTATACAAACATATAACTGTTTCCAACAATAGGATGCTTGACCTTATCTATAGGCTGGACAATGAGTTGCAAGTACGAATGTCAATTAATCCCCCTTAAACCTAATCTGTCTTAGTCCGAGTAGTGTGGCAAAAGAGCATAAAAAAGGGAGCAGATTGTTCTGCTCCCTTTTTTGCGTACCCGGACCCGGGATATATGGTAGAAAACGGATAGAATATGTTAGAACTCATTCTAATGAACATCAACGTGTTAAGCGCAATTCCATTTCTATCCATTTAGTGTTGTTTTCTATTATTTTTGCCAAATAGTACACTTTTAGTACACCTCGGTTGTTATAGAACTGTTAACGACTCTTTAATGCAAATTTACAATTTATTTCTGAATTGGTAACTTTGTATCAAAGAAATAATTACTCTATGGCAAATCTCAAGACAAAGAACAAACAGAACCCCAAGCTCCAACAATCGAAGCTTAGCGATGGGCGCGCGAGCCTCTATCTTGAATTTTACCTCGGACGTACTGAAACTCCCGTACTTGACGAGGACGGCAATCCGGTGTACTACACATCGGGAGCTATGGCTGGTAAGCCAAAATATAAAATCAAGCACGACCGACGAAAAGAAAACCTCAACCTCTACATCTGGATAGCTCCGCGCACACAGCAGGAACGCCTCCAAAACAAGAACACACTTGCCCTCGCAGAAAAGATTCGCTTTGAGCGAGAGCAGCAGCTTCTTGAAGACCGTGAGGGTTATCGCTTGAAGAAAGAGCGAATAGCCAACTTTCACTCTTTCTTTGAGGAATATATCGAAAACTATACAAAGGCAGACAAGCGAATGATTAAGTTGGCGCATCGCCGTTTCCGTGCTTTCCTTCAAGAAACGCCCGGATATGCTATGTACGACAAAATCATCCGTCCTCAGCAATTGACAAAAGAAATGATGATTGCCTTTGTGGAATATCTGCAAGCCCACGGCAAAGGCGAGGGGCCACAATCCATATACCAACGCTTCAAAAAGGTGCTGAATTATGCGGTTGAGAAAGACATACTGCCCAAAAGTCCATGTGACGGAATAACAATCCGGATTGATGAAAAGACGCTGAAAAAAGAAGTGCTGTCGCTTGATGAAATCAAACGACTTATGGCAACCCATTACGCCAACGAGAATCCTGTGATTCAGCGGGCATTTCTTTTTAGCCTCTTTTGTGGCTTGCGTTGGTGCGATGTGAGTACGATAACTTTCCGAAATATTGACTATGCCAACAAGTTGCTTATTTTCGAGCAGAACAAGACCAAAGGTCATAGCTCGGCAAGTGGGGTCATTATTCCTCTTAACGATGATATTCTTTCATTGGTAGGAGAACCAATATCCGCAGAGGAACGCGATAACATCATCTTCCCACTGCCATCTCACACCGCTTGCCTCAAAGCGGTCAAACGATGGGTAAAACGTGCTGGCATTGATAAACATATTACTTGGCATTGCGCCCGTCATAGTTTCGGAGTGAATCTGCTAAACGGTGGGGCAAACATCAAAACGGTGTCAACATTACTCGGTCACAGCAGCCTAAGGCACACGGAGAAATACACCCGAGCTAATGACGGATTGATGGTTCAGGCAATAAATAGTCTTGGTGCGGTTAATTACTCTACCGCCGAATGATTTTTTTCTTTTCATCGCACAAAATCACAGTGTTAAGCGTTATGGATTTTGTAAGTCGCGAAGAAATGGATAACTTTGCGATATAATTCGACGTCATAAATGTTTTTGTTTCATTACTTGACGTGGATTTAGTGGTGGACGCTGGGAGGGATACCCGGCGTCTTTTACTTTACCTGCCACTTGAATCCAACCCACATTTGCATTTTCCGAAAATTTTGAGTAACTTATATAGAGAAACGGCACGGCAATTAGTCAAGTACAGCCAGATATTAGTCATTGAAATTCACAAGTAGCTGAATACTTGCACAATCCGTCTGCCATTTCTACCTTTGCCGTGCCAACATCGGAAAACCGCTGAAAGAAAAACACATCAGTCATAATCCGGAATAAATCGGACAATGCCGGACAGTACGAACCATTGCGGTTTTTCTTTTGTTGAAAGTAACGGCATATTGCAGTCGATGTGTCGGACGCACTGATTAAAACCGCTGTGATGGTACAGACGGCATCAGTTGCTCCCCTCTGCCATGCCTGCCCCTTGTGAAAGGGCGAATCTCACTGAAAAAACATCTGTATCAAGACCTCGCTGTGACAAGTGCCAACACACCCACGGCAAGTGTCAGCTCCTCTATTGCCCTTGCTGAACGGTGATATTGAGGGAGAAACAAACCATATTTCAGTGATTTTCGCCATTTTGCGTATAACAATGACGGTGAACCGTCGCTAATTTTGCAAGTGCCGAGCGGCTTATTCCCTCCGGGTGTAGTCAAGGCTGCGCGGCATTGATTAACATTTTTGACAACACCCCCCGCATCAGTATGATGAACACCCATCAGTTAATGACCAAATGTGTATGCCTAATGCGCTAAACACCCCCATCACCACTAATCCATCCAAAGTAATGAACATGCAGGAACTTATGACTATGCCCTTCATACAGGCTCTTAGCCTCATTGTGAAGGGTGCGGTTGAGGAATACCTCACCGAGAACGGACTGCTCGCGGCAATCGCCAACGCAGCCCGCAAGGACAGGCAGAATGAATGCGAATCGCTCGACACCAAAGGGGCGTTGGAATTTCTCAACGCCAACGGCTACCCCATATCCAAAGGGCAGCTCTACAAGGAAACGAGCAACGGAACTATCCCATTCCAGAAATTCGGATCCAAACTGCATTTCCGCAAATCCGAACTGCAACAGTGGGCGGAAAACCGACTGATTGACGGCAACGCAATCGGGGTTCTCACTCCGGCTGAAACATCAACGAGGAAAGGAGGTCGCCGATGAAAAAGGAAACCACCGAAAAGAAAAAGAGCGTCGGCAACAACTTTCCGGTTGATGTGCTGCCCGACAAACTCCGCAAGATAATCAACGAGGCTCATGCCACTCTTGGCTTTCCGAAAGATTACCTCGCAGGGGCTATGCTCACGGCAATGGCATCGGCAGTCGGAAACACCCACGCGGTGGAACACATGGACGGATGGAAAGAGTATGTTATTCTTTTCGTTGCCCTTGTCGGCTCGCCCGGCTCAAACAAGAGCCACCCTCTGAGCTTCGCAATGCAGCCTCTGATTGACTTCGACGCGGAGCAGGCGGCACTCCATACCGAGGCGTTGAAACGCTACAATGCGGCTATGGAACTACCACTGAAAGAAAGGGCAGCCAACGGTTATGACCTCAATCCGGCAGAGCCAATCCGAAAGCGGTTCACCATGCAGGACGTGACACCCGAAGCCGTCCACCGCATTCTCTCGGAGAATCCTCGCGGCCTGTGCCTCGTTTCCGATGAGCTTGCCGGATGGTTCAAGAATTTCAACCGATACAACAACGGTTCGGAATCGGAGTTCTGGATGTCGGTGTTCAACCACAAGGTAGCCATGTCCGACCGCAAGAGCAGTCAGAGCGGCGTGTTCATCAAGAACCCTTTTCTCTGCGTCATCGGTACTATCCAACCGAAAGTGCTTGGCGAACTTGCCGGAAACAACCGCAACGCCAACGGCTTCATGGAGCGCATACTCTACGTTATGCCGTCCGACCAGAAAAAGGTGAAATGGAACCGCGACCGCAAGGCTCCCTCTTTCGACATCGCCGCCGAATGGAGGTCTATCCTCGGCAGACTGATTGACATCGCCCCTAAGACTACGGAGCATGGCGAGATTGAGCCAGAGATTGTGCCTTTCATGCCGGAAGCACTCGACTGTCTTTTCTCCTGGCAGAACGAGGTCACAGAGAGGTGCAACACTGACGGTAGTGACACGCTGACTTCCATCGCAAGCAAATTGGAGATCTACGCCGTCCGCTTTTGTCTTTTGTTGGCTCTCGCTGATTGGGCGTGCAGCGGCAAAAAGAAAAAGGTCGTCGAGGTTGCCACCGTTGAGAGAGCAATCCGGCTGACGGAATATTTCCGGGTGACAGCAGCCGGGGTGCAGGGTATCGTCAGCGAGGATTCTCTGACCGAGATTCAGGCCGCGGTGTTGTCCGATTTGCCGGACACGTTCACCACCGCCGAGGGCGTGGCGATCGCCGCCAAAAACGGAATGAAGGAACGCACCTTCAAGAAATTTTTGAGCGACCGCCGAGGTGTATTCTTTACCCGTGACAATCACGGGATCTATTCCAAAATCTGATAAGTACCCCTATGCACTTCTTGCACTTTTGCATTTTCTCCCCGCTGGGCGATTGTGCAAAAATGCAAGAAATGCAAGGGGGTATTTTTCTCACGTCAAAAATTTGAATGTCCCGTGAAACATTGTTTTTTCATTGCCGTACCCGCTATAATCAGTATAGCCAGTACACCACTGCGCCACCTCTATGGAGGTGCAGTTCCATCCGTGCTGCGGCGGCACGGAAATTACGCCATCCGGAAATTCCTTAGCTCATTAGGGAATTTTCCGAGCCGCATACCGTTCCGTTACGCTGAAAATATCCCTACTGAGCCCAAGGGGGCAACCCCTTGGAGAACCCCGGAACGACTTCTAATGAAGCCGTGCGCTCCGATTGTTCCACAACATAACCACGCTTGCCCATGAGTTTCGCTGTACTCCACATCATGAAGGCAAGCGGGTCATGCACCGCCATCGCCCGACACATCGAGCGAAGCACACAGCCCGACAACGCCCACCCCGAATTGCGTCATCTCAACCGCGATGACTTCATCAAATATCCCGACGGTGTAGTAGGATTGGGCGAGGCTATCCAGCACCGCATCGACCATGCCAGGCTGACGCGCAAGGTCGGCAAGAACCAAGTCCTCGCACTCAATGTTCTGCTTTCGTCCGACGGCGAAGCCCTGCGTCGGCTTGCCGATGAAGGCAGGTTGAACGAGTGGGCGGAGGCGAGTGTCGGCTGGGCAAAGGAAACATTCGGAGCAGCCAACGTGGTGGGCGCACACCTGCACATGGACGAGCAGACACCGCACCTTCATGTGACGGTCGTGCCTATCGTGACCACCGAGAGAAGACGGAAGGCGAGCGAGGCAAAAGCCACCAAGCGTTACCGCACCAAGCCGAAGAACGGCCCCCGGCTGAGTGCCGACGACATCATGACACGCGACAACCTCACATTGTTCCAAGACACCTACGCAAAGGCGATGGAGCGTTTTGGGTTGGAGCGTGGAGTGAGAGGTTCGGAGGCGCGTCATGTTGACCAACACGAATACTACCGCGATTGCCAACGGAAGAAAAAAGACCTCGAACATGATGTAAGCCAACTTTCCATTGAGAAAAGCGTGCTGAGTATTGAGAACAGGTCGTTGAAGGCTGCAAAGGAGAAGACCGAACGGGAGACAAAGGTATTGGAGGGCAAGAAAATTCTTATTGAAGGCTACAATTCCAAGATGCTCCAAGAGAACGCTCAACTCACCGATGCCAATGAGCGGCTGCAATCCGAGAATGAATCTTTGTCCGGCAGCAATTCTTCTCTCGTTGCCCAAAATCGGGAACTCACCGAGGTAAAGGAGCGCGTATCCGGCGAACTTGCCGTTATAGAATCCGACAGGAAAAAACTCACCGCCGAGAAAAAGGCTTGTGAGGAAGAAACGGAAACGGCAAAGAGGGAAACCGAGGTAGCCAAGAGGGAGGCGGCAGAGGCGAAAGCCGAACGCGACAGGCAGAAGAAAGAGGCGGTGAGCAACATCGCCAACATCTTCACCGGGTCAAAGACCAAGCGGCTTGAATCCGAAATTGCCGACCGCGACCGCACCATTGAGAACCTGAAATTGCAGATGTCCTCTCAAAGAGAAACGAGCAGCCGTGAAATCGGCAATCTCCGTGACAGTATGCGCCGTCAGCAGGAACAGCATGATAGTTTCAAACGTGGCTTCGATTCTCAGATGAGCCGAATTGAAAAATACTTTCCGTCTGTAAAGTTGCTCATGCCCGCAATTCTTGATTGCGAGAGCGTGAGAATGTCTGAGGGAACAATCAAGGCTTTGCTTGACTGTAACCCCCGCGTATTCAATTCCGGGCAAAAACTATACGACCCGACAAAACAGGAATACGCGGATGTTGGAGGCACTGAAGTTCAAATCAAGCCCGACCCGAAGGACGGCAACCAATTCCGTCTGTATATTAACGGCAAGAATATTTTTCAGTGGTTCAAAGACCTGTGGCAATCACTGAAACAAACCATAAGCCGAGGAATGCGCCGTTAAAAAAAGCCGCCGACTAAACTCGGCGGCTTTCATCTAATTTTCAATTAGGTACTTATCTTCAATTGCTTTAACAAGTCTTGATACAGCAGGAGATATGGGTTGTAAATCTTTTGGGTATTGGAATGACAACCGACCGTAATCTTTTTGGAACTCTTTATATTCATCAATAGTGCAATTAGTTAGATCTACGGGATATAATTCCAAGTAGGAGTTCATGTCTATTGGATGGGTAGTATTGAAAATCTTTTTAATCCATTTTCCTTTACCAACAAGATGTATATTGTAAGTCCCGCTTATAAAATCCTGAATTCCAACAGAATTAGAGCCATTGTCTGCGAAAGTCAAATTCCAAGTTCCATTATCAATGTCAACAGTCATTCCAATAAGCTTAAATATAAAGGGAGACCATTTTCGGTTTTTGTGATTACTCAATACATCGGCTGTCTTTGTAAAGATATTATTTTTTCTTTTAAATACGAATTGAGGCCCATATTTACCATAAATTGTATCAGTTTCTTCGCCAGCTTTAATTGCCTCTGGATAGACTATTTTATCCGTCGGAACAAACGCCATAAAATCATACCACGAAAGTTCAGCAATATCATCATCATATTTAGGAATAAAGATACTATCATTGCCATTTTTAGAAATACGTGCATATCGCTTATAACCCTTTGCGGTTGGTCTTGCATCAAAACTTTTATAACCTTTGACCTTACCATCAGCAACAAATGCTTCTGCCATATACTCACAGTAATATTGCATGGTGTCTGACCCCGCGATTCCACTGCTATATTCACGAGCAAAACACAAAATTCGTTTTATTGGACGTTCTATTGGCTGAATAATTACTTCGCTCAATTCGTATGTCGCAGGACTAAGTTTAATAGTATCTGTAGGTGAGATTGTTACAGGTTTATATCCCATATAACGGATTGTGATTTGCATATCTCCTTGATTGTCTACAGAAATACATCCGTCATCATCTGTTATGCCTATTATAATACCGTATTTGTCTATCACAGTTGCCCCTGCTAATGGAGAGTTGTCGTTTTTGTCAACGACACTTATTGAAGTTTTAGCAGACACCACACCATAGCATATGGATATTATGCTCAGTAAAATTATATAGTATTTCATAATTATATATTAGTAGTTTTGTGTATTGTAATAATCTGGTTGTCAGTTGAATATGGGCGTGTTTGTGGGGTATTGCGTTGCTGAAAGAGTTATTTTGGCATCTTGTTTACATTCCATGTCAATCAAGACACCTCTACTCCTCTCAGTTTCATCTGCATATTCGTTCATTTTGACAATAAGCATATTAGGGCAATCACGTTTTCAAGTTCAAGATAAGCATAATGCTTCTTATTTTCCAAAATGTCGTGACAAGATATATCTCATCAAGTGCAAATATACGGATTTTATTTGTGACGGAAAGTGCCTTGTAAAAGAATTTTAGGCAAACAAATAGAATTAAATAAAACTAATAGACCTTAAAAATCGCTAAATCAACACTATCGGTTTGCCTTTATTTTGCCGATTAGTACACTTTTAGTACACCTCCAAACAAAAATAATGACTGAAAATCAAGCGATTAACAGTCATTATCAGTACCCAGACCCGGGATCGAACCGGGATGGATTGCTCCACTGGTGTTTGAGACCAGCGCGTCTACCGATTCCGCCATCTGGGCTTCTTTGCGGTGCAAAGGTAATGACAATTTTTCTCTTGTGCAATATCGGAGCGACTAATTTTGTGACAACAGGCAATTTTGACAGCTGTTTTTGATGTAGGAACAAGTGTTGATAATGGTTGAAATGGTTGTATAACATGACTATGTGTGATGACATATTTATATTTATAGGTGATAAATATTAGAAAAATGAATGCGTTATGAAATATTTTAAAGAAAATTGCTAAAATATTTGCTATTTTAATATCATTTGACTTATTTTGTGCCAAATGATTTTAACTTATTGTTGTTATGAGTTTCTTTACAGCTAAAAAGATTGATTTAGGATGGCTCACGGCATTTGTGCTTATGATTGCCATTAGCGTTGTTGGCTTGTTTGTTAGTCCCGGAGAAGGCATTTTCGATATGCCTAACGATCATCTGTATGCCAATGTGGCATGGATGATAACCGCTACTATTTTTGTGTTGATGATGACTCCGGGGCTTTCGTTTTTCTACGGAGGCATGGTCAGGGTCAAGAATGTGATTTCGACGATGCTTCAAAGTTTCATTGTCATGGGATTTGTAAGTGTAATCTGGGTTGTGTTTGGGTTCAGCCTCGCTTTCGGAAATGATGTGTGGCATGTCATAGGCAATCCTGCCGACTTCTTCATGTTTGAGAATGTGGGAGTGCTCAATGTCACCGATCCGAGCCGTGAGGGCATGAGTCAGATTGGCATTGCCACGACCACGATTCCGCTTGCGTTGTTTGCGCTGTTTCAGATGAAATTTGCCATCATCACCCCGTCGCTTATCACCGGATCCTTTGCCGAGCGAGTGCATTTTGCGGGCTATCTGCTGTTTATGGTGTTGTGGACGGTGTTTGTCTACTGTCCTCTTGCTCACTGCACGTGGCACCCTGACGGCTTGTTTGCCATGCTTCATGTGCATGACTATGCCGGAGGCATCGTGGTTCATGCCGCATCGGGTATTGCGGCTCTTGCCGGAGCGATATTTCTCGGCAAGCGTTCATCGAAGCGTGACGCCAAGCCGGCCAATGTGCCGTTTGTGTTGCTTGGAGCTGCGTTGCTGTGGCTGGGATGGTTCGGATTCAACGGCGGTAGCTCGCTTGCCGCCGACGGCATCGCGGTTTCGGCATTCTTGAACACCAACACTGCAGCTGCAACGGCCATGGTTACATGGGTGGTGTTTGACGCATTGCGCGGCCACAAGCCGTCGGCAATGGGAGCGGCCATCGGTGCCGTTGTGGGGCTGGTCGCCATCACTCCGTGTGCCGGATGGGTCACTGTGGGACAGAGCGTGTTCATAGCCTTCGTGATAACGATATGCTGCAACATGGCAGTGAGCTGGAAGAGTTACGGACAGATGCTTGACGATGCACTCGATGTGTTTCCCACTCACGGACTTGGCGGAATTCTGGGAACGGTGCTGACAGGAATATTCGCATACGACTTTTTTGCAGCCGGCGATGCCGAGATGATTTCGCGCACCGAATTTTTCTGGAATCACATCCTGGTGCTTTTGATGGTGTTTGCCTATACGTTTTTAATGAGTTACGGTCTTTATTGGATAACCAACAAGTTGGTTCCGCTGCGAGTTTCACGCCGCAGCGAGGAAATCGGCCTTGACCGCTCGCAACATGACGAGGAGTACGGCATAGAGGGCGTCACGGGCCTTGCCGAGGATACCCCTACAGTCGATGAGTGGTTCAGAGGCATGGAGGAGAGTTGATCCCCTAACCGAAGGGAGTCTAATCCTTATCATTATTTCGGTTCAAAATCCGGTTGCGGCCATGATGTCGCGGCCGGATTTTGTACTTTAATCATGTCACGCACTCTTTTTTAATGACATGACGATAACTTTCGGCTCGATTTTTGTTATATAGGATAGAAAAAGAATATTAACATACAAAATTCAAGTATTATGAACGAAAACCATAAATCGGGTTTTGTTAACATCGTAGGCAATCCAAATGTGGGAAAATCGACGCTTATGAACGACCTTGTGGGTGAGCGTATAAGTATAATAACCTCAAAGGCGCAGACTACGCGTCACCGCATAATGGGCATAGTCAACACCGACGACTACCAGATAGTGTTCTCCGACACCCCCGGAGTGCTGAAGCCCAACTATAAGATGCAGGAAGCTATGCGTGAGTTCTCGGAGGGTGCATTGACCGACGCCGATGTGCTGCTCTATGTGACCGATGTTGTAGAGGATCCCACCAAGAATGCCGACTTCCTCGCAAAGGTGGCAAAGGAAACCGTGCCCGTGCTGCTTGTCATCAACAAGATTGACTTGCTGAAGGGCAACGATGAACTGGAGTCGATAGTGGGTCGCTGGAAAGATCTGCTTCCCAACGCCGAGGTGTTCCCCACATCGGCCAAGCTGAAGTTTAACACCGACACGCTGATGAACCGCATCATCGAGCTGCTTCCCGTGGCTCCGCCATATTTCGGTAAGGATGCGCTGACCGACAAGCCGGCCCGATTCTTCGTCACCGAGATAATCCGCGAGAAGCTGTTGCTGAATCTCGACAAGGAGGTGCCTTACTCGGTTGAGGTCGTGGTGGAGAAATTTGAGGAAAAGGAGGACTCCATCCACATAATGACAGTGATCTACGTTGAGCGTGACTCACAGAAGGGCATTATCATAGGCAAGGGCGGCACAATGCTCAAGCGCATAGGCACCGAGGCCCGCAAGGACATCGAAACCTTCTTTGGCAAGCACGTTTATCTCGAACTGTTTGTCAAGGTGGAGAAGGACTGGCGCAACCGCGAAAACAAGCTGCGTTCGTTCGGATACATAGAGTGACGACTGCCTGCCACCGGGCGGCATGTCACGCGACAGCATAAATCCACAGATGTAAAAAAATGAGAATCGGAGGAGCCGTTTTACCGACTTCTCCGATTCTGCTGTCTTTAAGGATTGTTGTTGCTTTTATTCAATCAGTTGTTCCAACCGGCAGGCATTGTTATTGACTCCCAGCTGCGGGCGAGCAGTGCGAGATTGGCACCGCTGTAGTAGGCGAGCTGCTGAAGGAACACTACATCGTCGCCGTCGACATAGGACTGGCTCAGATTGGGAAGATAGTAGGTGAGGTCGCCTTGGTCGTAGTAGCCTGTGGCCTGAAGCGGGTAGTACTGTACCTGCGAGTAGGTGTCGTCGAGCATGAACCAGATGTTGTAGCCTGTCGCGATGAGATTCTCAAGCATGAAGGCTTGAGGATTCTCCTGTGCGCGATAGACGGGCTGAGGCCACTGGTCGCCGAATATGTTGGTAGTGTAGACACCGTCGCCTATGTAGTTCCATGTGAAGTCTTTGTACAGGCTGACTGTGATTGCGCCGATTCCCGAAATCGAAGTGTCATCATCGGTAATTGCCAGTTTCACTGTTATGTCCTCGGCAAACGGGATGGATGCTGCATCGACAGTTATAGGATATTCCACGCAGCTGACTCCGGCAGGGAATGTGACCTGCGAGGGGCATGAGATTCCCGCAGCGTCGGTTGTGGCGGTTACGGGGAGTGTAGCCTCGCCGTTGGAGTCGTCACGTGTTATCTGAACCGTTATGGTCGACGGGAAATCGGGACTGCTGTACTTGTAGGATACGCTCGATTGCTGGAAGCTGAACTTGTTGTCGGCTTCGGAATACTGATCCCAGTATCCGTCCTCGCTGCACGACGACAATGCGGCCATTGCAGCCAGGGCAAAAACAATATGTGATTTTAAGAATTTCATTATTCTGAATGGTTAAAGTTGAGTGATTGTTACTTCACCGCACTCGGGCGTGTAGCCGCAGGATTGATTTCTCCGAGCAGCGGGTTGCCGTTTTGCTCGCCTTGCGGAATCTGGAAAATCAGACACGGGTCGCCGGCGGGGATGTTGTAGGTCTGCGCTGCGGCAAATCCGGCTCCTCGGCGATCAACACCTCTCTTGAGGCGCATCATGTCGTACCATCCGAGTCCCTCGCCCCAGAATTCGATGCGACGCTGGCGATATACTTCATTCTGTACTCCTTCGGCCGATGCCTCGGTGCACACATAATCGGGGTCGCGATAGGTCTGGACGAAGTTGGTGAGTGTCTGTGCTCCGAGCGACGGGTTTCCACCCATTGCCTGAGCCTCGGCGATGATGTGATACATCTCCTCGACACGCATCAGCGGCACATCGCAGGCGTTGTTGCTCTGGTACATCAGATTCTCATAAGGAGCATACTTTACCTGGAGGTAGCTGCTTGAGCCTCCCGAAAGGTAGTAGAGATACTCGTCACACTGCATCTGTCCCTTGTACCATGATTGCTTGGACAGAGAGCTTGACACGGGAAGTGACGCTATGCCGGCATAGCTGCCATTTCCGCTCTCGTCGATCCACCATCCGCTGCGCACATCAGTTTTCGAGAGTGTGCGGTAAAGATTCTGGTTGACGCGGCGCCATCCGCCTACTGATGCATATCCGTAGCAGAGCGAACCCATCATCGACGGGAAGTTGCATATACCTGTGGTGACGCAACGGTCGGACGGCTCGATGTTGACCGACCACATCCATGAGTGCTCGCTTCCCGAGTTGAAAGCAGGAGCCGAAAGCTCGTCAAAGCTGTAGGGAGTGGCCTTGGAGTTGGTGATGGCATATTGAGCGTCGGCTGCGGCCTCGTCCCAACGGCCCATGCACATGTAGACACGTGCACGTAGTCCGTGAGCGGTGGAGGCGGTGACAAATTTCTTGTCGTTGCGTGAGGTGGTGCCGAGTCGGCCCGAGTTTTCAAGAAGTTCGATTGCGGTGTTGATGTCGCCCAGAATCTGAGTGTAGACATCCTCAACCGATGCGCGGGGCATTCCGTTGGCGGCAGCCTCGGCTTCGTTCTGCTCGGTGATTATGGGCACGCAGGGCTTGGTTTCGTTGCCGAGGTAGGTGTGCTGATAGAGCTGTGCGAGTACGTGGTAGTCGAAAGCTCTCACGGCGTAGGCCTGACCGAGATAGTACATGTTGGTCTTGTCGGTCGACTCTTTGTCGAGCGATGAGATGAGGCTGTTGCAGGCATATATCTGCTTGTACATCGTGTACCATATAATGTTGGTAATCGATGAACCTGCGGTAATGTCGCTGTAGGCCACCTGTGCGTAATAACGGTTGTAGCCGGTGTAGGCGCTCACCATGTCGGCGCCTCTCACATCGAGAGCAAGCATTATCGAGGGGTATCCGAAATCGGTGTGCTCGTCGGAGTAGACCTTTCCGTATTGCTTGAAGTTACTTGCTATGGTGTTGACTCCGGCCTCGGCCATTGCCGGGTTTCCTCCAAGCACCTCCTCGCGCTGGTCGGAGGTGATGGTGCTTCCCATCGGGGCGGTGTCGAGGTCGTTGCATCCGACCACGGCGATTCCCGCAACGGCTATGGAAAATATCTTGTTAAGCAGTTTCATTGTTCAATAAAATTCAATTGGTTGTTAATCATTATCAGAACACGACTTTCACGCCACCCGATATGCAACGCATTGCAGTGTAGGTTGATGTTGTCGATGATGTGTAGCTCTGTCGCGGGTCAAGGCCCTTGCGTGCGCTCCAAAGAGCGAGGTTGTCGGCTGCTCCGTATACGCGTATGCTTTCGATGCCTATGCGCTTGGTGACGGAAGAGGGCAGCGTGTAACCCAAGGTGATGTTGTTGATGGCAAGGTAGTTGGATGTTATAAGACCGCGAGTTGTCGTGTAGTTGAAGAAGGGGTAGGCTTCCTCGGCGTCAAGACGGGGAACATCGGTGTAGGGATTCTCGGGTGTCCATGCGTTGAGAATGTCCTTGTGGAATGTCTGTCCGTATTCGCCCGATGTGCCGGTACCCATCATTTCCTGATAGCCCGAATCGAATATCTTGCCTCCGAGCTGGTAGGAGCATGCTATGGCGAGGTCGAAACCGTAGACTTTCAGCGTAGTTCCGAAACCTCCGTAGACTACGGGAAGAAGGTTGCCGGTGGCGCAGCGGTTGGCCTGGGCTCCCGAAGCGGTGTCGCCGTTGTAGGCTACCGACCAGTCGGTGGTGGGGAACTCGTTGCCTTCAGCGTCCTTGCCCCAGTAGAGTGCGCGTCCTGTTGCGGGATCCACGCCTGCATACTTGACCATGTAGAGCTGATACATCGACTCGCCTTCGCGGTAGATGCGTGAGCCCGAGATGAGTTCTCCTTCAAGTTCGGGAGCGAGTTTCAGGATCTTGTTGTTGACAAATGTAGCGTTATAGTTGATGTCCCATGTGATGTTGCGTGTGGTTACGGGACGGTAGTTCAGCTCTATTTCAAAACCGCTGTTGCGCATCGAGCCGATGTTCATCGGTATCGATGAGTAACCGAGCGACGGAGCCACGGGCTTGTTGTAGAGCATGTCGCTCGTCTGGCGGTTGAAGAATTCAGCGCTACCGCTGAGCATTCCCTTCCACAGGCTGAAGTCGACGCCTACGTTGAATGCGTTGGATGTTTCCCATGTGAGGTCGGGATTTCCCTTGTAGCTCAGCAGTCCGTCGCTCCACTCGGTGGCACCTGAAATGGTGAACTGGTCGAGGTAGGCGTAGTTGTTGCCTATGCCGTCGTTACCCTGCTGGCCGAATGACGCGCGCAGTTTCAACTGGTCGAGCCACTCGCTTGTCGACATCATGAATGCTTCGTGGGCAATGTCCCAGGCTGCCGACACGGAGTAGAAGTTACCCCAGCGGTTCTTGGGATGGAAGCGTGACGAACCGTCGCGACGGTAGCTGAAGCTTGCGAAGTACTTGCTGTCGAAGTCGTAGTTGATGCGTCCGAAGTAACCGCGGGTAGAGTAGGCACCGTAGGAGCCGTAGCCCTTGCGTCGGTCGTCGTTGAGGGTGTTGTTTACCGCCCAGCTGCCGGGATTGTAGAGGTTGTTACCGATGGCCTGGGTGTACTCGTCGTTCCACTCGTAGCTTTCGTAACCGAGGAGGAAGTCAAAAGTGTGCTTGTCGAAGAATGTCTTGCGGTAGTTGGCAAGTGCCTGCAGGTTGAGTCCCTTGATGCGCTCGGCCACCTGAAGAGCTTGACCGTTGTAGGATGCCGACTGTCCGTAGAGGGGATTGGATATGATGTGGGTGCGGGTGTTGTCGATTGTCAATCCCACGTTGCCGGTAATCGAGAGGCCTTCGATGGGTGTAATCTGTACAAACCACTTTCCGTTGAACAGGTCGGTGAGATACTCCTCGGTGTCGTAGAGAAGCGACGACGCGGGGTTGGCCATCGACATGTAGGCGCGGGTGAAGTTGGTGCTCTGTCCGTCACCGTAGTCATATACAGGACGGTTGTAGGTAGTGTTCATCATCAGCGAGCCGTCGGCGTTGCGCACGAAGATGGGGTAGACGGGTGCAATGTAGTTGGCCACCTGGAAGGCGTTGCCCGATGAACCGCTTTCGGTCTGCAGGTCGGGATACTTTGACTTGCTGAACGAGTAGGAGATGTTGGTGCCGATCTTCAGCCACTTCTTGGCCTGATACTCGACGCTTGCACGTGTCGACAGACGGTCGAATGCCGAGTTGTCGATGATACCCTCGTCGTTGAGGTAGGCGGCCGACACGTAATAGTTGAATCGGTCATTGCCTCCCGACACGCTCACGTTGTACTCCTGACGGAGTCCGTTGCGGAATGTGGCCTTGCTCCAGTCGTCGGGGGTGTAATAGTAGGTGCCGTCGCTGTAGCCACGTGTGGCGTTGGGGTTGAATGTTCCGTCGGGGTTGATGAGCGACTGTCCGTCGGGAATTGTGTAGATCAGATAACCTATGGGGCCGTTCTCGGAAGTGTCGAGAAGCTTGCGGTTGGCGTAGACATGTGCGTCGGCAGCGCTGTAGCCGAGGTGGTATATGGCTGCGTTACGCTGAGCCGCATAGGTGAGCTCCATGAACTGCTCGGGGCTTGTGATGACATCGTAGTTTGACACCTGGCGTGAGTTGGAACCCCAGCGGGCGTCAAATGTCACCTTGGCGTTGCCTTCCTTGCCTCGCTTTGTGGTGATGAGGATTACACCGTTGGCACCGCGCGCTCCGTAAAGGGCGGCTGCGGCTGCGTCCTTGAGCACAGTCATCGACTCGATGTCGGCTGGATTGAGTCCTGCGATGTCGCCGTCGTAGGGCATTCCGTCAAGCACATAGAGGGGAGTCATGGATGCGTTGATTGAGCCCACACCGCGTATGCGCACGGTCGACGATGTACCGGGCTGGCCGTTGCTGTTGAGTGTCTGCACACCGGCCACCGTACCGCTGAGGGCGTTGGTGATGTTGGACACGAGGCGATCCTCGATGTCGGCTGCGCTTACCACTGATGCCGCACCGGTGTAGGCCGATTTCTTGGCTGTGCCGTAAGCTACTACCATGACTTCGTCAAGCTTGTTCTCCGAGTTGGTAAGACGGATGGTCATGTGCCCGTCGGTGATGGGCACCTCCTGCGTGAGCATTCCCACGTAGGATACCAGGAGTTTAGTGACGCTTGACGACACTTTCAATGAAAATTCGCCTTCGATGTCGGTAGCAGTTCCGAGGCCGCCACCTACGGGGAGGATGGTCGCGCCGGGAAGCGGCTCGCCGTCGCCGGCATACACGACTGTTCCCGTCACGGTGCGTGTCTGTGCCGACACGGCCGTCACGGTCAGGAGTGCAAAAAGTAAAAGAATGAACTTCTTCATACTACAATTTTTAATTAGACATATAAAGTTTTTAAATGTTGTATAGAACTGAGCTTAATGTTAAGCCTTATTTGCACATTTGGATAGTATCTTTTGCCGAGAGATACTAATCGGTGATTCTGTGCGCGTCTAATCAAACGATTCCCACTGCGTTACTTCCCGCTTTTGCAACATCAATTGTGTTAAAATAGTGCTATTTGAGCCATAAAATGTGAAATTTTCCTGTTAGCTTATTTTATTTAAAATGACAAAATGGATTTTTGAACATGAATAATTTTAGATACGTATAAATATGTGATTATTAGGAGCATATCGGTGGTGAAATGTGCAAATGAGTGCGTTTTCAACGGTGCCAAAATGTTAAAACAAAGAAAAAAAATGCTACAAATTGTTTATATTACAGCTTTTTGTACTAACTTTGTAAGGTGTTTTAGTATCTCTCGGCAAGAGATACTACGTGTAAGTGCAAATAAGGCTTAACATTAAGCTCAGTTCTATACAACATTTAAAAACTTTATATGTCTAATTAAAAATTGTAGTATGAAGAAGTTCATTCTTTTACTTTTTGCACTCCTGACCGTCGTATCGGTTTCGGCGCAAAGCCGCAGCATACGCGGAACAGTCGTGTCGGCGGCTGACGGCGAGCCTCTCGTGGGCGCGACGGTAGTCCCGGTGGGAGGCGGCAGCGGAACGGCTACCGACCTTGACGGAAAATTCCACCTGACAGTATCCAACAAAGTAAGTCAGCTGACGGTTTCCTATATAGGAATGAAGCCGGTGACCGTGCCCGTACAGGACAACATGACCATTCGTCTTGAAACCTCGGACACTCGCCTCGACGAAGTAGTGGTGACCGGTTACGGTTCGGGCAAGAAGCTCGGTTCGATCGTCGGTTCAGTGGCTGTTATCGGTGAGCAGAATTTCGAGAACCTTACCACTCCTACTTTCGTAGACGCCCTTCAGGGTCAGGTGGCCGGTCTTTCGATTTTCTCGTCATCGGGTGACCCCTCTTCGGTTGACAACCAGATTCGTCTTCGTGGTTTGAACTCTCTTAACGCAGGCACCACTCCGTTGTTTATCCTCGACGGTGCCCCCGTTACCCAGACAGTGTTCACGACCCTTAACCCTAACGACATCGAGAGCATCACCGTGTTGAAGGATGCCGCATCGGTAGCCATCTACGGTTCACGTGCTGCCAACGGTGTTATCGTTATCACCTCAAAGAAAGGTAAATACGGACAGCAGGCCCGCGTTACCATCCGTGCAAAGTATGGTTGGTCGCAGCTTACTCCCGACAAGGTCGACATGATGAACTCTGACCAGTACATCGAGTATCGCGACAAAATCGGTCAGCCTGTTTCTCAAGGCATCAAGGATCTCGTAAACAAGCATGGCATCTCCACCAACTGGCGTGATGAGATATTCGACGGCAGCGCTCCCACCTATTCACTTGAAGGAGCTGTTACCGGCGGTACCGAGCGTACATCTTATTATATATCGCTCAACCACCTGAATCAGGAAGGTATCATCGCTCAGTCGGGCATGCGTCGTGAAACTATGCGCGTAAGCGTTGACTCAAAGGTTACCGACTGGTTCCGCGTAGGCTTGCAGACCAACCTCGGTTATACCAAGTATGAAACCAACAACGAGTCAGGTGCATCCTACTCGGGCGACGGTCTCTATGCTACCAACCCGATGGTGTTTGCCCGCAAGGCTCTCCCTTACGATTCTCCTTATTATTATACATTCGACGACAATGGTAATATAATGTGGGGCGACCGTGCCGAATATCTACACTATTCCGGTATGCCTACTCCCGACTACATCCGTAGCGGCCGTAGCGTGCTTCGCAATCGTCTTACTATCAACGCCGCTCTCTATGAGGCGTTCACTCCCATAAAGGGTCTTACCCTCCGCGCTCAGCAGGCTGTCGACGCTTACGACACCCGACTGAAGAACCTCGGTTTCCCGAACGAAACCCTCTACACCCCGATGGGCGATGTATATGCCAACGGTGGTACTGCCGGCGAGCTTGTAACCGGTTACAACCAGCAGTCATTCTCACGCTACTATGCGTTTACCTACACCAACACTGCCGAGTATAACTTCAACATCGCCGATGTTCACAATGTAAGAGCTCTCGTCGGTGAAGAGTCGATCATCTCTCAGAGCGAAGGCTTCGGAGTATTCTCGGAAGGTCAGAGCGACCGTCGTCAGATGCTCCTCACTCAGGGTACAAGCGTCGCCATCAGCGACTTGAGCGAAAGCCTCGTTCGCACTGTGATGAACTCTATATTCGCTCAGCTCAGCTACGACTACGACAGCAAGTATTTCTTTGACTTCACTTATCGTCGCGACGGTAGCTCGAAGTTTGCTCCCGGTCACCGTTGGGCCAACTTCTTCTCGGTAGGCGGTATGTGGAACATCAAGTCAGAGAAGTTCCTCCAGCCCTACACATGGCTCGACGACCTTAAGTTCCGCATCAGCTACGGTACTACAGGTAACTCTTCAATCGACAACTATATGTACTACGGCCTCATCGGTGCCGGAAAAGTATATAACGGACAAGGCTCACTCGGCATCTCACAGGCCGCCAACAGCGACCTCACCTGGGAAACCGTGAAGTCATTTGACCTCGGCTTGAACTTCGGCCTCTTCAACATCCTTGATGTCGATGTCGACTTCTACAACAAGCAGACTTGCGACATGCTTCTTGAGATTCCTTACAGCTACACTACCGGTTTCGACGGTGGCTGGGGTAACGTAGGCGGTATGCGCAACCGTGGTGTCGATGTTGATGTAAAGGCCAACATCATCAATACCCGTGACTGGACATGGAATGTTCGCGCCAACTTCAACTACAACAAGAATGAGATCACCGACCTCTACGACGGTCTTGATGAACTTCCGTTCCTCAACGCCAACGTTATCTATAAGGTCGGTCACGATGCAGGTTCGTTCTATTGCGTGAAGTACGCAGGTGTTGACCCCCGCGACGGTCAGCAGATGTGGTACACCAAGGACGGCAACCTCACCAAGGTGTTTAACGAAACCCGCGATTCACAGATTCTTGACAAGTCGCAGTATTCACCCTGGTCGGGCGGTTTCGGAACCGACTTGCGCTGGAAGGGTCTTTCACTCCGCATGGACTTCACCTGGGCAGCCAAGAAGTACATGATCAACAACGATCTCTACTTCATCACCAACAATAACTTTGCTACATCCTACAACCAGCGCGTTGAGATGCTTAACGTGTGGACCAAGCCCGGTGACATCACCGACATCCCTGCTCCCGGTCAGGCTCTCCAGTTTGACGACCGCTGGCTTGAGGACGCTTCATTCGTTCGTCTGAAGAACCTCACTCTTCAGTACTCACTTCCTAAGGCATGGGTGAAGAAAGCTTGTCTGTCAGGCGTAAATCTTCACTTCACCGGCCGCAACCTGTTGACCTTCACTTCGTTCACCGGCTACGACCCCGAGCCCGAACGCAACCTTGTGGCATTCTTCTATCCCAATACCCGTCAGTACGAGTTTGGTATTGAAGTTAGTTTCTAATCTATTATTGAAATCGTAATATGAAAAAATATCTTTTATACGCATTGTTCGCTGTGGGCTTGCTCTCATCATGTAACATGGACGAGGCACCTTACGGAGCACTTGATGACGACAACGCCATCCAAAGCGCAAACGACGCACAACGCTATCGCAACGGATTCTACAGCGGATTCCGTTCGATGACCTCGGGCTCTTATATCACCAAGCCTGAGCTTCAGGCCGATATGTTCAACGGCATCACCATCAACGGTAACCGTAACGGAACAATCGCCAACGGAAATCTGCTTGCCGGCGACGGCGACGTGCTTTCATTGTGGAGCACCTGCTACAGCCGCATAGCATCGGTCAACTACTTCCTGTCAAAGGCCGAGCCCCTTCTGGAGAATACCGAGGATGCCGACGACCGTCTTGACATTGAGCGTTACATCGGTGAGGCTCACTTCACCCGTGCATTCTACTACATCGCACTTTTCGATCGCTTCTGCCAGGTATATTCTGCCGACAAGGGCGACACTCCCGCTCTCGGTGTGCCCATCACACTTGAGTACAATCCTACTGCCGACCGTAGCAAGTACCCCGGCCGCAGCACAATGAACGAGTCGGTAAAGCTTATCAACGACGAGCTTAACCTCGCTCTCACTGCAATGCAGACCTACGAGGCTTCCGACAAGAAGCACGTTGCTCCCATGTCGCCCTACATCTGCTCTTACACCGTAATGGCAATGCAGGCACGCTTCGCCCTCATGATCGGTGACTACCCCACCGCTATCAGCAAGGCTGAGTCGGTTATCAACTCCAAGGTCTACACTCTTGCCAATACCGATAACTATATCGACATGTGGGTCAATGACGAAAGCTCGGAAATCATCTTCCGTCCCTTCGCTTCAAGCTCTGAGCAGCCCAACTTGAATTCTACCGGTAGCGCCTGGATTTCAATCTATGACGACCGTGCCGATTATATCCCCGGCTTCGAGGCTCTTGCCATGTATGAGGACGGTGATGTTCGCTTCGATGCATTCTTCAACATTCGTGGCCTTACCGTCGACGGTGCCGAATATCCTTGCTACAACTTCAACAAGTTCCCCGGCAACCCCGCGCTTAAGACTTCGACTGCCAACAACCTCATGAACATGCCCAAGCCCTTCCGCTTGAGCGAGCAGTATCTCATCCTTGCCGAGGCCGCTGCCATGAACAATCAGCCCGACAAGGCCAATGCAGCCCTCAACACTCTTCGTGCCAACCGTATAATCGATTGGGAGGATGCCAACTACTCAGGTCAGGTTCTTATTCAGCAGGTTCGCGACGAGCGCACCAAGGAGCTTATCGGCGAAGGATTCCGCATCACCGACCTCCGTCGCTGGAAGCAGGGATTCAAGCGCAGCTACGACTATCCCGCTGCCTGGGGTCTTGATCCTATACTTGTAACTGCCGGACTTTCGGTTCAGTACTCAGCCGACGACCACCGTTACACTTGGCCCATTCCTTCTGATGAAATCCAGGTTAATCCTCAGTTGAAGGGTCAGCAGAATCCCGGTTACTAATCAATGTAATTGTAACATTCTAAAACATTATTATTAGTCATGAAATTAAGCAAAATATTAGCAATCGGGTTAGCTGTCCTGACCATGACTGCCTGCTCCGATGACGACGAATTCAATTTCAACTCCGACGGCAACGTGACCGTTGACATGGCTCAGCCTTCAATCACATTGAAGGAAAACAAGGGCTACTTCAATGTTCCCGTAGTCGTTTCGGGTGAAGCCAACGGATATGTACAGGTTACTGTCGAGGTTCAGGAGGCTACAGGCAATCCCGCCATGGACGATGTTCACTATATCGTAACATCAAAGACTATCAACATTGCCAGCGAAGACAAGGTGGGCAATGTTGAAATCAAGACCGTTGATGACGGTGAAATCAACGAGAACCGCGAGTTTATCGTGACAATCGTTGACGCAAAGGGCGCAAAGATCGGTAACGAGCGCTCTACCACCGTTACAATCCGCGACAACGACTCTGAGTTCTATGAAAAGCTGATGGGCAAGTGGGCTCTCAACTTCGTTTCAAAGGGTGCTCCCGACAAGTGGGATGTTAATGTGGTAGGTTATGAAGAAACTGAGGCCGGTTACAACGAAACCCTATACATAACCGGTATAATGGGTTATAGCTGGGCTCAGCTCGAAGTAAGCTACTTCTTTGACAAGGCCACCAATGTAGGTTATCTCGAAGTGCCCCTCGGAACACTTGTTGCCGACGGTGTAGACTTCGGAAGCTTTACCGGCACAGTGCTTGCAGCTACGGTTGAGAACGGATATGTGGTTACCGACGGAACATTACGCGCCGAGTGGAACGACATGTTCACTGAGATTACATTCCAGGATTCACCCGTGCTCTACCTCGCAGTGTTTGACGAGGCTACCGGTGACTTCATGGGAGGATGGAAATCGCTGAATCTTGTCAACATGACACGATAAATTATCTCATACCCAATTTGAATATTAGGGAAAGGCGTGCGAGTCATTGCACGCCTTTCTTTTTTTGTATGTAATCATCGTGAAATTATGCCGGGGACCCCGTTTGTTTATAAATAAAATGCTATCTTTGTGATACGCACCGACTGTCATGTCATCGCGTTTCAACGTAACTTATGTTTTAATCTCGGATAACAACCAATCTGACAATCACTTAAAAAATCTGATATAAGTAAATTTCAATTCATGACAAAGCGAATACTATCAATTCTCTTGTTGACGGCCGCCACCGTTGTGAGCGTGTGGGCCGGCCCGGTCGACCGACAGCGTGCCGAGGCCGCCGCCGTGGCACATATCAAGGGCGTGACAGGAAAGAGCCGCACGGTTAAGCAGGTGCAGGCTGTGGGCGATGCGTTTTATGTCGTCAATCTCGCTCCCCAAGGATGGGTGATGGTGTCGGCCGACGACAAGGTCGACCCTGTAATCGGATATTCGGCCACGGGTGCGTTGTCCATGTCGGCGATTCCCGACAATATGGCCTATATGCTCGATTCCTACAAGAAGCTCGTCAAGCTTGGCACCGACGAGGAGTTGTCGCCGCGCATCCGTCAGTGGGAGTCGGTTGGCAAGGTCTTGTCACGTGCATCGGGATCTGCCGTAGAGCCTCTTATCAAGGTGAAGTGGAACCAGCCCGCGCCTTTCAACAAATATTGTCCCGGCGAGGGTGACAACAAGGCTATCGTGGGCTGTGTGGCCGTTGCCATGTCACAGGCCATGAGCGTGCAGGCCTATCCTTCGCGTCCCACAGGCTCGGTGAAGTACACTCCGGTAGGCTACGGACAGCTCAGCATCAACTTTGACGAGGAGCGCGCCTACAATTGGGACGACATTCTTTCGGGTGCCAACACCTATGATGAGGCTGCCCGCCTGATGTGGCATGCCGGCATGAGCGTGAGAATGGGCTACGGCCCCGACGGCTCGGGCATCCCCTCCAACGAGGTCAATCGTATAACCAACGCCCTCCGCGACAACTTCGGCTACGGCGACGAAGTGGCCTATGTGTGGAAGGACGCTTATCAGGGCGATTGGGAACGCCTCGTGCTCAACGAGCTTAACGCCGGCCGCGCCGTGATATACAATGCTGTCGACACCAAGCTCAGTGCAGGTCACAGCTTCAATGTCGACGGCTATGACGGCAATTCGGGCTATCATGTCAACTGGGGATGGGGCGGCAACGGCGACGGTTACTTCCGTCTTGACAACCTGCGTGACTCTCCCTACTACTTCGACGACTATCACGTGATTGTGATAGGCATCGGCGCTCCCGACCGTCTGCTGCGCAGCATCGGGCTGAGCGGTACGGTGATCGAGGAGGGACTTCCCGCCGGATCTACCGTGGCCACCGTCACGGTCAACGGCGAGGCCCCCACATCGGGCATGACATTTGAGCTTCGCGGACTATATAACGCCGGCACCGACAGCTATGCCGAGGCTCCCTTCGTAATCGAGAACGGAATGTTGAAGACCACGCGCACTCTCTCATGCTCGGCCGACGGCGTGATCGCTGTCGACATAACGGTCACCGACAATGCATCGGGCGAATCGCTCACCCAGGGATTCTCTATCGAGGTTCAGCCGTGGCGCAGCATCGCCGAGGCAACATCGATGTCATTTAACCGCACGACAGGCGAATTCCTCCTGAAGACAAAGCACAACGTGAGCTACACGCTCAAGTCACCCACCGGCACCGTAATCGCATCGGGCGCTCTCGACCCGCTGCCGCAGCTGCAGTTCAACCGCTCGCAGCTTGCCGATGGAGTTAATGTGCTCGAGCTTCGCTGCAGCACTGAAGTCAAGACTATTAAAATCACCAAATGAAACACCCGATTATGAAACTATACAATCTTATCAACGGATGCACCGCTCTCCTTGTGGTCGCCCTAATGACAGCTTGTAGCGACAAAGGCGGCGACTCGCCCGACACGGGCAACACCGGCAATCCCGACGACGACCAGACCGTTGCCGTGGGCATCACTACCGAGGTCATCACCCGCGCCAATGTCACCACCGAGTTTACATCGGGTGCCGAGATGAACATATACCCCAAGACCTACGGACGCCTCGATGCGCCCAACATGGTTGAGAACGTGAAGGCCACCATGGGTGGCTCGGGCTGGACGATAGCCCCCGAGATTCGCATCAAGAAGGGTCAGAATGCATTCCTCTACGCCGTGGCTCCGTTCAATGCCGCCTATACCGACCCTGCGGCGATTCCCGTCAACATCGCCGAGCAGGTCGACCTGCTCTACTCGGGCGAGTATGTCCCCGCATCGTTCACCACCCACAACGTGAAGCTCAACATGAAGCATGCGCTCGCTCTCGCCGCCTTCAACATTGCGTCGCAGGGCTACACCGGTGCCGGCACGCTGACTTCGCTCGGCATCTCGGGCGAGGAGGTCTACACCTCGGGTAAGATGAATGTAAGCACCGGAAAAATCACGGTCGAAGGCAAGGATCCCCTGAATGTGGGCGTTAGCAAGACTGTTGCGGCCGGCGGATGGAACTCCGATTTGCCCCGCGTGTGGGTGATTCCATTCTCGACCAAGGGCAAGCCCGCCACTCTCACTGCCGTGATCGACGGCAAGAGCTATGTCATCGACTTCCCCGAAGTGGAGATGCGTACCGGATTCCAGTATGTGTTCCACCTTGTGCTCACCAACACCGGACTCGTGTTCATCCCGTCCATGACCGAAATCGTGTCGCTTAACGTGGCCGATGACGCAATGGAGGCGATGGAGGGTTACGGAATATTGAAATTCGGATTCACCGGCAGCACATTCACGTTCCCATATTTCACGGGCGACAACGTGTTTGGCACTATTCTTCCGGCATCGGGTGCGGGTGCAAGCTACGCAATAGGCGGTTCGCTCGATCTCGCTACTCCCGACACCAAGGATATTGTAGTTGAAACATGGAATTCGACAGGCTTTGAACTGAACAATCTCGAAGGTATCGAGTCAATCGACATCTCGGGTTATTGATGTAATCTGTCACCATTGAAATAAAGGACTCCGCGCCCCTTGTCACACTCGACGGGCGCGGAGTCTTTTTTATGAGCCGGCTCTTATGCCATGTCGGCCGACATTCAATGACGCTCTATTCCCATGGCGCGTCTGTCGAGCTGCGAGTAGCGGCAATTCAGTATCAGACATTCGTTTCCTATTATCGACATGATTATTTTGGCCTTGTCGCTCGATGTCGACAGCTTTATCAGCAGGGCCGCGCTTGTGCCTCCGGCCACACACCGGGCGGTAATCGATATCTCGTCATCTGACCGCGAGCGGTTTATCTCTACGAGCCTTCCGAGAGGCGACAGATTGCCGTTGTCGTCGGGGCTCATCAGAAACAGTGCCCCCGATGCCGTGCGGTGTATTTCGATAAGCGCATAGTAGTTGTCGGGCGGCATGGGGCTGCCCGTGTCGATGCTTACGCTGTTTACCGTAAACCGGCACGCGGTTACTATGCCGGCCGATGGCTTCAGATGCTTGATTAGTGATTTCAACCGATTTTTAATCATCGCGATGCGAGAGGCCTCTCATCCTCGGTTGAGGCCTGCAAGTACACAAAAAAGGTGTGAGGAATTTCATTGTCCTATCGTCACCTCAGGCTCTCGCATGGCCTTGTTCCACCGATAAGACAATAGCCCCACACCGTATGCGTATATCGTTCTCGCCATAGTGATGGCAAGAATAATAGGCACGCGATGCAGGTGCCATTGTCAATCATCTTTGTGGAACAGTCAAATTTGCGAGATTTGAGTTGAAAAAGATAATTTCAATAACACCTTTCAATATATATGTGCAGATAAGGAGGTCAACTCTATGGCCTCCGGACTATCTGTTACAAAGATAAGGAAAAATGTCATTGGTGGGGCACTATTTAGTACACTTTATTGCGTTTTGGGGGATAAATTTAACGACAACTGTTGATTAAATTGCTACTGATGATGATTTTTTGACTACTTTTGCAGGATGTTTCATTCATGGACATCAATTAAGAATCACAATATTGCTTATTTATTATGAAATCATTAAAATTTCTTGCACTTGCCGTAGCTTTCGGTTTCATGCTGAGCGCTTCGGCCGAGGAGCATCTCAAGAGCCTCAATCCGGCCTACTTTGACAAGTCGACACCCGCCGGCGAGGATTTCTACAAGCATGTCAACAAGGGTTGGCAGGAAAGCCATCCGCTTACACCCGAACATGCACGTTACGGTAACTTCAACATCCTCAGCGATTCGAGCGAGGCTCGCGTGAAGGACATCGTGCTCAATCTCGGAGCTACAAATCCCCAGCCCGGATCAGTTGCCTTCAAGGTGTGGACAATCTACAGCCAGGCCATGGACTCGGTTAGACGCAACGCCGAAGGCGCAAAGCCCATCCTTGCCGACCTCAAGAAAATCGAAACCGCTCCCGCCGACAGCATGGAGAACCTCTTCTTGTGGCTGCACGCCAACTATGCAAGCCCCTTCTTCAGCGCCGGCCCCATGGAGGATCTCGCCGACAGCAAGGTGTATGCCATGTATGTAAGCGGTGGCGGCATGGGTCTTGGCGACCGTGACTACTATCTGCTCGACGACGCCCGCAACAAGCAGGTGCGCGAGGCTTACAAGAAACTCATCGTAACGCAGATGCGTAACGCCGGTTACTCCAAGAAGGATGCCAACCGCGTTATGAACAACGTGATGAAGATTGAAACCGCGCTTGCCGATTCGGCCTGGACACGCGAACAGAGCCGTAACATTCCGGCCATGTACAACCCCCGCTCATTCGAGCAGCTCAAGGCCATGTATCCCAATGTCAACTGGGACCGCTTCTTCATCGAAACAATGGGTATCAAGTCGCCCGAGAGCGTCATCGTGACCGAACTCAGTTCGGTGGCTCAGGCCAACAACCTCATGGGCTCGCTCACCGATCGCGAAATCAAGGACTACTACCTGTGGAAATATGTGAGCCAGGCTGCCGGAATGCTCAGCGACGACTTTGCCAATGCCGCATTTGAATTCAACAAGGTGGTGAGCGGCGTGCAGCAGCAGCGTCCGCGCTGGAAGCGTGCCCTCGGTGCCGCTGAAGGTGCAATGGGTGAGGCAGTCGGACAGCTCTATGTCGAGAAGTACTTCCCCGAATCGTCAAAGCAGTATATGCTCGGTCTTGTCGAAAATCTGCGCACCGCACTCGGCAAGCACATCATCAATCTCCCCTGGATGAGCGACGACACCAAGCTCAACGCTATCAAGAAGCTCAACGCCTTCACCGTGAAGATCGGTTATCCCGACAAGTGGAAGGACTACAGCTCGATGACAATCGACCCCAAGTTGTCCTACTACGAGAATATGCACAACGTGTCGATGTGGCACCAGAAGGAAGAGCTCGCCAAGTGGGGCAAGCCCGTCGACAAGACAGAGTGGGGTATGACTCCTCAAACAGTCAACGCCTACTATAATCCTCTTGCCAATGAAATCGTGTTCCCCGCTGCCATTCTTCAGGCTCCCTTCTTTGACCCGGAGTCGAGCGATGCCGAGAACTACGGCGGTATAGGCGTGGTGATCGGACATGAAATGACTCACGGATTTGACGACCAGGGCCGTAACTTCGATGCCGAGGGCAACATGGTCAACTGGTGGACTCCCGAGGACACCGAGGCATTTGCCAAGCTCACACAGGGTCTTGTGGATCAGTTTAACGAAGTGGAAGTTCTGCCCGGCCTCCATGCCAACGGACAGTACACTCTCGGTGAAAACATCGCCGACCAGGGCGGCCTTCGCGTGGCAATGACCGCATTCCTCGACTCACAGAAGAAGAAGGGTGTCGACATCAACAGCCCCGAGGCCAAGATCGACGGTTACGACCCCATGCAGGTGTTCTATCTGAATTACGCCAACCTTTGGGCACAGAATACCCGTGAGGAGGAAATTCGCTCGCTCACTTCGGGTGATGTACACTCGCTCGGCGAAAACCGAGTTAACGTAACGTTGCGCAACCTCACTCCCTTCTTCAAGGCGTTCGGCATCAAGAAGGGTGACAAGATGTATCGTCCGGCTGAGGAACTCGTCGTTATCTGGTAAAAAGTTATCTCGTAAAATCGACTCTATAAACGCGGGTCGGGGCTTTAAGCCTCGGCCCGCTATTTTTTGCATCTTCGTGATGGTCAATTGCTTTTATTTCCCAAAAAATCGTGTCAGGAATGGGATTTTTCACTGATTTACATTGCCGATTGGCGTTTTTTTTGATAGTTTTGTATTTATTATCACATAATACACTCATCAATTTCAAGACAGATTCTATCATGAAAAGGAAAATCCCATTTCTTGTGATGGCACTACTTGCCATCCTGCCAATTTTCAAGGTCTCAGCGGCCGCGGAGAGTAAGCCCGACCCCAAATTTTACATCTACCTCTGTATCGGTCAGTCCAACATGGAAGCCGGTGCCACACCTGCCGAGCAGGACAAGGATTTCAACGATCCGCGTTTCCAATTCATGGCAGCCGTCGACATGCCCAACCTCGGGCGTGAGATGGGGAAATGGTACACTGCCGTGCCGCCTATCTGTCGTGAAGGCAACAACCTCGGCCCGGTGGATTTCTTCGGTCGAAAAATGATTGAGGTTCTTCCTCCCGACTATCGTGTGGGCGTAATCAATGTTTCGGTTGCGGGAGCTAAGATCGAGCTTTGGGACAAGGACGACTATAAGGAGTATATCGACAACGAGCGCGACTGGATGAAGAACATCGTCAGCCAGTATGGCGGCAATCCTTATGAGCGTCTTGTGAAGATGGCAAAGCTTGCCCAGAAGGACGGTGTCATAAAGGGCATCCTCATGCACCAGGGCGAGTCCAACTCGGAGGACCCCCTATGGCCCGAGCGCGTAAAGAGAATCTACGACAACCTGTGCAAGGATCTTAATCTCAACCCCAAGCAGACTCCTCTTCTTGCCGGTGAACTTAAGTATGCCGAGCAGGGTGGTGTGTGCGCGGCGTTCAACACCACCATTATGCCCAACCTTCCGAAGGTACTTCCCAACGCACACATAATTTCGGCTCTCGGTTGCGAGAGCACGGGCGACCAGTTCCACTTCAGCACCGAGGGAATGAGGCTTCTCGGACAGCGTTTCGCCGACAAGATGCTCCAGCTTCAGGGATTCAAGCCCGAGGAGAAAAGATCCCTCACCCTCAAGCCCGACAAGCTCGGAATCGAGATTAGCCCGACTCTCCGGGGAATATTCTTTGAGGACATAAACAATTCGCTTGACGGCGGTATATGTGCGCAGCTCATCCAGAACAATTCGTTCCAGGCCTACAATGTGCCCGATGCTCCGGCTCACGAATTTTCAACTTGCGACAGCGTGTTCTTCGGTTGGACGGTCGTAAGCAAGGGTGATGCCAAGGGTAGCGCAAGGGCTGTCGCCGACAAGCCTCTCGTGAAGAATCTGAAGCGTCACTACGATTTCGACCCCAATGACAAATATGACGACGAACAGCGTTACAAGCAGTACAGCGTACGCTTTGAAGTGGAGAATCCCGGCGACGGTTTTGGAATTGCAGCCAACGGCTTCGGCATCGCCGAACACGGAAGAGGCAAGGAGTTCTACTATTCCAACAATACTCAGACCCCGTCGATTCCGGCCGTAAAGGATGTAAGTTACGACCTCGGAATGTTCCTTCAGGGTGAGGCCTACAAGGGTGGTTTCAAGGTCTATCTTGAGGATAAGGACGGTAATATAAACTCCAATGTACTCACATTCACAGGCATCCCCGACGACTGGAAGAAATATGAAGGAACCCTGAAGGCACTTAACAGTGCTGACAGCCGCCTTTGCATCGTCGCCGATGCTCCCGGTGTCTTCTACCTCGATTTCGTCACTCTGCTTCCTGAAGCGTCACAGCTCTGGAACAATGGAAAGAGCGGTCCCTTCCGCAAGGACCTCATGCAGGCGCTCGCCGACCTTAATCCCACGTTCATGCGTTTCCCCGGCGGATGTGCTTCCGAGGGACCCAACTATTTCGGACAGGTGTTCTGGAAAAACTCCATCGGCTCTCCTGAGGAGAGGATAGGATTCCGTAACCATTGGGGCTACTGGACTTCACAGTATGTGGGCTTCTACGAGTATCTCCTTATGGCCGAGGCGCTCGGCGCAACTCCGCTGCCCGTGCTTAATAACGGCGTTACGTGCCAGTTTGCCGGACATCAGTATGTAGCACCCCTCGATACCGACGAGGATAGGGCAAGATTCAACAGCATATTCGTACAGGACGCTCTCGACCTTATTGAATTCTGTAACGGCCCCGTCGACAGCAAATGGGGTGCGCTGAGAGCTGAAATGGGACATCCCGAACCCTTCAACCTCAAATATCTCGGCATCGGCAACGAGAACAGGGGCGATGCTTTCTGGGAACGCTTCGACATCATGTACAATGCTGTCAAGGAAAAGCATCCTGAGATTGTTGTCGTTTCAACTTCCGGTGCCGCTGATGCAGGCCGGGAGTTTGACGCCAACATGAAGGAGATCGATTCAAAGTATGCCAATACGATAGTCGACGAACACTACTATAAGAACAACGACTGGTTCTACAGCCACCGTGACCGATACAACTCTGACAAGACTCGCGGTGCCGAGGGACTTACCTACGACCGCAACCGTCCTACGAGAGTATTTGTAGGCGAGTTTGCCAACAACATGACCAACAATGACTATGCTTCCGCCATGGCCGAGGCCGCCTATTGGACAGGACTGGAACGCAATTCCGATATGGTTGTCATGGCGGCTTATGCACCTCTTTTCTGCAAGAAGGGCTACAACAAGTGGAACTCCAACCTTATATGGTTTGACAACCGCGGAATGTGGCGCTCATGCAACTATTACTATCAGAAACTGTTCTCCGAAGCAGGTGACAGAGCATTCTTCATGTCCGATGCCATGAAGGGCAGCGCTCCCGACACCACTATATACACATCGCCCACTATCGACACCGCCACAGGTGAGATTTTCATCAAGTTTGTCAACTCGGAGGCTGTCGACAAGCGCATCACCGTCAATGCCGGTTCGGGAACACGTTATGAGGCCGAAATGGAATTCATCTCGTCGCATGACACTTCGATTAAGAATCAGAAGGAGCAGAACTACTATTCCAGCCATCCCGAATATAATAAGGATCCCATGGATAACGTTCCTCCGGGCCTGAAAGAGCGACCCGGCATGCGGGAAATGGCATGGCGCTTTGCCAAGAGAGTGTCATATAACGAAGCGGTGGTTCCCCACACAGTCGATCTCGGCACGGTTAAGGGCAAGTTTGAATTCACCATGCCTGAAAATTCGGTCGGAATCCTACGCTTGAAACCGGTGAAGTAAATTTATCTTCCCCGGAAAATACACTACATTGTCAATATTTACATATATTATATAAATCCATTATCCATTTCACACATCTATGAATCTGTTAAAGAATTTATTTATCCTATCATTCGCGACAGCCGGAACCCTATGGGCTTCGGCTGTCGTTCCACGTCTTGTAAAGGCAGCCGACAACGGGTGGGGAAGTACCTCGGTCAACACCACGGTGTTTCGCAACAACTCACTCGTCACCCATGACGGCGTGCAGTACATCAGTTACTATGATGCCGACGGCTATCTCACGCTCGGCAGCCGCGATGTCGACGCCGATCGATGGAATATTCACCGCACTCAGTATAAAGGTAACGCCGCCGACGCCCATAATGTCATAAGCATGATGGTCGATGGCGACGGCTATCTTCATGTTTCGTTTGACCATCACGGCCATCCGTTGAAGTATTGTCGCAGCGTTAAGCCGGGGTCGCTTGAACTTGGTGAGCTGGAGTCCATGACCGGCATCGACGAGGACAATGTCACCTATCCCGAATTCTATACGCTTAAAGGCGGCGACTTGCTTTTTGCGTTCCGCTCGGGATCATCGGGCCGTGGCAACCTGGTCATGAACCGCTATGACCTGAAGAGCCGCAAGTGGCATCGCGTGCAGGATGTGCTTATCGACGGCGAGGATGAACGTAACGCCTACTGGCAGCTCTATGTCGACGCGGCGGGCACGATACACCTGTCTTGGGTGTGGCGTGAAACGTGGCTTGTGGAAACCAATCACGACCTGTGCTATGCGCGTTCGCTCGATAACGGCGTGACATGGCAGCGTTCCGACGGCACCCCTTACACTCTGCCCATAACGCAGGACAATGCCGAATATGCTTGGCGCATACCCCAGAACTCCGAACTGATAAACCAGACGAGCATGAGCGCCGATGCCGAGGGACATCCTTACATAGCTACATATTGGCGTGACGCCGACAGAGAGGTGCCGCAGTATCGCATCGTGTGGAACGACGGCGCGAAGTGGAATGCTCGTCAGGTGACGCAGCGCACACAGCCCTTCTCGCTCGCGGGCGGAGGCACCAAGATGATTCCCATAGCGCGTCCGCGCATGGTGGCCCACGGTGACTCCATATATTATATATTCCGTGATGCCGAGCGTGGAAGCCGCGTGTCGCTGGCTTATACCGATGCCGGCCCGTCGGGTGAATGGAAGGTTGCCGACCTCACCGACTTCGCAGTTGATGCATGGGAGCCCTCGCTCGACTCCGAGTTGTGGAAAAGCTCACGCCGTTTGCACGTATTCGTGCAGCCGTCGTTGCAGGGCGACGGTGAACGCATGGTCGACTCGCCCGAGCAGCCCGTCTATGTGCTTGAAGTGACGAAATAATCGGAATTTTAGAACATTTTAGCTTGTAACCCACCGATTTTTAACAATATATGTCAGTCAAAGGCCGATAATGATGTGTTTTAAATACATCATTAATCAATTAAAACGGACAAAATTATGGCTGACAAGGATTTTACCCACCGAAAGCTTCAAGGGCATCCACAGCCCAAGAGCCTGAATGCCAAGGAGGTTCAGAAAGAACTGCCGGGGCATATACAATCAAAGGAGTTGGAAGTGCATCCCGAACCGATGGGGCTTCCCGCTCATGAAAATAGCGGCGCTGCGGATGCTGCAGGAATCGCCGCTGCGGCAATGGGAGCGACAGCTGCCGCCGCAGGTGCTGCAAACAAACCGTCGGCCGACGTTGAAACCGCCGATGTTGACAATACTCCAAAATATGTGAAGTGGGGCGCTATCGGCGTGCTTGCTCTCGTTGTGGCCGCTTTGGCCGGATTGTTCCTGGGTGGCCGTCACTGGAATCTCGCTTCGTCGGAACCGCAGATGGCACGTAACACTGTCGTCACTAAGGTAAATTCGCCTGCAGGCACTTCGTCGACCGTCGACTCGCCTGCTCCCACATCACTGTTCCTCGTCGTCATGGGCGATGACAAGAATGTGGAGATAGGCGATGAAAATGCCGATGTCGCAATTAACACTACATCGGTCACACTCCCCGATGTCGATGTCATAGCACAGTATGACGAAGGCGATAACGTTGTCGCTGCTCCTTCCGATGCCGCCACGGCTTCGGCAACTGCAGTCACAGCCCCGACAACTTCGGCCACCGCTGCCGCCCCGACAACTTCAGCAAGCAATAACGTTGACGCTTCCGGTGCATCGGCCGATAAGATGAATGTTATTTGCCTTTTCGGATTTGACAGCTCCGAAGTACAGGATACCAAGGCTCTTGAGAACCTTGCGACCGAAGCAAGGAATAGCGGGCGCAACGTAGTTATAAAGGCCTATACCGACGAAGTGGGCAATGTCGAATACAATAAGGCATTAAGCATGCGTCGAGCAAAAGCTGTCAGCGATTATCTCGTGGCTCACGGCGTTCCTGCCGATCACATCTCGACTCAGGGTATGGGCCCGACTCACGCATTTGCAACCAATACACGCGACCGCTTTGCACAAGTGACTCTTAATTAGGTGATTTAGCTATATTGACTGTGGCAGTCCGGAGCTTCAATGCTTCGGGCTGTCTTTTTTATGTGATGCAGCGAACTGTTATTTATAGTTTATTAACATTTAATAGTCTTGCATAACTAAAAACATTAGTTTATATTTGCAACAGATAATAAATCATCTCAGTTTATGGCAATCAAAGAACTTACAAGAAAAGAGGAAGAGATCATGAACTTCTTCTGGGCTCACGGACCGTTGTATGTAAAGGACATCCTTGAATTCTACGACGACCCAAAGCCTCATTTCAACACTGTGTCAACCATCGTGCGCGGTCTTGAGGAGAAGGGATTTGTGGCTCATGAGGCTCACGGTAAGACCTACCGTTACTATGCCTCGGTATCGCAGTTTGACATGGGTCGTCGCACTCTCAAGTCGATTGTTGAGCGCTTTTTCAAGAACTCCTATCTCGGCGTAGTGTCATCGCTGGTTAAGGACGAGGACATAACGGCCGATGAGTTGCGCCGTCTTATCGATGAAGTTGAACGTAACGAAGAGAAGAAGTAACGCATCATGGGCGCTCTCCTTGTATATTCGATTATCGTCGGCGTTACGCTCATCCCCATCTACCTTATAGTGAGGTTGCTCATGAGCGGGTTGACATGCTGGCGTTTCAACCGGGGACTGATATTGTTCGGTTACCTGATAGCATTGGCTATGCCATTTGTCATCGGCTGGATTCACTCGATTGACTTCGGTGACGGTGCCGTGCTCGACATTGAAGTGGGGCTGCCGTCGGTCATGGCTGTCGTTGCCGACGGTGAAGTCGATGCGGTTTCCCCGGTCAAGTGGTGGTGTGCGGGTGTGATGGCTCTATATTTCACGGGGCTTCTATTCTTCCTTTTGAGGGAGCTGTTCATCTGGAACAGGATGCACTCGGTCATCTCACGCAGCAGCCATGTCACGATGCCCGACGGCAATGTGCTCTGCATCCACTCCGATGAAAGCATCGCACCGTTCAGCTGGTACCGTTACATCGTCATGTCGCAGAAGGACTACGACGAGGGAGGCACTACCGTCATCATGCATGAATCGATGCACATAAAGGCGAGGCATTGGCTCGATCTGCTGCTTGCCGAGGCTGTGGCTCTTCTCGTGTGGTATAATCCCGCAGGATGGCTTATGCGCAACGAGCTGCAGGCCGTTCACGAATACGAGGCCGACAACGGAGTCGTGACCGGTGGCGCAAATGTGCGTGACTATCAACTATTGCTAATACAAAAGGCCGTTGGCTCCAGATTCCCGTCCATCGCCAACAGCCTTGACCATTCTAATTTATCTAAACGTATTAAAATGATGCTACGTAAAAAAAGTTCTCCCGTGCAGCGTTGGCGAGCCATAGCCGCCGTGCCTGCCTTGGCGTTGACCGCCGTTGTGTTCTTTAATCCCGGTGTCGCAGAGGCTCTTGAGTCGCTGTCGACTGCCAAAGTTACCAATTATGTCGCAATTATGCAAGAGGAGCCGGCTGCTGCTGCGGTTGCCGAGCCTGAACAGTCGCCGCTTGCCTTGCCGTCACAGTCGGGCGAAGGTGACGACGCATATACCGCTGTTGAAACTATGCCTCGATATGAGGGCGGCGAGGCGGCTTTGATGAAGTTCATCGACTCCAATCTTAAGTGGATTCCCGGCGGCAAGAACGGCAGGCTCATCATGCAGTTTGTAGTGAAAAAGGATGGCACTGTAGGCGATGTCAAGGTTCTGCGTTCTCTTTCGCCCGAGCAGGATGCCGAGGCCGAGCGCGTAGTGCGCATGCTCAAGTTCACTCCCGGCATGATGCAGGGCAAGCCCGTCGATGTTTGGTACACCCTTCCCGTGTCGTTCCGCAGTAAGGCTGATGCCAAGCCTGCATCCCCCAGAACAGCTCCGGCAGCCGGAGAGAGCATAGCCGGTGATGACGCATATACCGCTGTTGAAACTATGCCTCGATATGAGGGCGGCGAGGCGGCTTTGATGAAGTTCATCGCCTCCAATCTTAAGTGGATTCCCGGCGGCAAAAACGGCAGGCTCATCATGCAGTTTGTAGTGAAAAAGGATGGCACTGTAGGCGATGTCAAGGTTCTGCGTCCTCTTTCGCCCGAGCAGGATGCCGAGGCCGAGCGCGTAGTGCGCATGCTCAAGTTTACTCCCGGCATGATGCAGGGCAAGCCCGTAAATGTGTGGTACACTCTTCCGGTGTCGTTCCGTGAAACCAAGCAGTCCAATTCAAACACCAACTCCAATACGGCTCCCGGTACTACGACAACCACCACGACCACTACCGACGGGATGTCGACAACCGAGGTTTCCTATAGCCCGGGCAATTGATTGCAATCTACTTTTTAATTAGATATATTGACACCGGCCGTCCGTTGAGGATGGCCGGTGTTCTGTTATGGGGCTGAGGCTGTTAGTCAAGCCTCCGATAAGGCGCAAAAAAAAAGCTGTCCACTTTAGAGTGGTCAGCTTATTTCATTTGTGGGAGAATTCTAATTCTCTAAATTACTTTACAGAGTCAGCGGGAGCAACTACAGAGTCAGCGGGAACTGAATCAGCTACTTCTACAACTTCTTCTACAACTTCTTCTACAGCAACTACAGAGTCAGCGGCAGCAGCCTCAGCAGCGTTGTCAGAAGACTTGCAAGAAAACATTGATACGCTGAATACAACAGCAAGTAATAAAACTAACTTTTTCATTTTCTTTTTAATTAATAATAAAACAATTTCTTTTAGCTTCAAAAACGATGCAAAGTTAATATAAAAATATTATACGCAAACAATTTTTTAGAATATTTTTCGTCGTAAAATTGCATTTCTCTAAAAAATCTCAAATTTTGTATCTAAACATCGCTTATTTTAACATTTACGCATCGTGATGACGGGCGCGATGCTTGTCGGCGATGCGGTTGGCCATGACAACGGCGCGTGATATGTTGTCGCAGATGTGATCCTCGCCGATCATGGTGTCGATGCCGGCTTTGAGAAGCACCTGGCGCACCTGCTGGTTTACGCCCGAGAGCACTATGTGTATGTTGTCGCTTTGCGATGATTTGATGAGTATCTCAAGGTTGTGCACGGCTGTCGCGTCGATGAAGGGCACTTTGCGCATCCTTATTATACGCACTATCGGCTTGGACCCGAGTGTGCTGCGCATCATTTCATCAAACTTAGTGGCTACACCGAAGAAGAACGGGCCGTCGATTTCATATACCTCTACGCCGTGTGACACATCGAGCACTTCATGGGTTGTAGCATCGGTGCCTTCGGCCACGTCAAGCTGCTCGGAGTACACCTTGATTTGTGTATTCTCCATGACACGACGCAAAAACAGAATTATGGCGAGCAACAATCCTATTTCGATGGCTATCGTAAGGTCGAAGATGACGGTGAGCAGGAATGTGACGAGGAGAACCGATATGTCGCTTTTGGGGGATTTGAATATTCCCACTACGGTGCGCCAGCCGCTCATGTTGTACGACACGACGATAAGCACTGCGGCGAGGCAGGCCATGGGCACCATGTTGATTAACGGCATCAGGAACAGGAATATCAACAGCAGAACCACTGTGTGGATTATTCCGGCCACGGGGGTGCGTCCGCCGTTGGTGATGTTGGTCATTGTACGGGCGATTGCACCGGTTACGGGTATTCCGCCGAAAAACGGCACTACCACGTTGGCGATTCCCTGGCCGATAAGCTCGGTGTTGGAGTTGGTGTGCGATCCGGTGACACCGTCGGCCACCGTAGCCGATAGCAGTGACTCTATGGCGCAAAGGATGGCGATTGTAAATGCCGACGGGAGCAGAATGTTGATTGTGTTCATCGACAGCTCAAAGCCCTTGGGCTGAGGAATGTCGGTGGGAAGGTTGCCGAATCGGTCGCCGATTGTTTCTACGGCTATTTCGGGGAATGTGGCTTTGAGCAGATACACGGCCGCCGTCACGATGATTATTGCTATCAGCGAGCCGGGCAGCTTCTTTGAAATCATGGGGGTGAGAATGATGATGAGGAGTGACACCACACCCACACCGAGAGTGGGAAGGTCGATATTGGCTATGTTGCTCAGGTAGACTCCCCATTTCGACAGGAAGTCGCTCGGTACATCGGTAAGTCCGAGTCCGAGGAAGTCATTGATCTGGGTTGAGAATATCGTGAGGGCGATACCGCTGGTGAATCCCACTACAATAGGATAGGGTATGAACTTGATCACGGTTCCGAGGTGGAATATACCGAGCAGTATGAGTATCAGTCCGGCCATTAGGGTTGCTATTGCAAGGCCCTGAAGTCCGTAATTCTGGATAATGGAGTAGACGATTACGATGAAAGCACCTGTAGGACCGCCAATCTGGACTGAGTTGCCTCCAAATGCCGATACGAGGAAACCTCCGATTATGGCGGTAATCAATCCGATTGTAGGGCTTACGCCTGATGCTATACCGAATGCGATTGCGAGAGGAAGGGCCACGATGCCCACAACAATACCTGCGATAAGGTCGTCCTTAAAGCGGCTAAGCGAATAGTGACTTAACGCCGAAATCAGCTTCGGCCTGAAATCAATTGTACCTGAAAGGTTCATAATGTAATGATTGTAAGTAAATACCCTGTTTTGATTTTGAAGCCGCAAAGATACGAAATAATTATATATTATTTATGCTTTTTAACACAAAAAAGCGTCTCCGTGGCTATTTACCCTGATTTACATTAGGGCGAGGATCACTATTTGGACGAGGATTACGCGGGCAAACATGCTTAGGGGATAGACGGTGGCGTAGGCTATTGACTGGTGGTCGCCGGGCAGGATTGAGTTGGCGTAGTCCAGTGCCATGGGGTTGGCCATTGAGCCGCAAAGCATTCCCGTGGTGGTTCCGAAGTCAAATTTCAGCACTTTTACTGTGAATAGTCCGAGTATCAGCACCGGCACTATTGTCAGCAACATTCCGAGCAATATCCACAACAGGCCTTCGGAGCGGAATACCGTTTCAAAGAAGTGTGCTCCCGATTCAAGTCCCAAGCAGGCGAGATAGAGCGCAAGGCCGATTGCGCGGAGCATGAGATTGGCGCTCGTGGTGGTGTAGGTGACCATGTGCAGTCGAGGACCGAATGTTCCCACGAGTATTCCCATGATGATGGGGCCTCCGGCAAGTCCTATGCTTATGGGAACTCCTATGCCGGGGAAATGGAAGGGAATCGACCCCAATGCGATGCCGAGCACGATGCCGATGAACACGGCAAAGAGGTTTGGCTCGTTGAGTACGTTTATGGTGTTGCCTATCATGGGCTCAATCTTGTCGATTGCCTTCTGCTCGCCCACTACTATTATCTTGTCGCCAAGCTGCAGGCGAAGGTCGGGGGTTGCCAGAAGCGCGAGTCCGCTTCGGTAAACGCGGCTTATGTTGACACCGTAGAGGTTACGCAGCCTTAGCGAGCCGAGAGTCTTGCCGTTTATCTGTCGGCGTGTGACGATGAAAGGCTGTGACACGAGCTGGCGGTCGACGGTGTTCCAGTCGATATCGTTTGCGTTCCAGTCGGTCTTGTCCTGTTCGCCGAATACTATATGCAGGGCCTCTACATCGTCGGGAGTGCTCACTACGAGCAGTCGGTCGCCGGCTTCAAGGCGTGACGACGATGTGGGTATCGACACCGTGCCGTTGTGCCACAGTCGCGATATTACGAAGTGACAGTTGGACAATCGTGCTATCTCCTCGATTGTCTTGCCGTAGATTCCGGGGTTTGACACCTCAAACTCGGTGATTTTAGGCTTCGGAAGCGAGCCTATGGGAGCATCGCTTATCTCATTGGGCTTGATGAAGAGCTTTCGCATTATGATGACGGCGATTATCACTCCCACAACACCGAGCGGATAGGTGACGGCACATCCAAGTGCGGGTGTGCTCGACGGGATGCCGAGCTGCGACAGAGTCTGTTGCACGGCTCCGAGCGCCGGGGTGTTGGTGGTGGCGCCGCAGAAGAGGCCCATCATGTCGGGGATGCTTACCGGCGTGACATAGGTCAGGGCTATGGCGGTTATGAGCGTGAGCAGAGCCAGCGACAGTCCGAGAACATTTAGCTTGACTCCGCCGTGGGCGAGCGAACTGAAGAATCCCGGACCCACTTGCAGGCCCAGCGCATAAACAAATATCACCAATCCGAAATTCTCGGCATATTTCAGCATCGCCGGGTCGATTGACAATCCTATGTGACCGGCAATGATTCCGATGAAGAACACGAATGTCACGCCGAGCGAGATGCCGGCTATTTTCACCTTGCCGAGTGCCATGCCTATAGCGCATATAAGCGACACTATCACGATGGCCTGCAGCGACGAGTGTTCTATCAACAGTAGGTTTATCCAATCCATTGCGTTACAGTTGGATTAACGAGTCGTAGGGGAAGTCACGTGTGGCGCGTTGGCCTATTACCGAGTCCCACAGCATGGGGCTTATGCCGTTGCCCGGACGCTTTACCGTTATGTTCTCTTCGGTGAATGTTTCACCAGCTTTTATGTCACGTGCCGCCACGATGCTTTTGCGGGCTATGGTGATGTTGGCTGCTTCCGAGGGCGACACGTGCTTCTCGGCCGAGCCTGTTGCCTGCTCGATGTTGCGGATGGCTGCCACCATCGCCTTGAGCTCCTGAGGATCGAGCGACGCCTTGTGGTCGGGGCCGGGCATTGTCTTGTCGAGGGTGAAGTGCTTCTCGATCACTTCGGCGCCCATTGCCACCGCAGCCACAGGCACTTCGATGCCCACGGTGTGGTCGCTGTAGCCCACGGCTCCGCAATGCAAGGTGCGTAACGCATCCATCGCTTTAAGGTTGACGTCACACATCGGGGTGGGGTATTGGGTGTTGCAGTGCAGCAGCGTTATGTTACGGCGCGGGATGCCTCCCTTTTCAAGCACTTCCACAGCCTCCTCTATTTCGTCGAGCTCACACATGCCGGTCGACATTATCACTTTGCCTCCTTTGGCGGCTATCTTGCGCAGATAAGGCAGGTTGGTTATCTCGCCCGAGGGAATCTTCCAGTAGTCCATGTCGAGGCGGTCGAGGGTGTCGATTGACACGAGGTCAAACGGGGTGCTCATGAACCCTATCCCCTCCTTGCGGCACAGCTCGGCAAGTCCCTCGTAGTCGCTGAGCGGCAAGTGTATGGCGCGACACATCTCAAGCTGGCTCTCATCGTTGCCGGTGTTCTCTTTCTGGTATTCGGCTTTGGGTGCGATGGACGATATCACAAGTTCGGGCACGGCTGTCTGAAACTTTACGTAGTCGGCACCCGCCTCCTTGGCGGCATGCACCATGCGTTGTGCGAGTTGAAGGTTGCCGTTGTGGTTTACTCCGGCTTCGGCTATGATAATGACTTTTTTGCTCATTGGTCTTTATTTGTCGTTCGGATTGTTGTAGAATACCACTTCCTGCTGGTAGCGGCTTATTTCGGTACCGTCACGCCAGTTGTCGCATGGAGTCAGCGACATTCCCGCCCATTCCGACAGGATGAATGACGGCAGGTCGGCGCCGGCGTGAACCGAGCACACGGCTCCGCCTCCGAGTCGGGGATTGATCTCCATGAGAAGCAGCCGGTCGGTGGTGATGTCACGCAGGAATTGCAGCGTGACAGCTCCGCGTAGATGCAGGCGCTCGATGACCTTGCGTGACAGTTCCATGATGCGGTCGTCACGCAGCGTCACGGTGCGTGACACCTCTCCGCCCACCACTTCGAGCCGCTTTCGCGGCACGGTGCATATCGGTGTGCCGTGGGCGTCGATGTAGCAGTCGACGGTGTACTCCTCGCGTTGCGCTATGTACTCCTGGATTAGGTAGTCGGCGATGTGTTCGGCTATTTCGTCAAACTCTTTGTCCGATGATATTATCCTTATGCCGCGTGACGCAGAGCCGAAACGCGGTTTGGCGATGAGCGGAAATGTGCGGTTGCCGTCAAATGTGGCCGGTATGGGAAGGCTGTTGCGCTCAAAGAGTGTTGCCGAAGCAGCTTTGTCAAATAAAGTTTTCATCGTTTCGGCATCGCCCGAAGGGGTCCATGCGTCACCGTAGGTGCTGCAATATAGCGATGCAGGCTCGATGGCTCCGTCGACAAAGGGGATTATGATGTCGATCGAATGGGCCGTCACGGTGTCGTGCAGGTGCTTTAGCAGATTAGGGTCGCGCCAGCGCAGCCCGATTATGATTTCGGCGATGACGCTCACCGGCACATGACTCTCAAGCTCGTAGCTGAACAGGTAGACTTCAAGCCCCAGGCGACGGCCGGCGTCGATAAACATGCGTCCTATCGACACCCGCTTTGCTCCTCCGAGAAACAGTATGTTGACGCGACGGCTCATCGGTTGTAAACGTTGTATTTATACTTGGCGAGATTGTCGGGATTTCTGAACCAGTCGACAGTGGCGCGCAATCCCTCTTCAAGGCTCCACTCGGGTCGCCAGTCGGTGAGCGTTTCAATCTTGGTGTTGTCGCCGCACAGGCGGAACACCTCGCTCTTGGACGGACGGATGCGCTCGGGATCGACCACCCAGTTTATGTCGGCATCCATTATTTCGGCAATCTTCATCAATGTCTGCTTCATGGTCACTTCGGTGCCGGTGGCTATGTTTATCTCTTCGCCCTCGACACCTTCGGCGCGTGCTATTGCGAGAAAACCCCGGCAGGTGTCCTTTACAAAGTTGAAGTCGCGGGTGGGCGACAGGTCACCCACCTTTATTTCACGCACTCCGTTGGCTATCTGGGTGATTATTGTAGGTATTATGGCACGTGCGCTTTGGCGGGGTCCGTAGGTGTTGAACGGGCGGGCAATCGTCACCGGCAGGTTGAAGGCGTTGTAGAAGCTTTTGGCTATGGCATCGGCTCCTATCTTGGTGGCCGAGTAGGGCGACTGCGGCTGACGGGGATGATTCTCATCGATGGGCACGTAACGTGCCGTGCCGTAGACTTCGCTGGTGGATGTGACGATGAGTCGGCGCACATTGTGGTCGAGCGCCGCCTGACACATGTTGAGTGTGCCCTTTATGTTGGTGTCGACATAGCTTTCGGGGGCGACATAGCTGTAGGGGATGGCTATCAGCGCAGCGAGATGAAACACCGTGTCGCATCCCTGCGTTATGTGACGGCAGAATGCAGCGTCACGCACATCACCGCTCACCACTTCAAGGCGCGGATGCTTTATGTCATCGAGCCAGCCCCAGTAATTGAATGAGTTGTAGACGCTTAGCGCCCTCACTTCGTAGCCCTCTTCAAGCAGAAGTTCGGTGAGGTGCGAGCCTATGAATCCGTCGGCTCCTGTCACGAGTACTTTCTTGTTGCCTTCGTTTGCCATGTTACCATTTGTTTAGGAAGTAAATATATAGAGTGCCGTCATCGGCCGTATATTGCAGTCGCATGTCGTCGACTTCGAGTTTCAGCACCTTCAGTTCGGTTATGCCGCGCGTTATGTGGGTTTCGGGCCAGGGTGTGTACATGTCTTTACCGTCGGGATGACTGTCGTCGGTGTGGGTGAAGTCGAGCTGCAGCGTGTTGTCGCCGAGCTCCTTCCATGTTCCCCAGCGCTCTTCGTGTTCGTTATACGGGAGAATCTTGCGCATGCAGAATACCGACGACTGAAACTGCCAGAAGATGTCGCCTTTATACTTTTCATCGATCAGCCCGTCGATGGTGATGCGCTCAAGTTTCCAGCTTCCAAACCACGTGCCTATGTCGCCGTCGTTGCGGGTGCAGCCGGCAATGACGGGAAGCAGAATCGCTATCAGTAATGTGATTATCGTTCGTTTCATCGTCGGCCTCCTATGTTGAATGAACCTTTATAGGATATTGTCACCAGGATGCCGAAGTTGTTGCCGTACATGTTGCCGTGGTCCCATGCCAGTTGGCATTTCAGGTCCATTTCAGGCGTGTTCTGCATCTTGTATATGCCCTCCAGCATTATTGAAGTGTCGCGCACTTTGTGAAGTCGCGGCAGGTAGGAGTCGCCGCGTCCCGTGCGATGTGAAATCATCATGCGGTAGTCGATCTCCGACGATATGTTGCCTCTCAGTGCCGCATGAAAGCCGCGCACGCGGGTGTCGGCATAACGCATGTATCCGTCGAGGTTATAGAGCGGCGACGGAATGAACGGAGTGCCCTGCGACATTCCGTAACAGGCATATCCGTTGTAGAAGTAGTTGTTATAGTAAGAGTCAGAGCCTGTGGCCTCGTTGGTTATGGTAGTTCCGGGATGGTCGCCGGTCGACCAGTGCAGCGGCCCCGATTGGTTGGTGAAATCGAGGTACTCAAATACCGCTCCGGTTATGAAGCCGGGCTTTGAGGCGCGGAACTCCAGGCCCCACAGTCCGTCAAATCCGTTCATCTTGCCTATTCCCGAGCCATCCTCCCACGGCGATTGCAGGTAGGCTCTCACCTCATTGCCGTTGCACAGCCGGTAACGCAGGGCTATGTCCCAGCTCCCGAGGTGGTTGCCACGGTAGAAGTATTCGCCGTGATGGGGTATTATCATCTGGTAGAAGTCACGCAGCTTCAGCGGCGCTTTCACTTCCGACATAATCTCGCCGTTGCGGTAGGTGACGCATGTTCCGGCAAATTGGGCCGCCGCCTGCATTCCGAATGTCGCCGAAAACGGTTGCGACGGATTGGTGCGCAGATATAGACGCTTGTAGTTGTTCCAGCGTCCCGAGGTTATGAACGAGTTGTAGTGGTTGAAGTGGTCGCGCAGCCAGTTGTTGTCGTGAGGTTTGCCGTAGAACAGCACGGCGTCGATCTGCAGCCAGCCGTTGGTCAAGGGTATATTTTGGAAATCGATGAATCCTATCTTGATTCCCGGCATGGGGCGGGAGTTGGCGCTCCACGTTATGTCGCCGCTCGACAGGTTGTCGTCGAGCATTGCCGACCCTGTTTCTTTCATCCCGGCAGTCATGAACAGGCCGCGGAACTTCACTTCGGCATATAGTTGCTGTAGCCATATCGGTGCCGGGCCTTGGCCTCGTGTCACCCACTTGCCGTCGATAAATGCGTCGTAGTTGGTTTTCGACGAGTAGCCTCCTATCACATCGGCTCCGAAGCCGTAGCTAAAGCGGCTGTCGCGTGACATGGAGTGGCTTAATGACGCTCTAAGTAGCGTGGAGTAGGGCTGGGTTACCGTTCCGTAGACATTGGATGCCATGTAGTAGGGTGCAAAGTCACCGGTGCCGAGATTCTCGATTATCTCGCCACGGTAGTCGATTGTCACCTCAGGGTGCATTGTAAAGGTCGACATGACGGCTATCAATGATGCCGCCGCGCATTTCAGGCTTAGTCGCATGGCATTGACTCGGGGGCATGATAGGTGTCGATGTGACGGCCTTTTTTTTCCTCGAAGATTTCCGATACAGCAAAGAATATTCCGCTTTCTTCGACATTGCCAAACTCGTCGTTGATGGCCGTGCCAAACATTCGCATCGAGGGCGACAGACTCATGTAGGCGTTTACGAGCGGCGGTATATTGTAGCCGTGTTCGCGTATGGCCTTGTTGAGTATCTTGTAGTCATCCTTGAATGTGGTGCCTGTGAAGAGCCGGTCCATTGCTTCGGTGTCGGTGTGGGTGTCGAGCGGCGTGATCGGTGTCACGAGCGAATCGTTGTCAGGAAAGTGCTTTGACAGGAAATAGAGTATCATGTTGCGGCACTCGGCGTTGTAGCTCGGATACATCGTCACCTTGCCGAACAGATATTTTACCTTGGGATATATGACGGTTAGGGCACCCAGTCCGTCCCATAGATTGTCGAGGGCGTAGAGTGCGTTTACTCCTGCGCGTGTCGACTGGTATTCGAGCCTTACAAATGAGCGTCCCAGCTCAAGCGTGTAGGGAAGAAATTCGTCGAGGAAACGCTGTGAGAAGTTAAACATGTGGCTTGTGGCCAGCCTTGGGCGTCCGTCGGGCTGTATGCGTATGTCGTCGCCGGTAATGAATCGGTAGCCGCCGATGATTTCACGCTCGCGGGGGTCCCACACTATGAGCTGCCGGCATGGCGGAGTCATTGTGTCAAACTCGTCGATGTCACACTCCTTGCCTGTTCCGCCGCCTGCGGCACGGAACGCTATTTCACGCAAGCGACCTATTTCGCGCATTACGTTGGGTGAGTTGTGGGCGTCAACGATGTAGACGTTGTTGCCTCCTTTATTGGCGGTACGTAGAAACTTGTCGGGCGTAAGCTCCGCTTCAAGTACCTCGACGGGTATCGGCTCAATAATCTTCTGGTCCATTTATGCGGTTATGCTATTATTGGATTTTAGATTTTAAATCATAAACTATGCGCTTCATCGCCTTGGCTTCGATAGCGGCGTTGCGCCCTCCCTTGAATCGATTGTAGGGAATGGGCTTGCCGGCCACTATTGTAAAGCGGGCGTGACGGCTTCGGAATATTTCGCGCGGCAGATATATCATTTCGATATTGAACTTGAGGCCGACACGAGTCCGAAGTTTTGCAAAATTATAAAAAAACGGCGAATTTTTGCCATCAAAGTACACCGGAATTATGTCGCGGTGGTATTGGACGGCTTTATTTATGAACATTTTCTGCCATTTGAGGTCACGTATGCCTTCGTCGCGTTTGCGTGACACAAGTCCTGCCGGGAAAATGATTATGGGGTCGTTGCCGGCAAACACCTCCTCGATGTTGCTCGATGATTTACGGCTCTGCTTGCCGTGCTTGTTGATGGGCAGAAACACGTTGTCGAGCGGCTTGACGGCCATAAGCAGGTCGTTGACAATGAATTTCACCCCGGGGCCGTAGATCTTGCTCACCCAGTCGATGAGGGTTATGCCGTCGAGTGCGCCGAGCGGATGATTGGACACGATTACGACACGGCGGTTGTCGGGCAGGTTGTCGCCTCCTATTACATTATACTTTATGTCAAGGTCGTCGAGTACCGCGTGGCAGAATTCGGCTCCCCGCTTCCCGCTTGTGCGCTCGAGTATTCCGTTTAGCTCGTCCTGGCAGATGGTGTGTTCAAGCCATTTCACCATAAATCCGGGAATGAACTTGGCATACTTTGACGCGCGGCTGTTAAGCGTAGCCGATATGTCCACTCTCAAATTGTCATTTTTTGCCATATACTTTCTTGGATTTACGATGCAAAATTAATCAATTATTTAAATTTAAACGTTTGTAGAGGTGATTTGACGATGTAAATTGTTACTTTTGTAGATTAAAAGTGTGTAGCGACATGGAGGAAGCGCTTAATCTATCATTGCAACAGAAACTGCAGCAGAAGCTTTCTCCGCTTCAGGTGCGTTTTGTCAGGATGCTTGAAATGAACGGACCCGAGGTGGAGGATGAGGTTAAGCACGCCCTCGACGACAACCCGGCGCTTGAGGTGGCCGAGGAGTCGGAGCACGAGGAAAGCGACTTCAATGAGTCGGCCGAGGACATGCAGCTCGCCGACTACGGCTCGGAGGACGAGATTCCTTCCTATCGCCTTGAAGCACGCAACCACAGTGCATCCGACACCTATTACGAGCCGGTGGCTGTCGACTCGTCGTCGACACTGCTTGAAACCCTGATGTCGCAGCTTGCCGAGCATGATCTTGACGACACGCAGCTTACCGTGGCTCAGTATGTCATAGGCAATCTTGACGACAACGGCTATCTGCGGCGTGATGTGGGGTCGATGAGCTACGACATAGAGTCCCAGACGGGGCGTCATGTCACCACCCGTCAGGTCAGGGAGATGCTCGACCTTGTGCGCACTCTCGACCCGGCCGGAGTCGGGGCTGTCGACTTGCGCGACTGCCTGCTGATTCAGCTGAAACGCAAGGATGATTCGGTGGCGGTGAGGACCGCACGCGAGATTGTGGCTCACTATTTCGACCTCTTCTCTAAGAAGCATTACGACAGGTTGTGTGCCGCGCTCGACATAACTCAGGAAAACCTGCGTGACGCAATGGCGGTGATACGCTCGTTGAATCCCAAGCCGGGAAGCTTCATAGGCGGTGACCCTGCCGAGGAGCGTACGCGTCACATCGTGCCCGACTTTGCTGTGGATGTCGAGGGCCGCGACATAACGCTGTCGCTGCTCAACAACATCCCCGAGCTGCAAATCGAGGAAACATTCCGTGAGGACGATGTGGAGCGTCCCGATGCCACTTCTCGTGAACGCGAGGCCTCGCTGTTTATAAAGCAGAAGCGCGACGAGGCAACGGAGTTCATCAAGATACTCAGGATGCGTCAGGAAACCTTGTTCAATGTCATGCACGCCATTGTCAAGATCCAGCGTGACTTTTTCCTGAACGGTGACGATGAAACTCTCATACGCCCCATGATATTAAAGGATGTCGCCTCGATTACAGGCTACGACCTTTCGGTGATATCGCGTGCCACGGCCGCGAAGTATGTAGCCACAGCCCGCGGAGTCTACCCGTTGAAGATGTTTTTCAACGAGCGTCCCAAGGACGACGAGGACACTTCGACTCATGAGATACTGGCGGCCCTGAAGGCGGTGATCGACAAGGAGGACAAGCGTCATCCGCTGAGCGACGAGGCTATAACATCGATGCTTGTTGAAAAAGGATATGATATAGCCAGGCGCACGGTGGCAAAATATCGCGAAAAACTCGGGCTTCCGGTGGCGCGATTGCGTAGAGAACTCTAAACAATTAAAACTAAGAGGCGTTAAACATTAATAAAGAATATTGTTTATGAACAAGATAGCACATATTTTCTCTTGGATACTGAGTCCGGTGCTTATTCCCACTTATGCGGTGTTTGTGGCATTGTGGGTGACTCTGCTGAGTTTCCTGCCCGTTGATGCCAGGTGGGGTGTGGTGGCGATGACATGGGTAATAACCTGTGCCATACCCGTGGTGGCCATACTGCTGCTCTACAAGTTCAAGGTAATTTCGGCTCCCGGACTTAACCAGCAGAGAGAGCGTTACATACCCTATGTGGTGACTGCGCTTTGCTATCTGGGATGCGGATTGTACATGTATCGCGCCCATGCGCCCATGTGGCTTGTAATGTTCATGGTGGGCGGTGCCGCCGCCGCGTTTGTGTCATGCTTCATAAACATCTGGTGGAAAATCAGTGCCCACGGAGCCGCCATGGGCGGATTGCTTGCATTGATGTTCCGCATCCTTGTCGACGGATTGAACGTAATCGACATCTGGCCTCTTATTTCGATTACCATACTGCTCACCGGCATTTTGGGCTCGGCGAGAATAGTGCTCAACTGTCACACCTTCTGGCAGGTGATCGCAGGAGTCGCCAACGGCTTCTTCTGGGTGTTCCTGCTCACATGACAATGAATGTAATTCATCACTTGACAATAAAAAATTATGAAACCAATCGTTAGCATCATCATGGGTAGCACTTCCGACATGCCTGTAATGGGCAAGGCCGCACAGCTGCTTGATGATTTTGAGATTCCGTTTGAAATAAACGCATTGTCGGCTCACCGCACGCCTGCCGAAGTCGAGCGATTTGCAACCGAGGCTGCGTCACGCGGGCTGAAGGTGATTATCGCCGCCGCCGGAATGGCCGCTGCTCTTCCGGGCGTGATTGCCGCCAACACTACGTTGCCCGTAATAGGCGTGCCCATCGCATCGACGCTCGACGGCATCGACGCTCTGCTCTCAATCGTACAGATGCCTCCGGGCATTCCCGTTGCCACAGTAGGCATAAACGGCGGATACAATGCAGCACTGCTTGCAGTGGAGATGCTTGCATTGAGCGACGAGCGCATCGCAGCACGCTTTGCCGAGTTCAAAAAGGGCCTTGCCAACAAAATCGTGAAGGCCAATGCCGAGCTCGCCGAAATCAAGTATAAATTCAAAACCAACTAACCACAACTTAACACCCATTCCTGTGTTTCGCTTCAATTATATGCGCCGCCGGTCAAGGGCGGTCAATGTAGGCGGTGTGCCGTTAGGTGGCGACAACCCCATACGCCTGCAGTCGATGACCAACACATCGACCGTCGACACCGAGGCTTCGGTTGCGCAGTGCCGCCGAATCGCCGATGCCGGAGCCGATTACGTGAGGCTTACGGCTCAGGGAGTGCGCGAGGCCGAGAACATCGGCGTGATACGCTCGGCTCTTCGTGAGCAGGGTTGCAACGTGCCCCTTGTCGCCGACATTCACTTCAATCCCAAGGCTGCCTTTGCCGCCGCCGAAGTGACCGACAAGGTGCGCATTAATCCCGGTAACTTCGTGGATCCGGGCCGCACATTCCGCAAGCTCAGCTACACCGATGAGGAGTATGCTGCCGAGATTGAAAAAATCGACCGTGCCGTCACTCCGTTCTTTGAACTTTGCAAGGCTCACGGCACCGCAGTGAGAATCGGTGTAAATCACGGCTCGCTCAGCGACCGCATAATGAGCCGTTACGGTGACACTCCGGCCGGCATGGTGGAGAGCGCGATGGAGTTTCTGCGCATAGCCGTGAAGCGTGATTTCCTCGACATAGTAATCTCAATCAAGGCAAGCAACGTGGTGGTGATGGTGGAAACCGTGCGCCGTCTTGTAAAGGCCATGGATGCCGAGGGCATGGATTTCCCGCTTCATCTCGGAGTCACCGAAGCAGGCGACGGCGAGGACGGCAGGGTAAAGAGCGCCGTAGGTATAGGCACTCTGCTTGCCGACGGAATAGGTGATACGATACGTGTATCGCTCAGTGAGGACCCCGAAAACGAGGTGCCTGTGGCCGCCGCTCTCGTGGAGTATATATGTCGGCGCGAAGGTTCTCCCGAGATAGACGGAGTTCCGGCCGACGGATATGACCGCATTGCGCCGCAACGCCGCGAGAGTGTCGAGATTGACGGCGTAGGCGGCAACCGCCCACCCGTAGTTATAGCCAAGGTTGAGCGTGAGCTTGACTACTATCTGTTGATTGATGCTTCGCGGCCTGTCGACGACTATGTGGAGTTGCTCGCTGCCAATCCCGACAAGGTGGTGGTGATTACATCGTCACACATTAACGTTCCCGGCTCGATAGAGGCTATGGCCCATGCCATGACCCGCAAGGGATTCCGCAATCCTGTAATCCCGATGATTGATTACGGAAGTGCCGGTTATGAGGATGTGGCTTTGATGGCTGCCGCCGATTTCGGGGCATTGTTGCTCAACGGATTGCGTGACGGCATGTGGCTTAAGGCTGCAAGCCTTGATGATGACGCTGTAATGCGCCTGTCGCTCGGCATATTGCAGGCTACGCGATTGCGCATAAGCCGCACCGAGTACATCGCCTGTCCCGGATGCGGACGCACGCTATTTGACCTGCAGTCGACATTGAAGGCTGTGCGTGAGGCTACATCACATCTTAAAGGATTGAAAATAGGCGTGATGGGCTGTATAGTGAACGGTCCGGGCGAAATGGCCGATGCCGATTACGGATATGTAGGTGCCGCAGCTGGTCACATAAGCCTCTACAAAGGCAAGGAGTGTGTCGAGAAGAACATTCCTCAGGCCGAGGCGATTCCTCATCTCATTGCTCTCATCAAGGAGTGTGGCGACTGGGTCGACCCTTGATCGGCGTTTAAAACTTATAACAAAAGGGGAGAAGCTTCACATGAAAAAAAGCTTCTCCCCTTTGTTATTGTCGCAGCGGTCAACGGTAGGACGATATAAGCTCACGGTAGTTGTTCATGATGCGGTAGTAGGCGTTTAATCCTACTAAAACTCCTATAATCAATCCGCACAAGCATCCGGCAAGCATGTATTTGTCGTTTATGTTGTGAATTATCAGCATTGTCAATAGTGGAATGGCAATGATAATCAGTATCACCTGGAAAATATGGTGACGCTTGCGATAGAATCGAGCCTGTTCGGCAATGGTTTCAACTCCCATTGTGTTGAAGTCGAGCCGTTTCAATGATTTCCACAGGTAGAGGTCCATAAGTCCTGCAATTGCAAAAAACACCATGAAATAACAGGCAATTGTAGGGCCTATAAAGCGGTTTTCAATCCACATTAACGACAGGAGCACCATTAACGGCGCGATTATGGAGAATCGTTGATAGGTCGATACGAGCCGATCTTGGGCTGTTTTCAGTTTTGAAAGACGCATCCGGTCGATTTGCCATGAATTGGCATCCTCAAGAGCTTCAATACGCTTGTTTAGGTCGTTCCATTGTTGTTTCATTTCTTCGGGATCCATATTGTGAATATTTAATAATTATTCATTGGAATATTTTACCAGTTTCTCCTTGATGCGATGCAATCGCGAGGCCACGGTGTTGCGCGGAATACCCATGATGTCGGCTATGTCGTCATATTTGCGGTCGCTAAGCCACAGCAGTATAAGAGCCTTTTCCACTCGGTCGAGGCGGTTGATAAGATTATACATCTCGCGCAGTCGGTCGGGCTTTTCGATGCCCGAATCGTAAATTTCAGGAATGGAGTCGATGGAGGTGTATTCGCTCTGATGCCTCTTGTGCTTGCGGAAGTAGCTCACGCAACTGTTGAGGCTCACACGATAAATCCATGTCGACGGCGACGACTCGCCACGATAGCGGTCAAATCCGCGCCAAAGGTTAATCATAACCTCCTGCCTCAGGTCGTTGAGATCGTCGGAGTCCACGGCGTAGAAATAGCATACTTTGGTTATCGTAGGCCCGTACTCCTTTATCAGTCGGATGAATGATTGTTCTTTGGCGTCGTTGTTTTGCATCGTTGATAGGGTTGTTTATCCCGTTAGACGCATCGTTTTCTATATAGTTCCCGAAAAGTAAAAATTTTTTATGCGGGGAGGGGGTGCTGCATGATGAAGGTGAATATGCGGCCGGAGTTGATGCCAAGCACGCGTGCCGAGAAGAGTTGCGATGGATTGCAGCGTGTGCAGCTCGGTGGCATTGTTATGTTGTTCTCTTTTATGCCGGCTTCTATAAGTGACTGCCGCAGATAGGCGGCGAGGTCGACATGTGGCTTGCCGGTAGCGAGGTTGCGTGTTACGCAGCTTGCGGGGAATTGCGATGCCACTTCATCGCCCACCTCGAAGCATCGGCTGCATATACACGGCCCCATTGCGACTTGGATGCATGAAATGTCGGCGCCCTTGGCGAGCATTTGCGATAGCGTTACGTTGGCGATGCCTCTTATGGCTCCGCGCCATCCGGCATGAGCCGCCGCTATTATGCGGTTTACAGGGTCGGCCATAAGCACAGGCACGCAATCGGCTGTGGAGATGCCTATTGCTGTGTTGTCAAGCGATGTGACAAGTGCGTCTATGCCCTGGAGCGTATCGCTGTCGACGGGCAGGCGGTCGATGGTGACGCAGTTGACCGAGTGGGTCTGTCGCGGGACGATGAGCCGTTCCGGCTCTATGCCAACGGCATTGCATAAAGCATGGCGACAGGAGGTAGTGTGAGCCTCGCTGTCGCCTGTGTAGTGACATATATTGAAGTGAGAGTATGCGTCGTCGGTGTCGGCATTGTCGCCACGTGAGGTGTACCACGCCTTTACGCCGTCACACAACTCTATCGTGTTAAGCCAATCAGGGTTGGGGCTCTTCGCTGTCATAGTCCTCCCAGTTGTCATCCCATTCGTCGTCCCACTCTTCGTCATCGAGCATATCCTCGTCGGGTTCGGGAGCCGGCGCGTTTTCGAATATGAATTCGTCCTCTTCGCGCACACGGTGATGGCCGTCGAGGCGTCGATGGGTTATGGTCATGGGCTCGGCGCGGTTGGCTTCGTCGGTTATGGCGCGCCACAGGATGTCCTTCAGTGCCGTGAGTCCCATACCCGACACCGCCGAGATGAACACATGGGGCAGGTCGTCGGGCAGCTCCTTCTCGATTTCGGCCATAAGCTCTTCATCGAGCAGGTCGCTCTTGCTAATGGCGAGCACACGCTGCTTGTCCATCAGTTCGGGATTGAAGCGGGCAAGTTCGTTGAGCAGAATCTCATACTCGTTGCGGATGTCGTTGGCATCGGCCGGAACCATGAACAGCAGCACTGCGTTACGCTCGATGTGACGCAGGAATCGAAGTCCGAGGCCCTTGCCTTCGCTCGCACCCTCGATTATACCGGGGATGTCGGCCATTACAAACGAGCGGTTGTCGCGGTAGCTCACTATGCCCAGCTGCGGCTCCATTGTGGTGAAGGGATAGTCGGCAATCTTTGGGCGTGCCGCCGAGATGGCTGAAAGCAGTGTCGATTTTCCAGCGTTGGGGAATCCTACAAGACCCACATCGGCGAGCAGCTTCAATTCGAGTATTACCGATTTCTCGATTGCGGGTTCGCCGGGTTGTGCGTAACGCGGAGTTCGGTTGGTCGAGCTTTTGAAGTGCCAGTTTCCGAGTCCTCCGCGACCGCCGCGCAGAAGCTTTATCTCCTCGCCGTCCTGAGTCACCTCACACAGGAAGTCGCCGGTTTCGGAGTCAAACACCACTGTGCCGCAAGGTACTTCGATTATCTTGTCCTCGCCGTCCTTGCCCGAACTGCGGTTGCCGGTTCCGCTCTGTCCGTTGCCTGCAAACACGTGACGCTGATACTTCAACGGCAGGAGTGTCCACATGTTTTTATTGCCGCGCAGGATTATGTGGCCTCCGCGACCTCCGTCGCCACCGTCGGGACCGCCTTTGGGAATGTACTTGGCGCGGTAGAAGTGACGCGATCCGGCACCGCCTTTGCCTGAACGGCACAGGATTTTTACATAGTCTATGAAATTGCTGTCAGCCATAAATGCTTGAGTTTTGTCGATAAAAATGAAACGTTTTATTTCCCGATAGGGTTCAGTGGGTGAGGTCGTGGTGATGACGCATAAGTTCCTGAGCCTGTTTGAAGTCCGACGGTGAACCGATGTCCATCCACAATCCGTTTATGGGGAAGAAGCTCACCCGTCGGCCGTCGGCTATGGCGCGTTCGATCAGTTCGGGTGTGTCGATGCGCTCTCCCGGCTTCAAGGTGTTGAGCAGGCTGTTGTTGATGAGGTATATTCCCGCATTGGCCTGATAGGTATAGGTGGGCTTCTCCTCGATTGAGTTGACATGACTGCCGTCGGTCATCAGTATGGCGTAGGGCACCGACACCATATAGGGCACCGATGCAACCGTTATGTCGGCCTTATCCTCGATGTGCTTCAGATACATGTCCTCATAGGAAATCGTGGTGAGGAGGTCGGAGTTCATCACCAGTGTCACTCCGTTGTCGTCACGCTCGACGAGCGACACGGCACCGAGCGTACCCAACGGGGCTGTTTCGCGCAGACATTTCACGTTCACGCCGTAACGGGGTTCGCTGAAGTGCTCGTGAATCATCTCGGCCAGATAGTTGGTGGTGACCGTTATGTCGGTTATGCCGTGAGCCGCGAGCGACTCGACATTGTAGTCGATGATAGGGCGCGACCCTATCTTGAGCAGGGGCTTGGGCGTAGTGAGCGTAAGCGGGCGCAGGCGTTCGCCACGGCCTCCGGCCATGAGTATCGCCGAAACGGGCAACACCGACCGGCAGCGCGTAAGGTCGATTATGCGCTGTATGCATCCATTGTCGTCGAGCACCGGCAGCAGCGATATTCCAAGCTGACGGCACCGGCGCAGCTCGGCGACATTGCTTTCGCCCGAATGCAGGTATCGGAAATTGCGGTGCATGACGCTGCGCACCTTGTCGAGCAGTCCCGAGCCTTGAAGCAGGCATCGGCGAATGTCTCCGTCGGTGAGTGTGCCGGTCATGCGGCCATCGGCGTCGACGGCGAGGAGTGTCATTACTTCGCCCGACAGCTTGTTGAGAGCGTCGAGAGCGTCAAGTATCGTTATGCCGTCGCTTATTATGTGGGGATCGTCGTAGCTCATTTTGTGTTGTTGTTTATCATTGATTCGGCAATAAGCCAGTCGGTAGGAGTGTCGAGGTCGATGCTTCGCTCGCGTGGCATGACAAATGGCAACCGCTTCGGCATCATGCCGAGCGGATAGCGGCGAAGGCTATCGGGATTGATTACGTAGACAGCGCCGTTCTGCTCCCACGCCTTGGGAACATCCTGACGGCGGGTGTAGAGGCCGTCGCCCTTTGACACGTGGAGGCATCCGTCGTCGCCCGTTTCAAAGCAGTTGTAGTAGGGGTTGCACGACGCTTCCATAACCGAGAGCACCATGTCGACATCGGGCGAGTATAACTCAAGGCAGCCTTTTACATCGTCGACTGTGCGGAACGGCGATGTGGGCTGGAGCAACACCACTTTGTCGAATGGGCGGTGAAGCGTGTCGCGCCAGTAGCCCATGATGTCGATTATGACCTCGCGCGACCCTGCAGTGTCGGTAGCAAGCTCGGCCGGGCGCATATAGGGTACTTCAAGTCCGGCCCCGCGCACTACATCGGCTATGGCCGGGTCGTCGGTCGACACGGCGATGAGGCTGTCGGGGGCAAGCTGTCGGGCTATTTCCACCGAGTATAGTATCAGCGGTTTCCCTCCGAGCGGCTTGATGTTTTTGTGGGGAATGCCCTTGCTGCCGCCTCGGGCCGTTATTACATAGAGTGTTGATTGGTCGGTCATATTGTGATGTCAATGGTGAATGTCGTGAAACTTCTTGCCTGATAGCTCCGACAACGGGGTGTTGGTTATCGCGTCGACTATCAGTCGCAATGTATCGGTCTTTGCATAGGGATTTTCGGTGACGGCGGCCTCGTTGCGCCCTTCCTCGCTGAGCGAATATGCGATTCCGCGTGCTATGTCGTCGGGCGTGCAGCTGTAGTGACGCACCGACGAGGCGGCGAGCCGTCCGCGCTGGCGTATGCCTATGTCGACTGTGGGGATGTGCATCGAAGGCACCTCCACGATGCCGCTCGACGAGTTGCCCACAACCGCGCCTACATAGTGCAGTGCCGAGAGGTAACGCCGTTTGCCAAGTGAAGGCACCACCTTGACGCGATGCTGCCGGGTGGCTGCGTAACGCTCGATCATGTCGATTATCACCTGTCCGGCGGTGTCGCTGTTGGGGTAGGTGATTATGACATTGTTGTGGGGGAAGCGGTCGAGAGCTTCAAGAAGCGCGGCGCATTGTTGATTTACGGGCGTGGGGTCGAGCGTTGCCGGATGATAGGTCACGAGCAGCGTGTTGCGGTCGACGGTCATGCCTATCGACTCTTCAAGCTCCTCGCGTGACATGACAGGCTCATGAACGATGTTGTACACGCCTATCGCGCCTGTGTTTATGACTCGTTGCGGCTCTTCGCCCATCTGGATTACACGATTGCGGTTTTCCTCGGTGGCCGTCAGGTGTAGTGATGCCATCTTTGTTATGGCGTGGCGTATGCTGTCGTCGTAGGCTCCTTCCGATATTTCGCCTCCGGCAATGTGTATGATCGGTATTCGGAAAATCAATGCCGCCGAAGCCACGGTAAGCATCTCGTAACGGTCGCCGAGCACTACAAGCAGGTCGGGCGACAGTCGGCTCAGGGCATCGGCTGTTCCGGCCATGCACCGGCTCATGGAACGCACGGTGGCCGCCGCGCTGTCATCGTCGTTGTCGTTGAGCATGGGCACTTCGGCATCGACTGTAAATCCGTCGGCGATGATTTCGTCGACGGTGTGTCCGTAACGGTCGCTGAGGTGCATGTTGGTCACGAGCAGCTGCAGCTCGATGTCGTCGCGCGACGCGAGCTCGCGGGCAATGCCGCTCAACAGTCCCCATTCGGCACGGGTTCCGGTTGCAATGCACACTTTTCGCTTCATAGGCAGTCGATTTGTGTAGCCGTGACGGGCGCTCCGATGAAGAGCGATGCCAGTTCGGCAAATTTGTCGGGGCTCTCGGTCGTGCGGTAGCTGCATGTGCCGCCTTTGCTGCACTTCGCCTCCATCTCGGGATGACGCTGCAGGTAGGCTACGAGGCTTTCGGCAACAATCTCGCCTTGCGGAAGCACACGTGCGCTTTCGGGCACATAACGGCGTATCTTGTCGTAGAGCAGCGGATAGTGGGTGCAACCGAGTATGATAGTGTCGATGGCCGGTTCTTTGGCCATAAGCCGGTCGACCTCCTGCTTGACGAAGTAGTCGGCGCCGGGCGACGAGGCTTCGCGGTTTTCAACGAGCGGCACCCACATGGGACATGCCTGTGTGTAGGTGTGAAACGTGGGATGCAGCTTGGCTATCTCGAGCTCGTAGCTGCCGCTGCGTATTGTGCCGGGCGTGCCCACGATGCCTATGTTGCCGTTGCGCGATATTTCGCCCACCTTTTCGACGGTGGGGCGTATGACACCGAGCACGCGGCGGTCGGGGTCGATGAGCGGCAGATCGTTCTGCTGAATCGTGCGAAGCGCCTTGGCCGATGCGGTGTTGCAGGCGAGAATCACCAGATGACATCCTTGGTCGAAGAGGTAGCGCACGGCTTCGAGCGTGAAGCGGTACACGATGTCAAACGAGCGCGTGCCGTAGGGCGCACGTGCGTTGTCGCCGAGATATATGTAGTCATACTGCGGCAGCAGCTCCCTTATCTGGTTGAGGATTGTGAGTCCGCCGTAGCCTGAATCGAAGACTCCTATAGGCCCGGGTACACTGTGTTGGTTGTTGGCGGTTGATTTATCCATTCGGCATTTCGTTACGTGAAATCGCGCGAAGTCGGTTGCTCGATTTGCAGGTGGGATTATTGAAAAATAGGCCGCACCGGTTAAGGGAGCGGCCTATTGTGCTTTTAGGTCGATGAAAGTCGGACTATCAGATACCGAGCTTTGTGCGCACCATTGAAGTTACATCGGTAACATCGGTGCCTACATAGAGGGGAACGTTGCTCTCGAAGATGAATGTGAGGTTGTTCTCCTTACCTACTGCCTGGATGGCGCTCTGAATCTTCTCCTGGATGGGAGCCATCAGGGCTGCCTGCTGACGCTGAAGATCCTGCATGGCGGTAGAGTGGAACTGCTGCATCTTCTGCTCCTGCTGCTGGATGTCCTGCATGCGGCGCTCCTTGATTGATTCGGGAGTGTTGGCATCGAGAGCCTGGAAGTCGGCAAAGTCTTTTTCAATCTTTTCCTGAAGCTTCTTGAGCTCTTCTTCATACTTCTGGGTTGAAGCCTGAACCTGCTCCTGTGCGGCTTTGAGTTCGGGCATTGCCTCAGCGATGGTCTGGGTGTTTACAACACCGAATTTGGGAGCCTGCGCAAAGGCAAACATAGGAATCGCTACAAGGAGAGCGAGTAAAATTTTCTTCATATCGGTTTTAGAATTGTTAAAATTTTCCGGTTAAGTTAATTTGTCGTTGCAAAGATAATAAACTATATTGATTTATGCCAATGGACGCAAGCAAAAATGCTTAGTTGCCTATGCCCAGCTTGGCAAGAACCTCGTTGCTCACATCGATGCGCGGTGAAGCAAAGATTATGTTGGCCGACGATGCACGGTCGAAGATGCACATGTAGCCGCGTTCCTCGCTCACTTTTTTCACTGCATTGTAGATTTCGTCCTGAATGGGAGCGATAAGCGACTGGCGCTTCTTGAACAGTTCGCCTTCGGGACCGAAATATTTGTAGCGCAGCTCGGTGGCCTCTTTCTCCTTGGCCACGATCTGAGCCTCTTTCTGCGACTTCTGCTCATCGGTCATGAACACCATGTCGTTCTGGAAGCTCTTGTACATGTTCTGGGCTTCGGTAGCTTTGGCCTCGACCTCTTTCTGCCAGCGTTGCGACAGTTGGTCGAGCTGTTGGTTGGCTATTTCATAAGCCGGTATGTTCTTTAGGATATACTCCATGTCAATGAGCGCAAACTTCTGTGCCGATGCGCCAAATACGCAAGCCATTATTGCGATGAGCGCGATTGTCAATTTTTTCATGTTGTGATTCAATTAAATGGGTTTATGATAATATGACGCTTGGGCGCGAATTTGGTTTATCCTTTTTAAGAATTTTTAGAACTCCTGACCGAGAATGAAGTGGAATTGGCTTCCTCCCTTGCGGCCGAATACTGTGTCGAAACCGTAGGCCCAGTCGATACCCATCATACCCACCATAGGCAGATAGATGCGCACACCGGCACCGGCACTGCGCTTGAGGTCGAAGGGCGAGAAGCTCTTGACATCGGTCCATGCGTTACCGGCTTCGAGGAATGTAAGACCGTAGATGGTGGTCGATGCCGACAGCATGAAGGGGAAGTGCAACTCGACTCCGACACGCGAGTAGGCGTAGCCTTCCTTGGTCCAGGGAGTGAACTGTCCGTTCTCGTAACCGCGAAGACCGATGGTTTCGGTTGCGTAGGTGTAGGAGCCCGACATACCGTCACCACCCACGTAGAATGTTTCGAACGGTGACTTCAGCCACTTGTTGTAGCTGCCGAGCAATCCGAAGTCGGCGCGGGTCATGAGCACGAGGGTCCACTTGCCGTCGGGATCGGTGAGCGGTGTATAGGTGCGTGACTTGATGCGGAGCTTCCAGTACTCGATCCAGCGGTAGAGCTGCTTCTTCGACTCGACGGTGTTCTCCTTGTAGAGCTTCTCCCAGTTCTTCTTGCCGCTGAAGAGCGATGCAGGAGGAGTGAGCTGAAGGTTTACCGAGAAGATTGATCCGCGGCGGGTGTAGAGCGGCTGGTCGATTGACTGACGGGCGAGAGTAAGACCGAGTACAATCGAGTTGGATGTACCGTTGTTCATATAATAGAGGTAATCCCAGTTCTTGAGGTAGTACCACTGATAGCCGATTTCGGCCTGGAATGTGAATGCGTCATCGGGCCAGTGGAGTCGCTTACCGATACCTACGTTGATACCCACCATCTGGAGTACCTTGTTGGGGTCGTAGGCATCTTCGATGGTACTTTGGTAATAGTCGTTGCCCAAATAGCCTCCCCACATGCCGCCGTAGCCGTAGCCTGAGTTCATCCAGCGACGGTTGTAGAACGAGGAGTTGATACCGGTCTGACGGCTGTACCATGCCGAGATGGATAGCGAGTTGGGTCGCTTGCCGCCAAACCACGGGTCGAGGAACGATATTGCGTAGCTCTGATAGTATTTTGCGTTGGTCTGTGCGCTGATGGTGAATGTCTGTCCTTCACCCTGAGGTATGAGTCCCTTGTAGGAGCCGGGGTTGAACAGGTTCTTGATTGAGAAGTTGGTGAACTTGAGGGCGAGTTTACCGATAAGACCGGTCTGTCCCCAACCGAACGACACCTCAATCTGGTCGTTGGCCTTTGACTCGAGGTCGAAGATGATGTCGACTGTACCGTTCTCTGCGTTAGGCTCGGGGCGTATGTCCATGTTTTCGGGGTCGAAGTGGCCTGTCTGGGCTATTTCGCGGGCCGAGCGGATGAGGTCCTGCTTGTTGAACAGCTCACCGGGCTTTACAAACAGCTCACGGCGTATGACCTTTTCATAAAGGCGGTCGTTACCGTTGATGATCACGTTGTTGATGGTGGCCTTTGGTCCCTCGATCATTCTCATCTCAAGGGCGATTGAGTCGCCGTGTACGTTCTTCTCGATGGGTATGAGCTGATAGAAGAGATAACCCTGATTTTGATAGATGTTGGGTATGTTGTCGTCATCGCCCTTGTTGGGGTCGGTGCGCTTCTCGAGAATCTTCTGGTTGTAGACATCGCCGGGCTTCATGTCGAGTACATAGTCAAGGAAGTCGCTCGGATAGACGGTGTTGCCCACCCAGTCGATTGAGCTGATGTAGTACTTCTTGCCCTCTTCAAGGGTGATGTAGACGTCGACGGTCTTGTCGTCGTAGGGGACTACGCTGTCGCTCAGGATTTTTGCGTCACGGTAGCCCTTTTCGTTATACTTTTCGATGATGCGGTTCAAGTCGTCCTGGAAGTCGCTTTCAACAAATTTCTTCTGGCGGAAGAGGTTGATGAGCTTGCCCTTCTCGTTGGTCTTCTTCATCGTGCGCTGGATGGCGTTGTCGCTCAACACCTCGTTGCCGTCGATGTAGATTTTGTGTACCTTCACCTTGTTGTTCTTGTTGACATAGATGTCGACAATGTCTTCGCCGGGTGCCGACAGGTCGGGAGTCTGCTCGATGCGCACATCGGCGTTACCGAAGCCCTTCTGCGAGTAGAAGGCCTTTATTATCTGCTTTGCGCGGTTTACGATGTTGGGGGTTATCTGGTTACCCTTCATCAGCTGCAGCTTCTCTTCGAGATCCTTGCGCTCACCGCCGCTTGTGCCGTGGTAGTTTATGGCTGCGATGCGGGGCTGCGGCTTCAGTGCGAATTCGAGCCACACCTTGTCGCCATACATCTTCTCGACCTTTATCTGAATCGACGAGAAGAGTCCCTGACGGGCAAATCGTTTTGCGGCGTTGGTTATGTCGTTACCGGGTATTTCGATGAAGTCGCCTACGTTGAGTCCCGAGTATCCTATCACGATGTCGTCCTCGTAGTTGGGTACTCCGGTTACCTTGATGCCTGCGATTTCGTAGGTGCTCGGCATTCCGGTGTAGATTATCTTAGGGTTGTAGACGGTGTCAGTGGGGGCATTCTGTGCGAATGAACTTGCACTGAAGAGAGCGATTAATATGATTAGCAGCTGATGACGCATAATCTGACTTTGAGTGATTTATTATCTTGTTTTGTCGTTATTGTTGTTTATTGTTGTTGCACCTGGTCGCTTGTGAGGCCAAACCTGCGCTCGCGCGACTGAAATTGCTCCAGGGCGTCAAGAAAGTCGTCCTTGGTGAAGTCGGGCCAGTAGGTAGAGGTGACATATATTTCGCTGTAGGCAATCTGCCACAGCAGGAAGTTGCTCACGCGGAAGTCGCCGCCGGTGCGTATGAGCAGGTCGGGGTCGGGCATGTCGGCGGTCGACAGGTTGCGGCTGATGGTGTCGTCGGTGATGTCGTCGGGGTCGAGGCTTCCGGCCTGTACCTTTGCGGCGATGTTGCGCACGGCCTCGGTTATCTCCCATCGCGACGAGTAGCTCAGGGCGAGCACGAGAGTGAGCCCGGTGCATTGGGCGGTGTCGTCCATGCACTTGCTAAGACGGCGGCGGGCAAAGTCGGGCATTCGTCCGAAGTCGCCTATCATTGTCAGTCGCACGTTGTTCTTTATCAGGTCGGCGGTTTCACGCTCGATTGCGATGACTATGAGGTTCATCAGAGCGTCGACTTCCTCCTGCGGACGGTTCCAGTTTTCGGTCGAGAAAGTGTAAAGTGTCAGGTACTTTATGCCGATTTCCGAAGCGGCTTCGGTAATCTTGCGCACAGTATTTACCCCTTCCACGTGGCCCTCCGATCGGTCGAGGCCGCGTGCACGTGCCCAGCGTCCGTTGCCGTCCATGATGATGGCTACGTGACGCGGAAGTCGCTTGGGGTCTATGTTGTGGTTCCGTGACATTGTCGGTCGTTTATGTTTAATCAATATAGAAGCAGTTGCGGCAACGTTGACCTATCTCGTAACTGATTGTAATCATTATTGTCGAGTACCAGTCGGTGTTCTTGATAAACGAGCTCTTGATCATGTAGGGATCGTCGAGGACTTCGCCGTCGACACGATCGCCGAGCACCTTTGTCATAGTCCATTCAAGCCCGAGATTGATGCGCTGTTGCAGCTTGTACTTCACTCCTGCACCCATAGGCAGATTCATGGCCGTAAACGTGCCTCCCGACGATGCCACCGTGACACCCGCACCCAGTGCGATGTAAGGGCTCCATCGGCTCAGCTTACGGTAGGATTCGCCTATGCCGTAGTTCAAAAAGTTGAATTCGACTCGCGCTCCGAGGTCGTAGACCTGTGAGGTGAATCGGTATTCCGCCCCTCCGGGCAGAACGTTTGTCATGTCGGCACTGTTGCCGCTTAATCCGGCGGTGAGAAGCGTAGCTCTTATCGACCAGCGGGGATCGATGAGGTAGCGGAAGCTCACCTGGGCGGCAAAGCCCGGATGCTTCAGGAAGTTGCTCGTGTTGGCGTCACCGAGGTAACCGCTTGTTCCGAGTCCGGCTCCGAGGTCAAATCGGTAGGCCGTTTCCTGTGCTTGCGTCGGCAGCGTTGCCGTTACCGACAATATGATGGCAATCGCCCAAGAGGCGGCACTTGCTATGATGCAACGTGACATGGCCGGAAGGACGATTGGCTGTGGCTTATTGCAGCGGCTTGAACGTGAGTCGGTTTATGACTCCGCGCCAAACCGTGTTACATACATTGCCGTAGCGGTCGATACCTCCGTATAGATATACATAGGGGCATTCCCACTCTTTTATGGGTGCTATCGCGCGGCTTGAAGCTCCGTTGTCGGCGATCATCCACCATGCCGGCAGGGCGATGGGCGCTGTTTCCTGCCATTTGCCTGAAGCGGAGCGGGCGGTGAGAATGCTCTTGCGCACTATTGCCTGCGAATAGGCCATTGACGGAATATACATCGGCAACTTGGCGAGCTCGTCGGCTACCTTCCATGTTATGCCCTGGTCGAGCGATATGTACACGGTGGGTGAGTTGACGCCGTCGGCTTTGCGTCCGCCGAGTGCAAAGAGTGTGGTGTACTCGGTCACGTGCCAGTTGGATGTCGAGGTCTTGAACGTGAAGTAGGGGAAGAGTGACATGCCTTCGCAGGGGGTGGGGATGCTCTTTTCGCTGATGCGCGACCATTTCGATCCGTCAAATCCCCATGCTTCGCCTGTCAGTGAACCGTCGGCTTTGCGGCCGCTCACCATGAGGGTCTGCGGGTTGGTGCTCCATTTGTTGTCAAACAGCAGCATGTCGCTGGTGCCCGATACGGGGCAGTCGGTTGCGACTTCGCTTTCGGTGAAGTCGGCCGAGGCGGGATACATTGTGTGGATGTATTTGCCGTTTTCGTACTTGTTGCCTATTATCTTGTCGCCGTAACCGCCGTAGATGTGGTTCCATTTCATGCCTGTGGCGCTCCATGACTTGCCGTCGGTCGACTTGTACATGTTGCCTGTGGTCGACAGCACGTAGAGTGCATTGGACGATGCAGTGAGAGAGCGCAGGTTAGGCTCGGCCGGGAATGTCACGGATTCGGTCATTTCCATGTCACCGTCGATTACGGTGAGCGAGTAGTCGGTGGTCTTTACGAAGCTGTACACCTTGTCGAGGTATTCGACAGCCTTCTGAGCTGTGGGAGTGCCGTTGTCGGTCAGCTTCGCCCATTCGGTCTTGCCCCAGTAGAGTGAGTCGGGCTTTACATCATACACGTTTACCTTCACGTCGTAGGTGCGTTTCTGCAGCTCGTTGAGCGATGTGACGATGATTGACACATTTGCGCTGAAGTCGATACTGTCGATCGACGATGTGTTGTAGACGAGCGTTGTGTCCTTCATCACCTTGCTGTCGGTTACCTTCACCTCTATCTTGGAGCTTCCGTTGGTGCCTATGTCGGCAAGAAGCTTGGTAATCTTTGTGCCGTAGGGGAGCGGCTGGGCGTTGAATATGCGTGCGCCCACAAGGTCTATTGTAAAGTATACCGAGTCGAGATTGGCAAGTACTTTTGTGTTAGGCTTCAGGCTGAACGATGTTATGGCCGTGTTGGAGTATAGCACCTCGATGTTATAGCCGTTGTCATCTATCTCGATGGGATCGCTGCTGTTGCACGCTGTAAAAGAGGCGACAAACATGATTGCCATCAGAGCGTATGCTGTTAATTTTCTTGTCATATTATATACAGGCGTTATTTTTCAAACTGCAAATTTAGCAACAATTTCATAAATTGAAGTGAGATTATTGCTAAAATCGCATCAGGCATATTGTGAAAATTGACCGTAAAATTACAATTTATCCTCAAATCGGCATCGTAAATGTAGACAATTAGGTCTATATTGACGCTTTTTATAGGTTTTTAACGCCAAGAAGGCCGTCACGGACAAAATAGTCGATGCGGTTGTTGTCGATTGTTAATGATTGTGAGGGAATTTTATCGACCTTGGGGGCTTTTACGCCTTCGCCGAGTGTCAATGGTGATGTTTCGACACGCATCATGTCCCAAAGTCCCGCATCGATGAACGACTGCAAAAGCTTTGCTCCCCCCTCGACAAGCACCGATGTGGTCCCTTCGGCATAGAGCCTCTCAAGCTCCTTGGCCACGCTACCTGAGCGTGACATGGTGACGGGCAACCCGTCGGTGAGCAGTCGGCAGTCGGCTGGAATGGAGTTGTGACGCGACATTATGACTCTATTGGGATTGCGTCCCGGCCATAGCCGTGACGTGAGCGAGGGGTTGTCGCTTATCACGGTGCCGCTGCCCGCCATTATGGCGTCATGCATTGTGCGCTGACGGTGCATGAGCGTGGCGGTGAGCGGTGTTGACAGCTGTGCGGGCGGCTGCGACGGGTCGCGAAGCCTGTCGATGTAACCGTCGGCGCTCTGGGCCCATTTCAGCGTTACCCAGGGGCGGCGCAGCGAGTGGGCTGTCATAAACACCGGGTTGACAGCCCTGCACTCCTCTTCGAGGACTCCGGTCGTCACCTCGATGCCGGCGTCGCGCAGCATCTTGACTCCGCGTCCGCTAACTTTTTCGTAGGGGTCGAGCGAACCTACGACTACACGTGGTAGGCCCTTGTCGATTATGAGCTGCGAGCATGGCGGGGTCTTGCCGTAGTGGGAGCACGGCTCGAGCGTCACGTAGATTGTCGAGTCCTTGAGCAGCTCCGGGTCCGATACCGATGCGATGGCGTTGACCTCGGCGTGCCCCTCTCCACACCGGCGGTGGTAGCCTTCTCCTATTATCATTCCGTCGCGCACTATCACAGCGCCCACCATGGGGTTGGGCGATGTGTTGGCTAATCCCGCGTGTCGCGCAAGCTCGATGGCACGCTTCATGTATCGAGTGTCGATTTCCATCATTAATTAATAGTGTTTCGTCAAATATTCTTATATTTGTAATTGGTAAAATAGTACTGTTATGACAGCTGACATTACATTGAAGCAATGTGCCGACGGAGTGCGTGACCGCTTGTCGGCACATTATCCTCCCGGCGAGGCTCAGGCCCTGACGCGCATAGTCGTCGAGGAGCTGCTTCACTATGAGCCGGTGGATATTGTGCTGCACAAAGATAGCATAATTTCTCCTTTTATGCAGGAGAAGATAGATAAAGTTGTGGAGAGGCTGCTTGATGACGAGCCTGTCCAGTACATATTCGGCAAGGCCCGTTTCTGCGGACTGGAGATAAAGGTGACTCCCGATGTGCTTATTCCGCGCCCCGAAACTCAGGAGCTTGTCGACTGTATAGTGAAGGAGTGGGGCGGTCGTTCCGACCTGTCGGTGCTGGATGTATGCACCGGTTCGGGGTGTATCGCCGTGGCTCTCGCACGCGGGTTGAAGTGGGCCGATGTTACCGCAATCGACATTTCGGAGGCTGCGTTGGGTGTAGCCCGTGACAATGTCACGCAGCTGAAGGTGAATGTGACGCTTCGTCAAGGCGATGCGCTCGCCCTGGAGAGTCCGGCCGAGCCGTTGTGGGACATTATCGTAAGCAATCCTCCCTACATCGCCGAAAACGAGAAACGTGACATGGAGCAGAACGTGTTGCGCTACGAGCCGCATTTGGCGCTCTTTGTCCCTGACAGCGACCCGCTGCGCTTCTACAAGGCGATAGGGCGTTATGCCTCGGCCTCGTTGTGCGCGGGAGGAGAGCTCTACTTTGAGATAAATCCGCTCTATCGCGACGCTCTTGTGACGATGCTGGAGGGCGAGGGACTTGTCGATGTGGAGTCGTGGGCCGATGCCGAGGGGCGTCAGCGGTTTGTAAAGGCTAAATCACCGCGTGACGATGGCTAAGCGTGCCGTTACCGCCGATGAGGCCCGCGTGAGGCTTGAAACGCTGTGCGCCCGTTCCGAGCAGTGCAGCGGCGAGGTGCGCCGCAAGCTTGTGACATGGGGCATCTCTGCCGCAGAGCGCGAGGCCATTGTGGAGCGGCTTATCGAGCGGCGATTTGTCGATGACGAGCGTTATGCACGGGCCTATGTGCGCGACAAGTTCATATTCAGCCGATGGGGTCGGCGCAAGATTGCTCTCGGGCTTGCCTCCAAGCGCATCCCGCGTGATGTGGCCGATGAGGCGTTGCGTGACGAAATCGACGAGGAGGCCTATCTTGCTGCCCTGAGGTCGCTGTTGCGGGCTAAGACGCGCGGCATGGAGCGGCCTGTCGGGCGTGACGACCGTATGCGCCTGTTCCGATTCGGCGTTCAGCGAGGGTTTGAACCGAGCCTTGTTGGCGACGCGCTCAGGACGGTCGATTGTGATGATGACGATGATTAATGACTAATGTGCGCAGTCATGGATGTGAAGTGGATCGACGGGGTGTTGAGGATGATATATCCGCAGGTGTGTGAGGTGTGCGGACGCTCGTTGTGCCGTGGCGAGGATGTGATGTGCCTGCACTGTTTGCGGCAGCTGCCGCGCGTAAGCTCCAACGGCGACGACTTCAACCTGCTCCATGAGCGTCTGGCTTCCACTGTCGCGATAGAGCGTGCCGCCGGATATTTTCATTATTATAAAGAGAGCCCTTATGTGAAGCTGATTCATCAGGCCAAATACTCGTCACGCCCCGTGGTGGCGCGAAAGATAGCGCGACGGTTTGCAAGGGAGCTGTCGCTTGACGGATTCTTCGACGGCATCGACATGATTGTCCCGGTGCCTCTTCACCGGTGGAAACTGATGCGTCGCGGATACAATCAGAGCGACTATATAGCATGGGGCATTGCCGATGTCACGGGGATTGAGGTGTCGCACTCGCTTGTAGCGTCGCGAGGTCACGCCACGCAGACGGCGCGTAACAGCTATCAGCGATGGGTGAATGCGGGAAGTGTCTACGAGTTGCGCGATGGAGCATCGGTTGCGGGGCGGCATGTATTGTTGGTCGATGATGTCATCACCACAGGAGCCACGCTGCTTGCCTGCTGCGAGGCTATTCACCGTGTCGAGCCGTCGGCGCGGCTGTCGGTGCTTGCCCTCGGGGTGGCGCATATGTCGTGACGGACAGCTCTATTGTTTTTGTGTCACAGGCACCACTGTCAGCTCGATTCCGAGCTCTTCGATGCGGTTGGCTATTTTGTCCGATATTCCTTCGTCGGTTATTATCAGGTCTATTTCATCCATGTTGGCGATTTTGCTGAATCCTCGGCGGCGGAATTTCGACGAGTCGGCAAGCACGATTGTCTTCTGAGCCGTGTGCATCATGGTCTTGTTGAGGTCGGCCTCGCGTATGTCGGTTGTGGTTATCCCGAAGTCGAGGTCTATTCCGTCGACTCCGAGAAAGAGCTTGCTGCATGAGAATTCGGCGAGTGGCGACTCGGCGTATTTGCCTACGACCGAGAGGCTGCTTGTGCGTAACGACCCTCCCAGCTGCACTACATCGATCGACTCGTTGGCGGCAAGTATCTCCGACACCTGAATCGAGGCCGAGATTACGGTAAGCCGGTGTATGGGGCGTATGCAACGCGCAAAGGCAAGCACCGTGGTGCCCGATGCTATTATTATGGAGTCGTCCTTGGTTATCAGTGAAGATGCCATTCGGCCTATGTGCTCTTTTTCGCTGCGTGCGAGTTTCTCTTTTTCGTTTACCGAGCGGTTGTTGATGTAGGGGTTTATAAGGATGGCTCTTCCGTGGCTTCGATATAGCTTGTTGAGTTTCTCGAGCTCGGTCAGGTCCTTGCGAATCGTAACCGCCGACACATCGAGGAGTAAGGAAAGGTCCGATACTTGGATGGATTCATGCATCATCAAGGTATCGATAATAAGCTTGTGGCGCTCGTCTTTGGTCATTTGTAATGATTTATATGTAGGAGATTTTAGTTTCGCAAATTTAGTGAAAATAATTGAATGAGCAATATTTATACGCTTTTCGTCGGCGTTTTTTATTAAAGTTTTGAGCCGACTTTTGTGTGGCGTGGATTTATGTTTATAGGTTTCGATATGATAGTATCGGATGTTTTGTGAGGCCGGTAATTGAAACTGTTTTGAAATGTATATGTTTCGATATAAAAGTAACGCGCTTTTTGGGATGAGATTTTGTCTTGAAATAACACGCTGATAATAAAGGAGGTATGAATTAGATTTAAAATTTTTGTGAACTTTTTAATAAATCTTTTGGTTTTGAATAAAAAAGTTTCTACTTTTGTAGCGAAAGCAAATCTTTCAAAGTGAAACTTAATCGATAAATCTGCCGAAAAACTCAATAAACATCTTATTAGTCATTTTGTCGGATTGTCATTGAATAAAAATAAAGAATTAATGAACAAAGACTTTTGAATGGTAGTTAAAAGTTAAGTGTTACCTTCCGGACCATGAAACACCTCCGGTTTGTTATGCTGCATCAATATCAATCAAAAAAACATAAAATACATGGATAATAATCTCGGCAAAAAGCATTACGATGTCATCGTGATAGGCGGCGGTGCCACCGGAGCCGGTACGGCACGTGACTGTGCGATAAGAGGGTTGAAGACTCTGCTTGTCGAGCGATTTGACTTTACCGCCGGTGCCACAGGACGCAATCACGGACTTCTACATAGCGGAGCCCGATATGCCGTCACTGACCCTGAGTCGGCCGCTGAGTGTATAAAGGAGAACATGATACTCCGTAAAATCGCCCGTCATTGTGTTGAGGACACCGGAGGATTGTTCATAACTCTTCCCGATGACGATCTTGGCTATCAGGCCACATTTGTTGATTCGTGTCGCAAGGCCGGAATCAACGCTGAGATCATCGATCCTGATGAGGCTATACGCATCGAGCCTGCTGTCAATCATCGGCTCATAGGAGCGGTAAAGGTTCCCGACGGATCCATTGACCCGTTCAGGCTTACGGTTGCCAATGTGATTGATGCCCGTCGTCACGGGGCCGACATTATGACTTACAATCAGGTCGTTGGATTTGTAATTGAACAGAATCGTGTGATGGGAGTCAAATTGCGCGACAACAAGACCGGCGAAGAGTCGACCGTTTACTCCGACCTCGTGATAAATGCCGGCGGTATATGGGGGCATCTCATTGCCGAGCTTGCCGGTGTGCGCATCAACATGTTTCCTGCCAAGGGCGCGTTGCTCATCTTCGGTCACCGCATCAACAATGTAGTGATAAACCGCTGCCGCAAGCCGGCCGATGCCGATATTCTGGTGCCCGGCGACACAATTTCGCTCATCGGCACTACTTCGAGCCGCATACTCTACGATCAAATCGACAATATGGAAGTGACTCCCGAGGAGGTTGACATACTCATGAGGGAGGGTATAAAGATAGCGCCGAGCATAGCCTATACACGCATCCTGCGTGCTTATGCCGGTGTGCGCCCCCTTGTGGCCGCCGACAACGACCCCTCGGGCCGAAGCATAAGCCGAGGCATCGTGTGTCTTGATCATGCCACGCGTGACGGTCTTGAGGGATTCATAACCATAACCGGCGGCAAGCTCATGACCTACCGTCTGATGGCCGAATGGGCTACCGACATGGCATGCCGCAAGCTTGGTCGCGATGTGAAGTGCGTTACGGCTGAAACCCCGCTCCCGGGCTCGGAAACAGCCGACTTGGCCGAGGGCAAGCATCACCACAAGTCCCACATAATAGAACTCAGCACCGACCAGAAGGCGGCCGAAGGGCGTCACGGCACACTAAGCAGCCACATTGCCTATCGCACCGAGGAGGACGAGGCTGTGGTGTGTGAGTGTGAGCAGGTTTCGGTGGGCGAGATAAAATATGCCATCGACGAGCTTCATGTCGAGAACCTTATAAATCTGCGCCGTCGCACACGACTGGGAATGGGCACGTGCCAAGGCGAACTGTGTGCCTGCCGCGCCGCCGGAATACTTGTTAAGGCCAACAAGTGTGTCGACCGCACGTTGCGCGACCTGTCGGCGTTCATCAACGAGCGCTGGAAGGGAATGTACCCCGTGGCATGGGGCGAGTCGCTTGTCGAGGCGCAGCTCATGTCGTGGCTCTACGAGGGTGTGTGCGGACTTGACCGAATAGCCGAGCCTGAGGATAAGATTGACGAACAATAACATGAATCACGTATGAAGTACGACATTGTAATAATAGGAGGCGGACTTAGCGGACTCGTGAGCGGTATTTTGCTGACAAAGGCAGGTCGCAAGGTCGCCATAGTATCTTCGGGACACAGCGCGCTGCATTTCAGCTCGGGCTCTTTCGGCCTGTTCGGGCAGCGTGACGGAAACTTTGTGGAGCGTCCCCTTGAGGCAATCGCAAAGCTCCCCGCGTCGCACCCCTACAGCAAGGTGGGCATTGATGCGATAACCGATTACGTAAAGCGTGTAAAGCCTCTGTTTGCCGAGGCGGGAATCAACACCCACGGCAGTGAGGAGCGCAATCATTACCGCCTCACTCCCATAGGCGCTTTCAAGCCTGCGTGGCTCACGATCGACGACTATGCCACAGTGGGAAAGCCTGACAATCTTCCATGGGGGAAGGTGGCCATAATCAACTTCAACGGCTATCTCGATTTCTATCCGAGTTTCATTGCCAAGGGGCTTGAGGAAGCCGGTTTGAGCTGCTCGCTGAAATCGTTTACGCTGCCTGAGCTCGAAACCCTGCGCAAGAGCTCAACCGAGATGCGCGCCGCCAATATAGCGCGTGTCATCGTGGGCGATGTCATCGGCGATGTGGCTCGTGAGGTAAACCGCCTTGCCGGCGATGCCGACACGGTGCTGATGCCGGCCGTCATCGGACTCTTTGACGATGAACCCGTCAAGCTTCTGCGCGAGAAGGTTGACCGTCCGCTCTACTTTGTGTCGACGCAGCCCATGTCGGTGGGCGGAATGCGCTCGCAGATACGCCTGCGCCGTTACTTTAAAAAGCTCGGCGGCACCTATCTGCTTGGCGACAGCGTCACCAACGGAGTTGCCGAGGGCGACAGGATGATGAAGATATCTACGGTCAATCTCGGTGACATGGAGCTTTCGGCCGACTACTTCATCCTTGCGAGCGGAAGTTTCTTCAGCTACGGCATCATGGCCAACCCGGTGTCGATATACGAGCCTATATTCGGGCTTGACGTTAAGGCTCCGACAACGAGGAGCGAGTGGTATCATAAGGATATTTTCAAAGATCACGCCTACATGAGGTATGGAGTGACGACCGATGATGAGTTCCGCGTCATGAAGGATGGCCGGACTCTTGACAACATGTATGCCGTGGGCGCGGTGCTCGGCGGCTGCAATTCGATGAAAGAGGAGTCGGGCGCAGGAGTTGCGCTGATGACTTCAATGAAGGTTGTTGATAACATTTTAGCCCGATGACACTATGGACGATTCGACAGTTAACTATCAGAAAAGCAATATAAGCGACAATAACTTCGAGCAGTGTATAAAGTGTACCATCTGCACGGTCTATTGTCCCGTAACGCCGGTCAATCCCGATTTCCCGGGTCCGAAGCAGGCCGGCCCCGACGGTGAGCGCTACAGGCTTAAGAAGCCCTTCTTCTATGACGAGGCACTTAAATACTGTCTTAATTGCAAGCGATGTGAGGTAGTGTGCCCTTCCAACGTGAAGATTGGCGACATAATCCAGTCGGCACGCATCAAGTACAGCAAGAAATCGCCCGGATTGCGTGACCGCATGCTCGCCAACACCGACTTCATGGGCAACATGGCCACCTTGGTCGCTCCCGTAGTCAACGCCACGCTGGGATTGAAACCGGTGAAAAAGATAATGGATGCCACTCTCGGCATCGACGCCCACCGCACATTTCCCTCCTATGCTTCCGAGAAGTTCACGACATGGTTCAAGAAGGAGGCACGGCTCAACCAAAGCCGCTATCCCCGCCAGGTGGCCTATTTCCACGGATGTTACGTAAACTACAACTATCCGCAGCTTGGCAAGGACCTTGTCACGGTGATGAATGCGGTAGGCTACGGCATCAAGCTGCTGGAGGACGAAAAGTGCTGCGGCGTTGCAAAGATTTCCAACCGATTGATCGACGAGGCCAAGCGTGACGGCAAGATAAATCTCGAGCAGATACGCCGTGCCGTGCTTGAGGAAAATCTCACCGTAATAGGCACAAGCTCCACTTGCACGTTCACGATTCGTGACGAGTATCCCCACCTGCTCGACCTTGACAATGCCGATGTGCGCGACGAGGTGATGCTTGCAACCCGATTCCTCTACAATCTCATCGACTCAGGCAAGGCTAAGCTCGTGTTCCGCGACGATTATAAAAAGAGGGTAGCCTACCATACGCCATGTCACATGGAGAAACTCGGATGGACCATATACTCGACTTCGTTGCTGAAGATGATTCCGGGACTTGATTACGTGGCTCTTGAATCGAACTGCTGCGGAATCGCCGGAACCTACGGATTCAAGAAGGAGAACTACAACTATTCGCAGGGCATAGGCCGACCGCTGTTCAACCAGATTCTCGGAGAGCATGTCGACCTCGTGGCCACCGATTGCGAAACTTGCAAATGGCAGATAGAGATGTCGACAGGAGTGCCCGTAGCCAATCCCATTTCCATAATCGCCGATGCCCTTGACATAGAGGCCACCCGACGCGCCAACTCAGTAAACGGACAATAACAACAAACCAATTAAAACTATAGATTATGTGGAAATTTTTAGCTCCACCGGCTTATAAGGCTGAAATGCCGGCGGAAAAGGTCGATTCTAACTATAAGAAACTGCGATGGCAGGTGTTCTTGGGCATATTCATCGGTTATGCGGGTTTCTACATCGTGCGAAAGAACTTTTCCATGGCCATACCGGAGCTTGCGCCGTTCGGCTTTGAAACCGGAGAACTTAGTATCGTATTGTCGATGAACGCAATCGCCTATGCTTTGTCTAAATTCTTGATGGGCAGCGTTTCCGACCGAAGTAACGCACGTGTATTCCTGCCACTCGGACTTGTGCTGGCCGCTATTTCAATGGCGTTCATGATTGTGCCTGTGACTGCTATCGGTCCCGAACACAAGATGTGGGCCATTGCGCTTATGGCAGTGTTGAACTTCCTTGTAGGATGGTTCAACGGAATGGGATGGCCTCCCTGCGGACGCGTCATGACCCATTGGTTCTCAATCAAGGAGCGCGGCACAAAGATGTCGATATGGAACTGCGCACACAACGTTGGCGGCGCACTCGTGGGCCCCATGGCCGTGTATGGAGCTATATGGTTCGGTTCATGGTTCTACGGCAGCCAGACCCAGTATTACTTCCTTATAGGTACCTATGCTTTCCCGGCAGCCGTGGCTATATTCATAGCGATACTTGCCTACATCCTCATTCGCGATACCCCTCAGTCGTGCGGACTGCCCTCGATCGAAAAGTATCGCAACGACTATCCCAAGAACTACAGCGAGAAGCACGAGCAGGTGCTCACCGCCAAGGAGATATTCTTTAAGTATGTCTTTAACAACAAGATGCTCTGGTTTATCGCCATTGCCAACGCATTCGTCTACATGGTGCGTTACGGATGCCTCGACTGGGCTCCGGCTTTCCTTAAGGATTCACAGGGCTACGACATAAAGGATGCGGGCTGGGCCTACTTCGCCTATGAGTTTGCGGCTATTCCCGGCACGCTCGTGTGCGGTTGGTTGAGCGACAAGGTGTTCAAGGGCCGTCGAGCCATTACTACTATCATATTCATGGCTCTCGTGGCTGTGTTCATCCTGCTTTACTGGCGTTTCTCCTACAATTACACTATCGTGACCCTGTCGTTGATCGGTATCGGATTCTTTATCTACGGCCCGGTTATGCTTATCGGTGTCCAGGCTCTTGACCTTGCGCCAAAAAATGCAGCCGGAACCGCTGCCGGACTTACGGGATTCTTCGGATATTTCTTCGGAACAGCTATTCTTGCAAATATAGTTATCGGTTATGTGGCCGGCAGCGTGGGTTGGGACTGGACTTTTGTCCTCCTCTTGGCGGCTTGTGCGCTCTCCATCCTGTTTATCTCGTTTACCGCTAAGGAAGAACGTTATCTCTTGCAAAATAAAAATCAATAAACTATCTAAATAATAAATTTCACGTTTATGAGCAAATGTTTTATTAAAGTCGGTTTAGTTTCCGCTTTGACAGTTTTGGCCTTCACTTCATGCCAGGAGGAACAGGACTTTACAAATGAAAATGTCGATGCCACACGCGTACAAGTCAACACCATTTCCGAGGAGATGGCAAAGGTGCGTGACTACGTGCCCATGTATGCAGTGATGGCTCACCGAGGGTCAACATTCTGGGGACCCGAGGAAACCGAAGCTGCATGGCGATGGGCTCGCGAAATGGGTGCCGACTACCTTGAATCGGACCTCCAGTGTACGAAGGACGGCGTTATTCTTGCCAACCATGATGAAAACCTGTGTCGCACGACCAACATCGAGAATGTCTACGGTGAGTATGTGCCGCAGACCCGCAAGCAGTTCTACATGGACCACGGCTGTACTGCCGCCGAGGCCGAGGAGCTTTATAAAAAGGATGTGGCAAGTTTCCGACCCTACTATGCCATGTCGTATATGTATGACGAGCTACTCGCCCTTGATGCCGGAACATGGTTCAACCAGTCGAGCCTTGAACAGGCGCGCCCCAACTTTGAACCTGCTTCGCCTTCCAATCCCATGGGACAGCATCAGTATGTGTCGGCACTTTCCGACCAGATTGCATTTGCCGAGGGTAAAATCCTGAAGAGAAACTCGCAGGGCGAGCGCATATACAGCATCACCGGCAAGTGGGATGCCAACAATCCCTACGACTGCCTCACCTATAATCTTGAATACGAGCCCGATCCCCAGGATACAGGCAACCGTCCCGGTGTCTACATCGAGTTCAAGGAGTCATGGCTGAATCCCAAGGACTTTGAACATCGTGTTTATCAGGAGCTTGACCGTCTTGGATGGAACATAATCACCAAGCCTTGTGACGGTGTGCCCAACTATAAGGACGGTAAGGTCAACGTGGGCAACTCCAACGGTAAGGTAGTGCTGCAGACATTCTCGCTTGAATCGCTGCGCCGCACGGCCGATGAGTTCCAGGGCAAGATTCCTATGTGCTTCCTGTTGTGGGAAGGAAAGGGTGCTACCGACCTCAAGTTCAACACTCCTCAGGGCTATGCCGACTTCATCAATATGGCTCTCGAATACAAGGCCCACATCATTGGCCCGTCGATTGCCGGCGCTCCCAACAACTATGGCGAGCTTGACGCACCCTGGCAGGCCTACCTTATCGCCCGCTCGGGAATGCTCAACCACCCTTATTCATTTGACTCCTACGCCCAGATGGGCAAGTACATGGGACAGTACAACTTCGGTAATCCCACCCAGTTTGACGATTTGCTCGGCGTTACAGTCAACGGCAAGCTGTGGACTGTGTACCTTGACGGTCTTTTCACCAACCGCTCGGAGCTGACACTGCGTTATCTCATCGAAAACGGCTTCCGCTGCAATCCGCAGTTCGGCAACGAATACGCTCCCGCTTATGTCCCTGATCCTCTGAAAACTCTTGAACGACTTGGCTACTAAAGTTAAACATACTTCACTAACACGTATATCAAAATGAAAAAACAAATATTTCTCTCGTTGATAGCAGCATGTTCACTCTCGGTAGCTGCACAGGATTTTGACACCAATCCCACAATAAAGGTTGATAACAAGGACGAGGACCTACACTTCACGGTGGGTGCGCGCATGATGATGGATGCGGCGTGGTATCACACCGATTACACTCCCATGAAGTCGGGTGCAAAGCTTACCGATGCCCGAATACGTACCTCGATGACATTCCAGGACTGGTACTTCTATGCCGACTTTGACTTCTCGGGCGGAAAGTTCACCCAAAAGAATATATTCCTTCAGTATTCATTGGCTCCCGACAAATATGACGGCATAAGCTCGTTCAAGGCCGGTTATTTCAACGACCCGCTCGGATTGTCGCGCAACACTTCGATGGGAAGTTATCACTTCATCTCGCGTGCGGCGCCTGCCGTGGCTCTGTGCCCCGGCCGTGAGCTCGGACTCGCCTACCGTTACTATAATAATCCGTTCTACTCTAATATCGGTGTGTTTGCCGAGAATCCCTATAACAATCAGATCTCGGGATTCCAGGGCGTAGCAGTGGGCGGACGCTGGTTGTATCGACCCATAAATGACGGTACTACGGCTTTCCACATCGGTGCGGCTTTCCATTACGGTCACCTTAATTCGGGTGAAACCGTCGATAATGTAAAGAAGACTGTGCTGATACTCGGTACTCCGATGGAAACAGCGGTTGATCCCACCGAGTTTGTTCAGGCCATACTCCCTTACGCCAACAATGTCTACAACATCAACGCCGAGTTGATGTATGTAAGCCCGAAGTTCTTTGCACGCGGTGAGTACATGTGGAAGCATGTCACCAAGAAGCGCGACGACCAGACTCTCTTTGAGGCCAATCTCGGCTCTATCGACTCATGGGGAACCCTTGAGTCATGGCAGGCCGGAAATCCGCTCGGAAGCAACAGTTTCAACGGTGCCTATGTCGAGGCAGGATACAAGATTTTCGGCCCTGACTACAAGTACAACAGTGCCGAGGGATTGCTCGGAGGCCTTAACGGACGCTCGCTTGAAATCGTGGCCCGTTACAGCTACACGGGATTGAACGACCTCGTTGACGGTGAATATTATTCGGCCGGACGCGACCAGTACTATCCCAACGGTGTAATTGCCGACTATCCCGCGACATCGCTTAGTGTGGGCGGCGGTAACCTGCATTCGGTAACTATCGGAGCCAACTATTCGTTCAATAAGTTTGTCCAGGTGATGCTTGAGTACAATTACAATCATCTTGACCGTGACAAGTATATGAGCGATTCCAATTTCAATTGCATCCAGGGGCGACTCATGTTCTCTTTCTAAAAAAGCAAGCGACACACAATAAAAATAAAATCTTTCAATTAGTCTGTTGGCGGCCGTGTCATGTGACACGGCCGTTTTTTACGCATTTTAACTCCGAAATAGGTTGTATGGCTGTGGCTTTTGTGCCATTTATAGGATGTGCGGTCGACCTGATAAGGTGTAAAAGTGTTATATTTGCATATCCCAAAATTCAGTGACATGGAACTACGACGACAGCAGGTCACACGTTATGTGACACCATTGCGCGAAGGAGGTTCGCTTCCGGCTCTTGCCGAGGCCGACGACGGATTCAAGTATGTGGTGAAATTCAGGGGTGCCGGTCACGGCACCAAGGCGTTGATTGCCGAACTGATAGGCGGCGAGGTGGCGCGTGCGCTGCGGCTTAAGGTGCCCGAACTCGTGATGCTCGACCTCGACGAGGACTTCGGCCGCACCGAGGGCGATGAGGAAATTCAGGATCTGCTTCAGGCGAGTCGCGGGCTGAATGTGGGGCTTCATTTCCTGTCGGGAGCGTTGACGCTCAACCCGGTCGTGAATCAGGTCGACGAGCGCCTTGCTTCGCGTATCGTGTGGCTCGACGCGTTCCTGACCAATGTCGACCGCACGGTGCGCAACACCAACATGCTGATGTGGAATCGTGAGGTGTGGCTTATCGATCACGGCGCATCGCTCTACTTCCACCACTCGTGGCGCGACTGGGAGAAGGCCATGTTGTCGCCGTTTCCCTACATAAAGGAGCATGCGTTGCTGCGAAAAGCGTCACATCTTGAGGAAGCCGACCGGGAGTGTCGCGAGCTACTTACACCCGACAAGCTTGCCGAGATAGTTGATCTTGTGCCCGACGAGTGGCTGCAATGGGACGGCATGGAGCTTACTCCCGATGAGATAAGGGATGTCTACAAGACTTTCCTCACCGAGCGATTGAAAAATTCTCACATATTCTTAAAACAGGCGATAGATGCACGACAAGCACTTGTATGAATACGCGGTAATACGCTATGTGCCTCGCGTGGAGCGTGAGGAGTTTATCAATGTGGGGCTTATAATGATGTGCAAGCGCCGGCGATGGCTGCGCGTGGAGCTGTGGATCGACGAGCGCAAGATGGCCGTGCACGACTGTGAGCTGACTCGCGACGAATTGGCGCAACAACTCAGCGCGTTTACCCTCATAGGGGAGGGACAGCGCGAAGGCGGCAGCATAGCGTCGCTGGAGGCTGAAGAGCGTTTCAGGTGGCTGACGGCGGTGAAGAGCGCGTGTGTGCAGACATCGCGTCCGCATCCGGGCATCACCGACAATCTTGATGCCACGTTTGCGCGGCTTATGGAGGAGCTTGTGAAGTGACGCTCCTTAGCCCCCAATGTTAACGAATATCGGGAAACAAGATATTACTCGATATATAGCTTGGGAAGAGAAGCTGAGTCGACCTCTTCCTTCACCCAGAATGTAGCCTTGTCGATGGGCTTCTTCTTGACCTTGCTGTTGTGGGAGGTGAATGTGTTGTCGTCCTCAGTGGGGGTGACGGCATCGGATGTCGACATGGCCATTTCCTGCGACGAGCCTCCCTTGCGTGAGGCTACGGTGCCTTTGACGGTGCGTGTGGGGGTGGGAATCTTGCCGAGATCCTGCATCACATGAGGCTGGTCGGGATTTTTCAGGTCGACGATTATAGGCACATACTCGCTCTCGCCGAGAAACTGGCCGTTGCGGCCCGGATTGCAGTAGAGCGACACCTTGGCGTAGATGCGATATTTGCGGCCGGGCTTCAGGTGCAGCTCGTCGATGGGTATCAGAATCGATTGGTCGGGCACGTTGTACTCATCCTTCTTGGCCTTGAACATGCTTTGGGCCGCCACGTAGTTGAGCGACGGCGACAGGCGGTAGTTGTCGTTGGCGTCACGCAGGGCCCAGCCTCCAGGGCTGCTGTAGAATATTGCCTGACACTCGATGTCCTTTCCCCTTACTCCTGCGAGATCGAAGTCGACATGGATTGCCATGCACTGGATGCTGTCGTTATCGACTTCGGGGAGTATCCACACTTTTTTTATCGTAGATGCTGTTTCGGCCGAGCACATTAGCGCGGCGCATGTCATTATTATGGCTGAAATGAGTATTCGCATTTTGATTTTCACTGTATTGTTTTTGTAACGGGAGTGCAAAGGTAAGCATAAATTTCGTGTCGTGAAAACGCGTTTGCCGCTTTTAACGCCACTTTGGCTTATTTAAACATGCGTCATGTCACGTTGGCCTCGGGGCTGTATTAGATTTGGGTTACGGGGTGTTATATTATGTCATTTATGATACAAAATTTCATAAAGATAGGGGGATTGTTTTGGCGGTTAACCGATTAATCATTAAATTTGTAAGCTGAAACGGAAAGACGCTTCGTTGCATCATTCCGTTGACACGATTAAGTAATTTAATATTCATATTTTCCATAAAATAGATTACAAGATTATGAGTAAAGAAAAGAAATTCTTGACCTGTGATGGTAATCAGGCTGCCGCTCACGTGAGCTACATGTTCTCGGAAGTTGCTGCCATTTATCCTATCACTCCTTCGTCGACAATGGCTGAGTATGTTGATGAATGGGCTGCCGCAGGACGTAAAAACATCTTCGGTGAAACCGTTTTGGTGCAGGAAATGCAATCGGAAGGTGGAGCCGCCGGTGCTGTTCACGGTTCTCTTCAGGCCGGTGCCTTGACAACAACTTACACTGCTTCGCAGGGCTTGTTGTTGATGATTCCCAATATGTATAAGATTGCCGGCGAGTTGCTGCCTTGCGTATTCCACGTGTCGGCTCGTACATTGGCTTCTCACGCTCTTAGCATCTTCGGCGACCATCAGGATGTGATGTCGGTTCGTCAGACCGGTTTCGCAATGCTTGCCGAGGGTTCGGTACAGGAAGTGATGGACCTCGCAGGTGTGGCTCATCTTTCGACCATAAAGTCACGCGTGCCCTTCGTCAACTTCTTTGACGGATTCCGCACATCTCACGAAATCCAGAAGATCGAGATGATCGAAACCGACGATCTCGCTCCGCTTCTCGACCGTGAGGCTCTTGCCGACTTCCGCTCACGCGCCCTCAACCCCGAAAATCCCGTAGCACGCGGTATGGCTGAAAACGGCGACGTATTCTTCCAGCATCGCGAAGCCTGCAACAAGTACTATGATGCAGTGCCCGCAATCGTGGAGGATTACATGAACAAGATTTCGGAAATCACCGGACGCAAGTATGGCTTGTTCAACTACTACGGAGCACCCGACGCCGAGCGCGTAATCATTGCCATGGGTTCGGTTACACAGGCCGCTCAGGAAGCTATCGACTACCTTGTAGAGCAGGGTGAGAAGGTGGGTCTTGTTTCAGTTCACTTGTATCGCCCCTTCTCGGCAAAGCACTTCCTTGCCGCTGTGCCCAAGACTGCAAAGCGCATCGCCGTGCTTGACCGCACCAAGGAGCCCGGAGCCAATGGCGAGCCTCTTTACCTCGATGTAGTTGACTGCTACTACGGAGTTGAAAACGCCCCCATGATTGTAGGCGGCCGTTACGGTCTTGCTTCAAAGGACACCACTCCCGCTCAGATACTTTCGGTTTACGAAAACCTCGCTCTTCCCGAACCCAAAAACAACTTCACTCTCGGTATCGTAGACGATGTTACCTACATGTCGCTCCCGATGAAGGCTGAGGTTGCTCTCGGCGACAAGAGCACCTATGAGGCTAAGTTCTTCGGTCTTGGTGCCGACGGTACTGTAGGTGCCAACAAGAACTCTGTTAAGATTATCGGTGACAACACCAATAAATATTGCCAGGCTTACTTCGCCTACGACTCCAAGAAGTCGGGCGGTTTCACCTGCTCTCACCTGCGTTTCGGCGACAAGCCCATCCGCTCGACCTATCTGGTGACCACTCCTAACTTCGTGGCATGTCACGTACAGGCTTACCTGCACATGTATGATGTGACTCGCGGTCTTCGCGACGGCGGTACATTCCTTCTCAACACCATCTGGGAAGGCGAGGAGCTTGCAAAGAATCTTCCCAACAAGGTTAAGCGTTACTTTGCCGAGCACAACATCACCGTTTACTACATCAATGCAACCCGCATTGCTCAGGAAATCGGTCTTGGCAACCGCACCAACACCATCCTTCAGTCGGCATTCTTCCGCATCACCGAGGTTATCCCCGTTGACCTTGCAGTAGAGCAGATGAAGAAGTTCATCGTAAAGAGCTACGGCAAGAAGGGCCAGGATGTTGTCGACAAGAACTATGCAGCTGTTGACCGCGGTGGCGAATACAAGAAGCTTGATGTTGATCCCGCATGGGCATCACTTCCCGATGATGCAGTGGTTGCCAACAACGACCCCGAATTCATCAACAAGGTGGTTCGCCCCATCAACGCTCAGGACGGCGACCTTCTGCCCGTATCGGCATTCATCAACGATGCCGACGGTACTTGGGCTCAGGGTACTGCCAAGTATGAGAAGCGCGGTGTTGCCGCATTCGTTCCCGAATGGGACAAGGACAACTGTATACAGTGTAACAAGTGTGCCTACGTTTGTCCTCACGCTTCTATCCGTCCGTTCGTCATCACTCCCGAGGAACTCGCAGCAGCTCCTTTCGGCGAAGATGCTACAATACCTGCAATCGGCAAGACATTCACCGGAATGCGCTTCATGCAGGCTGTCGATGTTCTCGACTGTCTTGGTTGCGGCAACTGCGTCGATGTATGTCCCGGCAAGAAGGGCGTGAAGGCTCTCGCTATGAAGCCTCTCGAAACTCAGCTTGATATCCAGAAGAACTGGGATTACTGTGTTGACAACGTTAAGTCAAAGGCTTCGCTCGTTGATGTAAAGGCCAATGTCAAGAACTCGCAGTTTGCAACTCCGCTCTTTGAATTCTCGGGCGCTTGCTCGGGTTGCGGTGAAACTCCCTATGTTAAGCTTATAACCCAGCTCTTCGGCGACCGTGAAATCGTTGCCAACGCTACCGGTTGTAGCTCAATATACTCGGGTTCTGTTCCCTCGACTCCCTACACCAAGGATGAGAACGGCCGCGGTCCCGCATGGGCTAACTCGCTCTTCGAGGACTTCTGCGAATTCGGTCTTGGTATGAACATCGCCAACGAGAAGATGCGTGAGCGTCTTGATGCAGCTATGCGCGGCGTTCTTGACTGCCCCGTATGCAGCGAAGAGATCAAGGCTCTCGCCACCAACTGGCTCGATGAGAAGAACGACGCTGCCAAGAGCCGCGAAATCGCCGACAAGCTCGTTCCGTTGATGGAAGCTTGCGGTTGCGACGCTTGCAAGAAGGTTCTTGAACTCAAGCACTTCCTCGTAAAGCGCAGCCAGTGGATAATCGGTGGTGACGGTGCTTCCTACGATATAGGTTTCGGTGGTCTTGACCACGTTATCGCATCGGGCAAGGATGTCAACATCCTCGTTCTCGACACCGAGGTTTACTCAAATACCGGTGGTCAAGCTTCAAAGGCTACTCCTATCGGTGCAATCGCCAAGTTTGCCGCAGCCGGTAAGCGTATCCGCAAGAAAGACCTTGGTCTTATCGCAACAACCTACGGTTACGTATATGTGGCTCAGATCGCTATGGGTGCCGACCAGGCTCAGACCCTCAAGGCCATCCGCGAGGCTGAGGCTTACGACGGACCGTCGCTTATCATCGCCTACGCTCCCTGTATCAACCACGGTATCAAGGCCGGTATGGGTAAGGCACAGCAGGAAGAGGCTAACGCAGTAGCTTGCGGTTACTGGCAGTTGTGGCGTTACAATCCCGCAGCCGAGCTTGAGGGCAAGAATCCGTTCACTCTCGACAGCAAGGAACCCAACTGGGATGCATTTGAGGACTTCCTCAAGGGTGAAGTGCGCTACGCTTCAGTAATGAAGCAGTATCCTGCTGAGGCTCAGGAACTCTTCCAGGCAGCCAAGGCTAATGCCAAGTGGCGTTACAACAACTACCGTCGCCTTGCTCAGCAGCAGTGGGGTGTTGATCCGGAAGTTGAAACACTTGAAAACAACTAATAAGCCGCTCCTTAAAAGAGTGACCCAATAGACAAAGGCGGTCGGTTCTTCATAGAATCGACCGCCTGTTTTTTTGCACAAAAAAGTGCGCTTCGCGACATTATGGGGTGAAATCCACCTCCGTCCTTTCCCTATAGACAATCTCAATAAAAAGACGCGCAAAATACTGAATTATAAATAAATTCGCTAATTTTGCGTTATTAACCAACACTGTATCCGCAATGGCAAAAATCACCGTACAGAATACCGAAGTCAATGTTATAAATGTAAATGGCGAAGACTATATCTGCCTTACGGATATGTTGCATGCTAAAGACGGAGATTTTTTTATAACTGATTGGTTGCGCAACCGCAATACACTTGAATTCATCGGCATTTGGGAGAAAGTGTATAATCCAAATTTTAATTATGGCGAATTCGCCATAATTAGAAATCAGTCCGGCCTAAATAGCTTCAAAATAAGCGTCAAAGAATTTGTAGCAAGAACAAATGCAATAAGCCTTCAAGCCAAAGCCGGTAGATATGGCGGCACGTACGCACACCGGGATATAGCCTTTGAATTTGCGATGTGGATAAGTCCTGAGTTCAAAATCTACATAGTCAAGGAGTTTCAACGGCTTAAGACCGAAGAACAAAAAGCATTGGGTTGGTCGGTAAAACGCGAATTATCCAAAATCAATTACCACATACACACCGATGCGATAAAACAAAATCTCATTCCCGAGGAGGTTACTCAGGCACAGGCAAGCATTATCTATGCCAACGAAGCCGATGTACTCAATGTTGCGATGTTCGGTATGACGGCAAAGCAATGGCGCGAGGCTCATCCTGACAGGAAAGGCAACATACGCGACTACGCTACAATCAACGAGCTTATCTGTCTATCTAATATGGAAAACCTCAATGCTATTTTCATCGAGCAGGGCATGACTCAAAGCGAGCGTCTTGTAAAGCTGAACCAAATAGCCATTCATCAAATGAGCGTATTGGAAAGCCGAAACAATGACGGAAAGCTATTGAAATAAACATAATCCGTAACAAGATTATCATACATCCTACACCATCAAATCCCCGCGTTAGCGCAAATCCTCACCCGGTATATGCCGTCATTATGCGCTTCGCGACATTGTGGGGTGAAATGCGGGGCTTCGGTGTACTATATTTGCTGAAAAAAGTAATTATGGAAAACGCAACAACCAAAACATCGAGCCGCAAGGGCAAGAATCTGAAGTTTGATCAGGAATGGAAAGATGCAGTCGACCGCCTGCCTAAACACTATCGCGACGAAATATGCGCCGCAATCGAAGCCTATCAGCGCGACCTGACGATAATCGAGGTGACACCCGGAGTGCCCCGCGCCATATTCATGCTCATCATGCCCACAATCCGTCGCCGCTACCGCGCCCGTGAACTGCGACGCCTTGCCCGCGCCCGCAAAACCGCCACCAAATCCGCACCTTCACGCCCCACAGAACCCACGCAGCCGACAACTGCTCAACCGACACCCACGCAGCCACAGCCTGTCATTCAACAACAAAAATCCGGCCGAAGCAAGCTTGACAAGCTGCTCCGCCGCAAACGTAGGGACGCGATACATCGCGTCCGCAAATAGTTAATGCCCATAAATGTTGAACGGGGTTGAATTGCCCATGTTGCCCGTGAATTACCCGTTGTTGATGTGGACGCGATGTATCGCGTCCCTACAATACGTGGGTGCATAAAATAAGCAAGGAGCCAAGCGTGTTGCTTAGCTCCTTGGGATAGTGTTGTCTTACCAGGATTCGAACCTAGACAGGCAGAACCAAAAACTGCAGTGCTACCATTACACCATAAGACAATCCTTATTGCTCAAGCCGTTAGGCCTAAAGCGTTGCAAAGGTAAGGAGATTTTTCGACCTATGCAATATTTTGCTGCTAAATTTGGTTATTTGACAATCAATAGGAAGTAATCTTGAACGGGTTTATGCTTTGTCGTTGAGCGCGGGCTTTGTCGTTGAGCGCGGGCTTTGTCGTTGAAAGGAATCCGCGAAGCCTGATGCTTAAAGGTCAAGGGTGAAATAGCCTGACAGATGAAGCATTGACAAGAAGTAAACCATGCCTTCGTAGTAACGGTATTTTCCGGTAGGAGGTTCGGTATCCCACAGCCGTTGTATGAATTCTGCTGCGAGAGCGCGTTCGTCCGGATCATCCGATTTTGCAAGAGCGATCGCGCCTACGGCATTTGAGCCATCCATGCTCCAAACGGTTTGCTGCCGTCAACGGGGAAATGACCATGGGTAAATCCGTCATTTTTGAAAAATGCGAGCATGCGTTTCATCACATCGCTTTGCCGTGACTTGTCTTTACCGGTAAGATAGTAATCCATGCCTATGTTCATAGCACATCTAATGGCGTCATACATGTAGACTGATGTGTCATATCCTGCATGCGGCCACCTATACGGCGAGCCGTCGTAGTTGCTGTAATCGGGATGTAGGCCGGTGACCGGATGTGCGCTTTCGATGAGATGGTTGCGAGCTGCGTTGGCCGCTTCTTTCCAGAACTCGCGGTCGGTAGCTGCTGTCACTGCCCAATAATCAAGAAATGCGGGAAGTTGGTATGACGGGTCGGTAAATCTGTGTCCGACATTGTCGGGAACAAAGGTGATAAGGTTGTGGTCACGGTCGAAGAGGTCGTATACACCTGTTGTTTTCCCGTCTTTTGTCATTATTTTTCTCAGTATATCGTTTGCTTCGTCTATGTAACGCGGCTCATTCCACCGTTTGCCGGCGAGAAACAGTGAGGTGACATAATATAATTCGCCGTCGGAGGCATTGCTTGTGCCGATTTTAGTGCCGTCGGGGGCGCATTGCCAACAAAAATATCCGCTCCAGGGCGAATCGTCGCTGTAAGCCATGTGATCCTTGCTCCACTTCCACAACTTGTCAAATTCGTTGCGCTTGTCAAGCTGCACGCTTATCATCATGCCGTAAGACATGCCTTCGGTGCGCACATCGTTGTTGCCCGTATCCATTATATATGCCTTGTCGTTGTCGGTAAGGTAGTATATGCTGCGCTGTCCGTCAGCTTCATATTTTGTTATGTCGCCGGGTGTGAAGAAGTGGCTCCATATTTTTTCTATTTTCTCTTTTGTTTCGTCTTCCGTCTTACCCAGAACTGTGGCAAACATGTTTTCGGCACTTGCAACAGTGGCCGTTAATGCTGTAAATGCTAAAATTATACTTCTAAGCTTATTCATGATTATATGTGATGATGTTATAATCGATTTAGGGTTAATCGTTATTTCGGTTTTTCCGCGTGGGTTATGAAAAGAGCGTCTTTGAACACATTCATGCGCTCAAAGACGCTCTTATTTTCTCTCTATTCGGCATTTCAAATATTGCCAAAAAATGTTTGGAACCCTATTTGAAAAGAATAGCTGATGTCAGCTATTGGCTGAATTTGATTTATTTGGCAATCAAAAGGAAGTAGTTCTTCTTGCCCTTCTGGACGAGTATATACTTATCGTTGAGGAGCAAGCTTTGAGTTGCAGGCTCGTTGATTTCGGTCACTTTCTCCTTGTTGATGGAGAAGCCGCCCTGCTGTGCGAGCTTGCGAAACTCGCCTTTGCTGGGGAACACGGCAGCCTTTTCGGTGAGCAGGTCAACGATTTTGACCGAGCCGTCGAGGTCGGCCTTTGCAATCTCAAATGTGGGCACGCCTTCAAATACGGCAAGGAGTGTGTCCTCGTCGATGCGGCGCAGGATGTCGCCGGCCTTGTTGCTGAAGAGAATCTGCGATGCCTCGACAGCAGCTTCATAGTCGGCAGCCGAGTGTACCATAGTGGTGACCTCCTTGGCGAGGCGTTTCTGCAACGGACGCTGTCCGGGATCCTTGGCCTGTTCGGCAACAAGCTCGTCGATCTCTTCGCGGGTAAGCTCGGTGAAGATCTTGATATATTTCTCGGCATCGGCATCCGATACGTTCAGCCAGAATTGGTAGAACTTGTAGGGAGAAGTGTATCGGGGATCGAGCCATACGTTGCCGCTCTCGGTTTTTCCGAATTTTCCACCATCGGCTTTTGTGATAAGCGGGCATGTCAGCGCGAAAGTCTCACCGCCGTTGGTGCGGCGAATAAGCTCGGTACCGGTTGTGATGTTGCCCCACTGGTCAGAGCCGCCCATTTGCAGCTTGCAGCCCTTGGTTTCGTATAGGTGGAGGAAGTCGTATCCCTGAAGGAGCTGATAGGTGAACTCGGTGAATGAAAGTCCGTCACGAGCCTCACCGTTGAGGCGTTTCTGCACCGAATCCTTCGCCATCATGTAGTTGACGGTGATGTGCTTGCCCACGATGCGGGCAAAGTCGAGAAACGAGAAGTCCTTCATCCAGTCGTAGTTGTTGACGAGCTCGGCCTTGTTGGGAGCGTCTGACTCGAAGTCAAGGAACTTTGCGAGTTGCTTCTTTATGCATTCCTGATTGTGACGCAGGGTGGCTTCGTCGAGCAGGTTACGCTCGGCCGACTTGCCCGAAGGGTCGCCTATCATGCCGGTAGCGCCGCCCACGAGTGCCAGCGGCTTGTGGCCGCAACGCTGAAGGTGACGGAGCATCATCACTCCGCACAAGTGTCCTATGTGAAGTGAGTCGGCAGTGGGGTCGATACCCACGTAAGCGGTGACCTGCTCTTTTTCAAGCAGTTCTTCGGTGCCGGGAATCATGGTGTGTACCATCCCGCGCCATTTAAGTTCGTCGATAAAATTCATCGAATGATAAAAATATAGTTTGTATCTAAATGTATCAAGTGTATTTTGAGTTGCAAAATTAATCATTTATCATGACATTGCGCAATGTAATTGGCGTAAAAAGCTTAAATTTGTGCAATTATGATTTTGAATTGTAATGGCGGCGATTGCCGTCAGGTATAAAAGGCATTGAAATGAATGACTTGATAAAGCTTGAAAGCGATAAGTTGCGTTATATGGGGCTGTCGGTTGACAATCCCTGCCATGTCACCGTAAAATCGGGGGTGACTGCGGTGATAGGCGCCAACGGCTCGGGCAAGTCGACGCTCGGGCGAATACTTGAGAAAGGATGGAACATTGCCACCAATATTGTGCGTCCGTGTCGTCCCGATCTTAAGGTGAAGTTCATCGAGTTTGGCGATATACACTCATTGAGCGGTTTCCATGTAGAGTACTACCAGCAGCGTCATGAGGCGACGATGAACGATGAGGTTCCCACAGTGAGGGAGCTTATGGGACAACGCATCGACATGCCGCAATGGGACGTCTATTGCCGCCGGATGCGTCTTGAGGGAATCGAGGACAAAAAGGTTAACTTCCTGTCGAGCGGCGAGCTGCGCAAGCTTCTTGTGGTCAATGTGCTGCTTGAGTCGCCCGACCTGCTTATAATGGACAATCCCTACATAGGTCTTGATGCTGCGTCGCGCGACTTGCTCGACGAGGCTATAGCCGACATGTCGTCGCGCGGCATCTCGGTGATGCTGCTGTTGTGCAATCCCGGCGAGATACCTACAGTGGTCGACACGGTGATACCGATGATCGACATGCGCATAGGCGAGCCGATAACGCGTGAGGGCGATGTGCAGCTTGTGCGCAACCGCGTCATGTCGCTTATGGATTATGCTGTCGACCTTGAGCGCATCCCCAAGTCGACTCGCGTGACAAAGCCTTACGAAGTGGCTCTTGAACTTCGCGGCTGCAATGTTAAATATGGCCGACGCATGATTCTTGAGAACGTGTCGTGGACTGTGCGCCGCGGCGAGTGCTGGGCCCTTGCCGGACCCAACGGTGCCGGAAAGTCGGTGTTGCTCAGCCTGGTATATGCCGACAATCCGCAGGCCTATTCCAACGACATCACAATCTTTGACCGCAAGCGGGGAAGCGGCGAGAGCATCTGGGACATAAAGAGCCGCATCGGCTATGTGTCGCCCGAGATGCACCTCTATTTTCGTCACCATGGCACTGTGGCCGATGTCGTCGCTCAGGGCCTTGGAAACACGCTGGGAAGCTTCGGCCGCACCAACGCCTCCAACTATGAAGCCGCTATGCGCTGGCTTGAGCTGTTTCATCTTGAGTCATTCGCCGACAGGCGCTACTCTACATTGTCGACAGGCGAGCAGCGGATGGTGCTGATTGCACGCACGCTCATCAAGCACCCCGACCTGCTGATTCTCGACGAACCCCTGCATGGACTCGATGCCGCACGCAAGCGCAGTGTGAGGGCGGTTGTCAATGCGCTTGTGCATCGCGACTCGCCCACATTGATATATGTGACCCACTTCCTGCCCGAGGTGCCTGAGTGTGTTTCGTTCACCAAGACCCTTGAAAGGTTAAAAAATGTATAAAAGCGGGTGGGGCGAGAGATCGAATCGTTGTCAAACTGTTACTTTTTTTGTAACTTTGACAAATTGGATACCTATAAATATATGAAATCACTCCATTTTGCTATATTCATTCTTGCAATGTTTATCGCAGGCTGTAAAAGCGGCAAGAAACAATCGACAGTTGAAGTCATCGAGGCTCCGGCGACTATCGACATCGTGAATTTTAATGCCGACAGCGCGTATAAATATGTCAAGACCCAGGTCGATTTCGGGCCGAGGGTTCCCGGCTCGACGGGACACGCGGCTTGTGCCGACTACCTGATAAACAGCCTGTCGCGCTATGGCGCCGACACTGTCATCGTGCAGCGGGCTGCCTTGAAGAATTATCTCGACGGCGACATGCCCATTATAAACATAATGGGCCGATACGGAGTCGACAAGCCCGAGAGAGTGCTGCTCGTGGCGCATTGGGACACACGCCCCTGGGCCGACAGCGACCCCAATATCGAAAACAGGGCGAGGGCCGTGCCCGGAGCAAATGACGGAGCCAGCGGAGTGGGCGTGCTGCTTGAGTTAGCGCGTCAGATGAGCGCCAAGCGTCCTGATGTGGGAGTCGACATCCTCTTTGTCGACGGTGAGGACTCAGGCCGCTCCGACGGATGGGGCGCGTCGGAGGAAACGTGGTGCATCGGAACCCAGTACTGGATTAAGAATATGCCTTACACGCAAAGCACGCTTCCCCGCTACGGAATATTGCTCGACATGGTGGGCGGCATCGATGCCACATTCCCGCGTGAATATGTGTCGGACTACTATGCCCGCGCGGTCAACGACAAGGTATGGAGCATGGCCTCGGCCTCGGGTTATGGCAAGGTGTTCAGTAACGATCAGCGCGGCGGTCTTATCGACGACCACACGTTTATCAACCGTGCCGGCATCCCCTGCATCGACATCATCGAGTGTGGCCATCCCGAAACTGGTACATTCTCGCCTGTGTGGCACACCGTCAACGATGACATGGAGCACATCGGAAAGAGCACGCTAAAGGCGGTGGGACAGACTGTGGCCAATGTAATATATCACGAAAAAGCCGAATAACAACAAAACTGCACATACAATGACTATAAATCAGCTACAAGACGAAATAATTGAAGAGTTTGCCGACATCGATGACTGGATGGACCGTTATGCCTATATAATCGACATAGGCAATGCGTTGCCTCCCATCGACGAGGCCTATCGCACACCGGAGCATCTTATCGAGGGTTGCCAGAGCCGTGCATGGCTACATGCCGAGTTGACCCCCGAGGGAAAAATCGAGTACACTGCCGACAGTGACGCTATAATCGTGAAGGGAATCATAAGCATGCTTGTAAAGGTGCTGTCGGGTCACACTCCGCGTGAGATAGTTGACAGCGACCTCTACTTCATCGACCGCATAGGCCTATCGGAGAACCTGTCGCCGACGCGAAGCAACGGACTCGCCGCCCTCGTGAAGCAGATGCGGCTCTATGCCGTGGCATTCCTTGCCAAGCAGCAGGCTGAAGGCGCGGCCCAATGAAGCCCCCACAGTCACATGTAAAGAAATATTCCAATCATTATAAATAATTAAAAGTCAACTTATGTTTAAGAATCAACCTGCGGGCTTGTACGTGCTGTCGCTTGCCAATATGGGCGAACGTTTCGGCTACTACACCATGCTCGCGATCTTCCTGCTGTTCCTGCAGGCGAAATTCGGCTTTGATGCCGCAGTTTCAGGTCAAATCTATGCCATTTTCCTTGCTTTGGTCTACTTCATGCCTCTGATTGGAGGTTGGGTTGCCGACAAGTGGAGTTTCTCAAAGTGTGTCGTCACCGGTATCTGCATCATGTTTGTGGGCTATCTTATAATGGCCATCCCAACAGAAATACGCAGCACATCGTCGCTTGTAGTGCTATGTGCCGCTCTTGCGCTGATTGCCGTCGGCACGGGATTGTTCAAAGGCAATCTCCAGGTTATGGTGGGCGACCTCTACAACGATCCCCGTTATTCGTCGCAGCGCGACTCGGCGTTCTCGATTTTCTACATGGCAATCAACATCGGCTCGATGTATGCACCCATGACCGCCACAGCCATGTGTAACATGGCCATGAAGGGTCAGGGTCTTGTCTATAATCAGAAGCTTCCCGCACTGTGTAACGCATATCTTGACGGACATGAAAATGCCGCCGATCTCGTGGCTACGATCAATGAGAGCGGAATGCAGGTGGGCACATCACTCGGCGATTTCTGTATGAAATATATCGACACGTTGTCGACCGGCTACGGCTACGGATTCGGTGTGGCATGTGTTTCGCTCATTGTCAGCTTCCTTGTCTACATCATCGGCCGTCGCGCTTATGCACAGGTAATCACCGACAAGAAGTCGGCATCGGCCGCATCGGCTGTCAACAACGGTCCCGAACTCACTCCCTCGCAGACCAAGAGCCGCATCATCGCTCTTCTTCTCGTGTTTGCTGTTGTCATTTTCTTCTGGATGGTATTCCATCAGAACGGTGCCACTCTCACTGAATTTGCCAAAAGCTGTACTTCGCCCGAAGCTACAGGATGGACCCGAATCGGATTCAACGTGTGGGCTCTTACCGCTATATTCATCGGCGTTTATGCACTTTTCAACCTGTTCCAGACCCGCAGCAACTCAGGCCGCGCAATATCGGCTCTAATCCTTGCTGCCGTGGCAGGTGCTCTTGTTTACATCTACAATATAACTCCCGAAGTGGTTGAGGGCATCCAGCCTCAGCAGTATCAGCAGTTCAACCCGTTCTATGTGGTTGCGCTCACTCCGGTGTCGCTCGCGTTGTTCGGATGGCTCGCTTCGCGCAAGAAGGAGCCTTCGGCACCCCGCAAGATCGGCTACGGTATGGTAATGGCCGGTATCGCTTACGGTGTCATGGTTATTGGTTCGCTCGGTCTTGCCGGAACTCAGGGAGCCGTATCGCCCAACTGGCTGATTTCGACCTATCTGTTGCTCACGTTTGCCGAGCTGCTGTTGTCGCCTATGGGTATCTCCTTCGTGTCAAAGGTGGCTCCTCCCAAGTACAAGGGTGCCATGATGGGCGGATGGTTTGCAGCTACGGCCATCGGTAACTACCTCGTGTCGATACCCATGTTGCTTTGGGGCAAGATTTCGCTTGCATGGCTTTGGGGAATCCTCATCATCATCTGCGGCATCTCGGCTACATTTATCTTCGCTATAATGAAGAAGCTCGAGGCCGCTACATCCGATGCTCCCGCGCTTGACCCCGTTGACAATGTTGAGGATGACGCTATATGATGTAACCCGTCGACTTGACTAATAAAAACGGCAAGGCAACCGCAGGTATTTTACCGCTACGGTTGCCTTGCTTGTTAATTTTAGTTGACAAATTGCCGCTGGTTAGCGAATAAATGATTAACTTGCACTCGATTTAAAAGAGAAAAAATATACCTGTAATGCGAAATTTTACCAATGTACATGACATAGGCGACCTCCGCACTGCTGTGGCCGAGGCGCTTGAAGTGAAGGCCAACCGATTCGGCTATAAGAATCTCGGTGAGAACAAGACTTTGCTCATGCTCTTTTTCAACTCATCATTGCGCACCCGATTGAGCACCCAGAAGGCTGCTATGAATTTGGGCATGAACGTCATGGTGCTCGATGTCAATCAGGGAGCATGGAAGCTCGAAACCGAGCGCGGAGTCATCATGGACGGCGACAAGCCCGAGCATCTGCTTGAGGCCATTCCGGTTATGGGATGTTACTGCGATGTGATAGGCGTGAGGTCGTTTGCGCGTTTTGAATCCAAGGCCGACGACTACGAGGAGAAGATAATCAACCAGTTCATCCGATATTCAGGCCGCCCCGTGTTCTCGATGGAAGCGGCTACGCGTCATCCGTTGCAGTCGTTTGCCGACCTGATAACAATCGAGGAGCACAAGACCGTGGAGCATCCCAAGGTGGTGATGACATGGGCTCCTCATCCCAAGGCTCTTCCCCAGGCTGTGCCCAACTCGTTTGCCGAGTGGATGAACGCTGCCAGCTACGACTTCGTGATAACGCATCCCCACGGCTATGAACTCGCTCCCGAGTTTGTGGGCAATGCCAAGGTTGAGTATGATCAGGACAAGGCTCTTGAGGGTGCCGACTTCGTATATGCCAAGAACTGGAGCGCCTACATGGATCCCAATTACGGCAAGGTGATAAGCACCGACCGCAGCTGGACCGTGACGGCCGAGAAGATGGCGCTGACCAACAACGCTTACTTCATGCACTGTCTGCCCGTGCGTCGCAACATGATTGTTAGCGACGATGTAATCGAGGGCCCGAGGTCGCTGGTGATTCCCGAAGCCGCCAACCGTGAGATTTCGGCTCAGGTGGTGTTGAAGCGTATTCTTGAAGGATTGCAGAAATAGAGCCGATGAGTACGAAGAGCCCCAAGGAGGTGATAGATGCCGCTCTTGTCACAGGATGCAACAAAGTGGCGTTGCCGTCGCGTGACTTCGGCCGATTTGCGTTGCTTACGGTTCTTGCCGGGGTCTACATTGCATTCGGAGGCACGCTGTCGGTGATTCTCGGGTACGGATTTCCCGAACTGACGGCGGGCAATCCCGGTCTTCAGAAGCTGCTTAGCGGAGCCGCGTTCCCTATAGGACTTATACTTGTGGTGGTGCTTGGCGCCGAGCTGTTTACCGGCAACAATGCGTTGCTCATGCCGCCGCTCATGGCCGGTAAGTGCTCATGGCGCGATGTCGCCGTTAACTGGGTGCTGGTCTATCTTGGCAACTTCGTGGGTGCTATCGGCTTCGTATATGTGTTTGTCTATGTCACGGGGCTTATGTCGCCCGAGCCTTATCATGCCGCGATAGTGAAGATAGCCGAGGCCAAGGTGTCGATGCCGTGGCTTACGGTCATGGTGAAAGGCATCGGAGCCAACTGGTGCGTGTGTCTTGCGATATGGCTTGCCATGGCGGCCAAGAGTAGCGGGGCCAAGATGTTTGGCTGCTGGCTTCCTGTCATGGCTTTCGTTGCGCTGGGCTACGAACACTCGATTGCCAACATGTTCTTCATCCCTTGCGGAATGCTTGAGGGGGCATCGGTCACTCCGTGGCAAATGGTGTGCGACAACCTGATTCCCGCCACGATAGGCAACATTATAGGAGGTGCTTTGCTGGTGGGATGTGTGCACGTATATCTACATCGCGTCAAGTCCTGAATTACTGAACGATAAAAACAACAGGCGGCGTGTCGGGTTATTGAAAACGACACGCCGCCTGTTGTTATCTTGCTTGTTGATATGCTTATTCGGCGCACACCGATGCGAGTGCGTCGGCAAGCGATTCAAGCGAATAGCGTATTACCGAGCGCGGAGAGCCTATGTTGAGGCGCATGAATCCGTTGCCTTCGGCTCCAAACATCGCTCCGTCGTTGAGCGCGAGATGAGCCTTGTTGACAAAGAGCTTTATGAGCTCGTCGTGCGACATGCACAGCCCGCGGCAGTCGAGCCACACAAGGAATGATGCCTCGGGACGAATTACCTTTATGTCGGGCAGCTTCTCGGCTACGATCTCCTCCACTTCGGCGATTGTGCCTTCGATGTATTCAAGCATCTCGTCGAGCCAATCCTCGCCTTGGGTGTAGGCGGCTTCGGTGCCTATGGTGGCTATGAATGTGGGAGCATCAAATTCATTCACCATGAGCCAGTGGAAGAAGGGTTCGCGTAGCTTGGGATTCTTCACCACGCACCATGAGCTTACAAGGCCGGCGATGTTGAATGTCTTGGAGGGGGCTCCCAGGGTTATCGACACTTCGGCTGCCTCGGGGCTTACCGATGCGAAGGGGAAGTGGGGCTTGCCGTAGAGCATGAGGTCGGCATGGATTTCGTCGCTTACCACCGTCACGCCATACTTCTTGGCGAGTCGTGCAACTTCCTGAAGCACCTCGACGCTCCACTGGATGCCCACGGGGTTGTGGGGGTTGCAGAGAATCATCATCTTGGGGTGCTCGTCGCGGAATATGCGTTCAAGACCCTCGAGGTCCATGCGGTAGTTGTTGCCGTCAAATATCAGGGGATTGTTGACCGCTACTCGGCCGTTGCCTTCGGTCACCATGCGGAACGGGTGGTACACGGGCGGCTGTATCACCACTTTGTCGCCGCGCTGGGTGAAGAAGTTGATAGCAAGCGCAATGCCTTTTACAACTCCGGGTATATAGGTAATCTCTTCACGTTTTACATTCCAGTTGTGACGGCGGGCAAGCCATCCTGTGATTGAGTCCCAATAGCTTTGGGGAGCTCCGGCATAGCCGTAGACGGGGTGCTCGATGCGTCGCGACAGTGCTTCGCGGATGCGTGGCGACACGGCGAAGTCCATGTCGGCGATCCATAGGCCGAGCAGGTCGTCGCGTCCAAAAAATTCATTCAGTGAATCTACTTTCATAGCACCACTTCCGTGGCGGTCGATAAGTTGATCGAAATTGTATTTTCCCATTGTGGTATTTAATTTACTAAAGAAACCTCGCGGGTTTCACTTACACTTTATTTTTTTGCAAATATACTATTTTTAGTGCGATTGATTCAATCTTTTTTGCTAAGTTTGTATTACATTACAACAAAAACTGGCTTACAGCGATGGACGAACGCAGAAAACTTACTCCCGAAGAAGAAGACAGGCTCGTCGAAGCCGAATTTCAGGATGTGCTTAACGGCTATCTTGCGAGTAATCACCGCAAGAAGGTGGAAATAATAGAAAGAGCGTTCCGATTTGCAAAAGAGGCCCATAAGGGCATCAGGCGCAGGTCGGGAGAGCCTTATATATTGCATCCTATAGCCGTAGCCAAGATCGCGAGTCAGGAAATCGGCCTTGGCTCGACCTCGATTTGTGCCGCCTTGCTGCATGACGTGGTGGAGGACACCGAGTACACGGTGGAGGACATAGAGCAACATTTCGGCAAGAAGATTGCACAGCTCGTAGCCGGACTCACCAAAATTTCGGGCGGTATATTCGGCGACAAGGCATCGGCCCAGGCCGAGAATTTCCGAAAGCTGCTGCTAACCATGAGCGAGGACATACGCGTGGTGCTTATAAAAATGGCCGACCGACTGCACAACATGCGCACGCTCGGTTCAATGTCGCCCAACAAGCAGTATAAGATAGCCGGTGAAACTCTCTACATATATGCTCCGCTGGCCCATAGACTCGGCCTGTTTGCAATAAAGACCGAACTTGAGGATCTCAGCTTCAAATATGAGCATCCGGCCGCATACTCGCGTATAAGCGAACAGATAAGGGAGTCGGAGTCGAGGCGTGCCGCCGTTTACAACGACTTCTCGCTGCCCATCAAGGAGAAGCTCAACGAGATGGGAATAACCTATGATGCCAAGGCTCGGCTTAAGTCGGTCTATTCTATATGGCGCAAGATGGAAACCAAGCACATCCCGTTTGAGGAGGTCTATGACCTCTACGCCATGCGCATAATATTCGACTGCCCCGACCAGAGCAAGGAGAAGGCTATATGCTGGCAGATATATGCCGCCATTACCGACCTCTACAAGCTGCATCCCGAGCGCACGCGCGATTGGATAAGCAACCCCAAGGCCAACGGCTATCAGGCACTGCATCTTACCGTGATGGGTCCCGACGGCAACTGGATTGAGGTGCAGATTCGTTCGCGACGGATGGATGAGATTGCCGAACTCGGATTTGCCGCACACTGGAAATATAAGATAGGCGAGGGCGACGAGGAGAGCGAGCTTAATGCCTGGCTGTCGACAATCAAGGACATCCTTGACAATCCCGAACCCAACGCCATCGACTTTCTCGACACACTTAAGCTGAATCTGTTTGCCTCGGAAATCGTGGTGTTCACCCCTAAGGGCGAATTGCTCACGCTCCCCAATAACTCGACGGTGCTCGACGTGGCATTTGAGCTTCACTCGCAGATAGGAATGCACTGCATTGCCGGAAAAGTCAATCATAAGCTTGTGCCGCTGAGCCACAAGCTGCGCTCGGGCGATCAGGTGGAGGTGCTCACCTCGCAGTCGCAGACCCCCAAGCCCGAGTGGGTCAACTTCCTTGCCACCGCAAAGGGCAAGACAAGGTTGCGTGCCGTGCTGCGCAAGGAGCTGCAGCCTATTATCGAGAAGGGTAAGGAGATATATGATAATTTCCTGAAGGAGCATTCGATAATGGAGAATAACGAGGTGCTTACCAAGATTCTCGGAGCGCTTCATTTCCAGAATCGCGAAACACTGTTCACCGCTCTCGGCAACGGAGAAGTGACGCTCCCTCAGTATCTGGTCAAGATGCTTCGTCCGGTGTCGTCGTCGCTTATATCAAAGATACTCCGTCCGCTCAAAGGTAACAAGGGAAAGAAGTCGGGCGAAAACAACGAGGATGTCGCGCCCGCCAAGGCTCCCATCAACATGAAGGAAACCTACATTCTGCGATGTGGCGAGGATGGCAACAACTTTAAGATATCGGATTGCTGCAGCCCCATTCCCGGCGATGATGTAATGGGATGGGTAAACGACGACGGCGATGTGGAGTTGCATGCGCTCACGTGTCCCCGCGCACAGGTGCTGAAGGCAAGTTACGGAAGGAGAATATTGAATACGGAGTGGGCCGAGCAGACCCACAAGTTCCTTGCCAATATAAGAATGGAGGGTATCGACCGATTCGGCATCCTTCAGGAAATCATACAGATGATATCGATGCACATGGCTATCGACATCCGCAAGCTTGACATCGAGGCCGAGAACGAAGTGTTTCATTGCGACCTTTCGGTGCTTGTAAGTGACACAAATGTAGTGACCGACCTGTGCAATAAGGTGAAGCAGATACGTGGTGTGCAACGAGCCAGCCGAGTGAACTGACATTATTTCCAATGATGATGAACAACCTTTTTTCAAGAAACAATATCATAAAGGCGCTGCTATTCATCGGCGCCGTTGTGATTATCATAGGGTTCCTTCCCCGCAAGGACACCAACACCTACCACTACGAGATGGGAAAGCCCTGGGCCTATTCGCTGCTCACTGCGCCAAGCGACATGCCAATATACCTTGACACTATAAGTGCGCGTCACGTGCGCGACAGCATTGACGCGTCGTTCCGTCCCGTATATGAGCGTGACCAGAACATCGAGAAGTCGGCAGTGGCCGCCTACGCTACGAGAGTCAACAACACCGAGTCGCTCGGCCTGAGCCCGCTCGAACGCAACCGACTGATAAACACGCTGCGCACACTGCTTGAAAGCGGCATCGTGGATCAGGAAACCTATCAGGAGGTTAAGTCGGGGCGATTGCCTGAGGTGCGTTTCATCCATGACAATACATCGATCTACATACCCACCGACGGATTCATGTCGGCCCGCGTGGCCTACGAGAGGCTCGACAGCATATTCAACGAGGAGCATTACCGCCGTGCGATAGAGCTGACGGCCATGTCGCAGTTCCTTGTCCCCAACATCGTGCGTGACACTGTAGCCACCGAGCGTCTTTACGACGAGATGCTTCAAAAGGCCATGGCTCCCGTGGGCGTGATTCAGCAGGGTGAGCGAATAATCGACAAGGGCGACATTGTCACCCCCGAGCTTTACTCGCTGTTGCAGACCTACGACTCGATGACCGGACAACGTTCGGCGAGCAAGGTCGACCGTCACTATTACCCCATCTTAGGACAGCTGCTCTATGTGATGATACTGCTTGCCTCGCTCTATTTCTTCCTCGGATATTTTCGCTGGCGCATATTCGGCAACACCCGTGCCATGGTGCTTATAATGGCCCTTATCACGGCGTTTGTTGTATTCTCCTATGGCATGGGCGACACGTTCCGCAGCGGATTGTATATGGTGCCGTTTACCATCGTGGCTATCCTGATGGTGGTGTTCTTCGACGGCCGCACGGCATTCTTTGTCTACATCACCGAGATTATGCTGTGTACGATAATCTCCAATTTCCCGCTCGAGTTCATCTTCGTGCAGTTGATTGCCGGAATCACGGCCATAACCTCGCTCAAGAATCTCGACCGTCGGTCGCAGCTTGTGCGCTCGGCACTATTTATTTTCCTCGCCTACAGCATCTCCTATACGGCTGTGGAGGTCATGCAGGTGGGAACGCTTGAGAAGCTGAACACAAGGATGTTTGGCTGCTTTGCGATCAATGCCGTGCTCATATCGTTTACCTACATACTGGTGTTTGTGCTTGAGAAGATTTTCGGATTCGTGTCGTCGGTTTCGCTTGTCGAGCTGAGCGATGTCAACAATCCCATTCTCCGCGAGCTGTCGGAGGAGTGTCCCGGTACATTCCAGCATTCGATGCAAGTGAGTACGCTCGCTTCCGATGCCGCCCACCGCATAAACGCCAATGTGCAGCTTGTGCGTACCGGAGCTTTGTATCACGACATAGGCAAGATAAACAATCCCGCGTTCTTTACCGAGAACCAGCATGGCGTGAATCCGCATGACGCACTCAACCCCATGCAGAGCGCTCGCGTGGTGATAGGCCATGTCATCGACGGACTGAAAAGGGCCGAGAAGGCTCAGCTGCCCGATGTGGTTAAGGACTTCATCACACAACATCACGGAACCGGAAAGGCGAAATATTTCTACAACACCTATTGTAACGCTCACCCGGGCGAAGAGGTGGATGAGGCTGCGTTTACCTATCCCGGTCCCAATCCTCAGACACGCGAGGCTTCCATATTGATGATGGCCGATGCGGTTGAGGCTGCGTCACGCTCGCTGAAGGAGCATACGGTGGAGAACATAACGGCGCTTGTCAACCGCATAATCGATGCGCAGATTGCCGAAGGGCTTCACAACGAGTCGACCATTTCGTTCCGTGACGTCAACATCATAAAGGAGGCTTTTGTGGAGCGACTGCGCACGATGTATCACGTGAGAGTGAGCTATCCCGACCTGAAAAAGCCGGCCGAGCCCGCGCTGCCCGCCGATAAAAAGCCCGAGGTGAAAACCGAGGATGAAGCTACCGCGACATCGAAGTGACCTGCGCTGTGGCGTTAAACTACTTTTTATGATTGAGTTAATACTTGTTTAATCGGGACGATATTACAAAAATTTCAGTAATTTTGTTAATGACGACCGGATTGGCGAGTGCGTGACTCCCGATTGCGTGTTGTCGCATATTTTTATAATATTGGTTCCGTCATGAAAAGAATTGCATTACTGTTTATATCAGTCATCGTCCTTGCTTCGGCTTCAGGGATGGGTGCGGCACCACGTGACACTAAAAAGCAGAAGTTTGAGAAGCCCGATATGGAGAAGATTCGCGAGGAGGTCAACGACCCTTCGTCGAAGTATTACTACCCGCTGTTGATGAAGAATTTTGAAACCAACGATACTTTGCTCGACCTTGACCAATACCGTCACCTCTATCTCGGCTATGTATTTCAGGAGGATTATAACCCCTATCGCAAAAGCGAACACACCAACAAGGTTGAGGATCTTTACTATAAGGATAAGCACACTCCGGCCGAGTGTGACACTATCATAAAGTATGCCGAACTGTCGTTGAAGGATGATCCTTTTGACCTTCGTCAGATGTCGTTTCTCATATATGCCTATCGAGAGAAGCAGAAGAACAATCTCGCCAATATATGGCAATATAAACTTAATCACATCCTTGAGGCGATAGTGTCGACCGGCACCGGTCTTGACGAGGAGAACGCCTGGATAGTGATAAATCCTCAGCATGAATACAATCTGCTGAACTTCAAGAATTATATTGCCAAGTCGCAGGAGTATAAGCCGCCACATTACGACTATATAACGGTGAACCAGGAGGACTCCAAGGACCCGAAAGGATTCTACTTCAATGTGCTGTACATATTGCAGGAGTACTACCGAAAGTTCCCCGACAGCAAGTAACGGCAAGCGCAATAAATGGAAAAGGCTCAGTATTCAATCCGAGCCTTTTCTATATCAACATGGTGGTGTGACGACAGCGTCACTTCCATTTCATCTTGAGCGAGCCGTACATTATGGCTGCGAGTGCGATGAACAATCCCACGCTTCCGGCAAGGAGCGCATAGGTTTCGAGGTTGAGCAGCACATAGATGTAGATGTATATTATCGACAGCAGTCCGCTGATGACCAAGGCGGCCTTGCGTGACTTGAGCACACCGAAGATGTAGAGTCCCACGAGCGCGATGGTCATCACTGCCGCCACAAGATAGCTTAAGCCGAAGCCGATGTGCTCCGACAGCGACAGCAGCAACGAGTAGAATAGCACCAGGGCAAGGCCTATGAGCAGGTACTGGAACACGTATATGGGATGCTTGGTAATCGTTTCGGCAAACAGTGCGGCGATGAATGTGAGCAGTATTACGAGTGTCGCATACTTCAATGCGCGCGATGTTTTCTGATAACGGTCGACCGGAACAAGCATGTCCACGCTTACAACCGATTCATTGATGTTGTAGGTGTTGGAGCCGGTGAATGCTTGCGGATAGTTGCGGTTTATGGCATTGAGTTTCCAGTTAGCGCTGAATTTGCCGTCATCGACAGTGCGCTCCGAGGGGAGTATCATGCCCTTGAACGAGGGTGACTTGCAGGTGCCTTCGATGGTTATGTCACTTGCCTTGCCTACGGGAGCAAATCCTATCTCCTTGGAGCCTTTGGCCGTAATCGACAGTGAATAGGGTACCGATGTCGAGTCGGCCAACTGCGAGAGGTTGATCGGCGCCGACAATGCGTTGCGCCATCCCCGGCTGTCGCTCTCTTTGGTGGAATAGGTTGATATTACCTCATAGTCCTCGATCGGCTCGTAGTCGGAACCTCCTTCCATTTCGCAGCTTTCATTGCCCATGCGGAAGGCCGACAGAGTTTCGATGCCCTTCAGCTCACCGATGACAACGTTGACGCGCGCGTTGTCGAACTTAAGAGCGGTCAACGGGATTCCGGTCTTTTCGAGATAGGTCATGTCGAAATTTCCTGAGAGCGTTATGTCGCTGTTGTAGACGATAGTTTCGTAGATGCTGCGTGACAGCTTGCGCGATTCGATCGCGGCCTTTGCATCAAGTGAGGCCGGGAGCAGCGTCACTACGCCCACCGAGTCGACAGCGCCCTTGTTGTGGTAGGGTATCGTGACGATTGGGCCTATTATCGTCTGGGGGCCGCTCCATGATTCGCTGATTTCGGTCACGGTGTCCTTTTGACGCTCCTCGCGGTCATCGGTAAGCGCGAAAAGGAAGGCATCGGGAATCAACAGCAACAGGCACAGGATTACAATGAATATAATCTTGAATGTAAGCGTCGATGTGAACGGCACGGGATTGTAGCCCGACGGCCTCGGCGGTATGGGAGGCATGGGCGGTACAGGAGGAGGAACTGTTTCCATTGTAATGTGATTTTAGATGATGTGATTGGTTTATTTTTGCGTGAAATAGTAGTCGAGCACATCGCGAGCCGCCGTGAACGAGCTTTGGACATTGGAGAGCACGCGGTTCTCCTTCTCGATCAGCAACCGCTCTACTTCGGGATTGCTGTAGAAGTGGTTGCGCAGCTGCTCGTTGATTGTTTCATACATCCAGTAGCGGGCCTGTTCCTGACGCTTGCGCTCGAAGTAGCCGTTGTCCTTCACAAACTTGAAGTAACGGTCGATCATCTCCCACACTTCGGCGATGCCGAGGTCGTAGTAACCCGAGTAGCACAGCACTTCGGGAATCCATCCCGACATTGTGGGCGGGAAGAGGTGCAGTGCGCTGCGGAACTGGGCCTGAGCAAGACGGGCGCGGTCGACATTGTCGCCGTCGGCCTTGTTTATCACTATTCCGTCGGCCATCTCCATGATGCCTCGCTTGATGCCCTGCAGTTCGTCGCCTGTTCCGGCAAGCTGGATGAGCAGGAAGAAGTCGACCATCGAGTGCACGGCGGTTTCGCTTTGTCCCACTCCCACGGTTTCCACGAATATGTTGTTGTAGCCGGCGGCTTCACACAGCACAATGGTTTCGCGGGTCTTGCGGGCCACGCCACCGAGGCTTCCGGCCGACGGGCTGGGGCGGATGAACGCCGATGGATGCACGGCAAGACGCTCCATGCGGGTCTTGTCGCCGAGAATCGAGCCTTTGGTGCGTTCGCTTGACGGGTCTATGGCGAGGACGGCGAGCTTGCCGCCATCCTTCAGTATGTGCAGTCCGAATACATCAATCGATGTCGACTTTCCGGCACCCGGGACTCCGGTTATGCCTATGCGTCGTGAATTTCCCGAGTAGGGGAGGCACTTTTCAATCACCTCCTGGGCTATCGCCTGATGCTCGTGGGAAAGGCTCTCGACAAGCGTGACGGCGCGGCTCAGGATTGTGACATCGCCTTTAAGTATTCCTTCGACGAGTTCTCCCGAAGTGGGAAGCGGCTTGCGGCGTCGGGGTTTCAGGTAGGGATTGACCGATGGCGGTTGGGTGACACCGCTGTTTACGGTCAATCCGCTGTATTTGTCGTCGTTTTCGATGTGATGATGTTGATTCATGGGTGAGGTTGTTGGGTAAAATGTTTAGTCAATGTATTCGCCCACGACGCGCACGGTCGACTGTGGACGGTCGGGGTCGTTGGTTATTATGATGACGCGTGCGTTGAGCAGCTCGTCGGCCGACTTTGACGGGTCGACCTTGATTTCAATCTTTCCTTGGCTGCCGTTCTTGATTTTGTCCTTGTTGACCTTTACGGTCACGGCGGGATCGACTGAGTAGGCCTTGCGGATGATGAGCGGCTCCTTGCCGAAGTTGTCGACTGTCACCTCGGCTGTGTGAATCTTGTCGCGTGACATCTCCTCAAAGTCGACGGCATTGGTCGACAGCGCGATGCGCGGGGCCTTTTCGCGCTGCTCGGGAGTAAGCTTGCTGAAATCCTCGTTCAGGATGGCCGTCAGCGACACGGGCATTGTCACGGGGGTTTCGTTGTCGGAGAGGATTATGATTTCATCGGTGCAGAGGCCCCAGTCGTCGGAACGTGACGAGTCGTAGAAGAATGTGAATGTCATCTGCTCGCCCGGAGGCACTGCCGCAGGAGCTGCATCGACCTTGATGTAGTCGGGCAGATTGGATACCGAGGGATAAATCGTGTCGGGGCTCTGGTTGTAGGCGTCGAGGAATGCGGTCTTTACGCGTCCCTTGGCGATTTCGCCAAACGGCACCATGGTGTTGCGGAGCTTAAGCGGGCCCACTTCGATGGGGAAGCGTGCGCGCAGGGTGTTGGTGGCGCCTATCACGACTCCCTTTATGGCCAATGTCATGCGGCTCGGCTCGGTGTTGGTGTCGACATGGATTTTCTTGGTGAACTTTCCGGGTCGTCCTGCCGGGTCGTAGGTCACGGTGATTGTGGCTGTGTCGCCGGGAGCTATGGGGTCGCGGGTATAGGCGGGTACGGTGCATCCGCAGGTGGCGCGTGCGGCAAGAATCATGAGCGGCTCGTCGCCGGTGTTGACTACCTTGAAGTCACACGACACTTTGCCCATGTCCTCGTCAAATGCTCCGAAATCGTGTGACTTTGTAAGCCAGGTGGCTTCGGGGGCGGCCTGTGCGACAGCCGCAATCGCCATCATCGATGCGCACAATATTGACTTGCAGTTGATCATCGTTGTTTATTTCTTGGGGATTACACAACCTGTTATCTTGATGTTTTTGCGCTTCTCCTTGGTGTTGGATTTTACGCGAATGGTCTTGTCGAAGTCGCCGGGTCGTCCCGCGGGGTCGAATGTCACGCGTATCTTGGCGCTTGCGCCGGGCTTGATGGGCTCCTTGGGGATTACCGGGGTGGTGCATCCGCAGCTTGCCGATGCCGATATGATAATGAGAGGATCGGTGCCTACATTCTCGATTATGAAGTCATGGCTCACGGGGCCGTCGGCTTCACGTATGTTACCGAAATCGAATGATGTTTCCTTGAACTTGATCTGCGGATTGCCTGCGTAAGCGATTGCGCTCATGGCGACAGCGATGATTGTGATAAGTATTTTTTTCATTGTGATGCAATATTTATGTCTAACCATTATAACACGTAAAGATACAAAGTAAGATTTTCAACCTCGGGATTATTGCGTTAATTTAGGTTAACGTAACTTCGGGGAGCATATTGTCGACACCGAGCCCGAAGAGTGCGTAGTCGTACAACACCGGGTCTTCGGGACGGAAGTCACGCAGCCGCGAGGTGAGCTCGAGCACGGCCTTCTTGTCGTCGGATCTTCGGTTGAGCAGTCCCAGCTCGCGGGCGGTGTTGCCTACGTGTACATCGAGCGGAATGTAGAGCTGCGAGGGGGTGATGACATTCCACACGCCCATGTCGACGATTCCGTCGTTGCGCACGAGCCATCGCAGGGCCATGTTGACGCGCTTCAGTGCCGTTGTCGTGAGGTTGCCGGGCAGGCAGCGGCAATCGGCCTCGCCGTTGTTGGCGGCGGCAAGCTCGCGGTTGAGCGAGGCGACAAGTTTCCACGACGGCAGCTCGTCGTCGGCTATGGCCTCGGCTTTTGCAAAGTCGGCAAGTGACGCATGACGGCTGTAGACGGCGTGCAGTCCCCTGAGGAAGTGACGCAGATTCTTGGAGAAGAATGTGCGGTGGATGTTCATGTCGGGCAGCTCCTCATATCCTTCATCCATGACATAGTTGTAGGGGTCGTTGTCCATAAGCGCGAGCATGCGGTCGCAGTCGCGGCATATCATTTTGCGGTTGCCCCATGCTATTGTGGCGCTGAGCAGCGATGCTATCTCTATGTCCTGCAGCTTGCTGAACCGTCGCGGAAACTGCACGGGGTCGCGGTCGATGAAGTCGATGTTGTTTATGCGCATGGCCTCGCGGTCGAGGAGGTCCTTTAAGTCATTATCGGTCATTGTCGGTAAATTGAACGGGTTATGTCGTCGCCTGTAGGGCTTTGGAATATCTTGAGTCCGAACTCGTTGATCATTGCTATTACGTGGTCGAATATGGCAGCCTGGGTGTACTCATAGGCTTTCCATTCGGTTCCGTCGGTGAAGAAGTATAGTTCCACGGGGAGTCCGTTGGCCGTGGGTTGCAACTGGCGTATCATAATCATCATTGCGGTGTTGACATCGGGATGTGACGCAAGATAACGCTCCACGTAGTTGCGAAACACGTGAAGGTTGACCTCGGCGTGTCCCGTGCGGGTGAATCCTTCAAGCCATCCGAGCTCTTCGTAACGCTCCATTTCCTCGGGCGTGCAGAAGCGTATCGTGTTCATGTCGATGTTCAGCGAGCGCATTACACGTCGTCCGCCGCTTTGCTGCATGCCGCGCCAGTTCTGGAACGACTCGCTCACAAGCGCGTAGGGCGGCACGGTGACGATGGTGTTGTCGTAGTTCTGCACCTTCACGGTTGTCAGCGTCACCTCCTTGACAATGCCGTTGACATTGCGTGACGGTATTGTGATCCAGTCGCCGTCGTGGAGCATGCTGTTGGCCGAGAGCTGCACGCCGGCTACAAGTCCGAGTATGGTGTCCTTGAACACCAGCATCAGTATGGCCGCCGATGCTCCGAGTCCGGTGAGAATCGTGATGGGATTCTTGTCGAGCAGAGTGCTTATCCCGATGATGACGCCTATTCCTATGGCGATGAGCTTGAACATCTGATAGAGGCCGCGCAGCGGATGATGACGCAGTCCTTCCTCCTCGGAACCGGCCCGGTAAAGCCCTTCAAGGAATGAGCACAGCAACCTGATGATCAGGACTATGATGTAGAGTTGGAGCAGTTTCAGGACATAGGATAGTGCGGTTTCGCATCCTTCAAGCACTATGGGAATGAAGAAGTAGATGATTATGGGCGGGGTGAGGCTGCAAGCATTGCGCAGTATCTTGTCACTGAGCAGGTAGTCGTCCCACTTGGTTGTTGTGGCCGAAGTGACGCGGTGGATTACGCGGATTACGACCTTTCGGCAGAAGAGGTCGACGCCGAAGGCTACCAGCAGCACTATTGCAAGAACGACAAGCCTGTGGGTGATTGTGGTTAGAGAGTCGGAATCGATGCCGAACGTGTCGGCAATCCAGATGTCGGGGGCCATTGATAGAATTGTTATTGTTGTGTAATGACTGAGGGCGACAGGATATCCGGTCGCCCTCAATAGTCTATGGGTTGGTTGTTGAGTTGTTTACTCGGAGTCGTCCTCTTTCATGTTGTGGAATACATTCTGGACATCCTCGTCCTCCTCAAACTTCTCAAGAAGCTTGTCGAGCTGCACGCGCTGCTCGGGAGTCACCTCCTTGAGGTCGTTGGGGATGCGCTCAAACTCGGCGCTGATGATTTCGTAGCCGCTCTCCTCGAGATACTTCTGGATGTTGGCAAACTCCTCAAATGCGCCGTAGAGTACGATTTCCTCTTCATCGGGCTCAACTTCGTCGACACCGTAGTCGATGAGTTCAAGTTCAAGATCCTCGATCGAAACACCGTCCTTGGGCCTGATCTTGAACACGCTCTTGTGCTCGAAGAGGAATGAGAGTGAACCCTGTGTGCCGAGTGTGCCGCCGTGCTTGTTGAAATAGGAGCGCACGTTGGCCACGGTGCGGGTGTTGTTGTCGGTTGCGGCTTCCACTACGATTGCGATTCCATAGGGGCCGTATCCTTCGTATACGATTTCCTTGTAGTCGCCCGCATCCTTGTCGGTTGCCTTCTTGATGGCGCGTTCAACGGTGTCCTTGGGCATGTTTGCGGCCTTTGCGTTCTGCATCAACACGCGCAGACGCGGGTTGGTGTCGGGGTCGGGGCCTCCGGCCTTGGCTGCAATTGTTATTTCCTTGCCTATGCGGGTGAATGTGCGGGACATGTTGCCCCAGCGTTTCAGTTTTCTTGCTTTGCGGTATTCAAACGCTCTTCCCATATCGGTTTGTTATTTTGAGTTTTTATTGTTGATTTATTTATCAGTTTATCGAAGTGACGCTCCGAGCTGTTTCTGCAGGTTGTTGATGATTTTAGTCATCATTGCTTCAATCTGCTTGTCCTGCAGGGTCTTTTCATCGTCCTGGAACATCATTGTTATCGCGTAGCTCTTTTTGCCCTCTTCAAGGTTCTTGCCTTCGTAGACATCAAACAGGGTTACTTCGCGAAGCAGGCGCTTTTCGCTGTCACGCACCACCTTCTCGACCTGAGCCATGGTCACGGCCTTGTCGAGCAGCAGCGCGAGGTCGCGTTTTACGGCCTGGGTCTTGGGCAGGGGCGAGAATGTCACCTTCTTCTTTATCGAGAGCTTGACGATTTCATTCCAGTCGAGCTCGGCGAAGAACACTTCCTGCTTTACACCGCAACGCTTAAGCATCGACTTGCTCACGATGCCCATAACACCGAGGCTCTTGCCTGAACGGGTGTTGATCGACAGAGCTGCGCTGTAGAGCTTGTCGTCGGTCTTCTTCAGCTCGATTTCACGCTCCGAGATGCCGAGGCGCGCCAATGTGTTGGCTACGATGGCCTTAAGGTCGTAGATTGTGGCTTTCTCTTCGGGACGGGCCCAGTTGCCGGTGCGTATGTTGCCGGTGAGCCACAATCCGAGGTGTTCCCACTCCTTGTAGGGGGCTATGGGATTTTCGGCTGTCGACTCAACGGTGTTGTCGCACTGGTAAACCTTGCCGAATTCATAGAGCATGAGGTCGCCGTCGCGACGGTTGACATTGTGCTCGATCACTTCAAGACCGCCGAAGAGGAGCGACATTCTCATCACGTTGAGGTCGTTGCTGAGCGGGTTGAGGAGCTTTACGGGTGCGCTGTGCTCGTCGGTCAAGCCTTCATAGTAGCTTTCGGCTGTGAGCGAGTTGTTGAGTATTTCGTTGAATCCGGTTGCCGACAGCTGGTTGCTGATAAGCTCGCGGAGGTCATTGGATGAGTCGGTCATGGTTTTGAACGACAGCGACGAGTGAAGCTCGCTGGAGAACTCCACATTGTTGTAGCCGTAGATGCGAAGCACATCCTCAACTACATCGCAGGGACGCTGCACATCGACGCGATAGGTGGGCACGAGAAGGTTTACGGCATTGTCCTCGTGGCCGGTAATCTCCATTTCAAGCGAAGCGGCTATGGAATCGATTGTTTCGGCGGGGATGGCTTTTCCGACGAGGGCATTGAAGTAACCGTAGTCGAGTTTGACGGGGAAGGGCTTGATCGCTTCGGGGTATAGGTCGATGATGTCGCCGCATATCTCACCGCCGGCAAGTTCCTTGATCATCAGCGCTGCAAGCTTGATGCAGTAAACGGTGGCGTTGGGGTCGGTGCCGCGTTCGTAGCGGAATGAAGCGTCGGTGTTCAATCCGTGACGGCGTGCCGTCTTGCGCACCGATGTGGGGTTGAAGTAGGCGCTTTCGAGGAACACAGAAGTGGTTTCTTCTGTTACACCTGAATCAAGACCTCCGAATACACCGGCGATGCACATGGGCTCCTCGGCGTTGCATATCATCAGGTCGCGAGAATCGAGCTTGCGCTCAACACCGTCGAGAGTGGTGAAGGGGGTGCCTTCGGGGCAGTGACGCACTACCACTTTGTCGCCCTTTACCTTGGCGAGGTCGAAGCAGTGCAGGGGCTGGCCCATTCCGTGCAGGATGAAGTTGGTTATGTCGACAACGTTGTTGATGGGGCGCTGTCCTATGGCCGAGAGTAGTGTCTTGAGCCATTCGGGGCTTTCGGCCACCTTGATGTTGCGTATGGTGAGTCCCGAGTATCGCGGACAAGCCTGGGCATCGGCCACTTCCACGGCTATGGCTCCGTCGTTGCGGTCGGCCTTGAATGAATCGACCGAAGGGCGGTGAAGCTGTGAAGCGTTGTCGTGACAAGCGAGCCATGCGCTCAAGTCACGTGCCACGCCGTAGTGCGATGCGGCATCGATGCGGTTGGGGGTGAGATCCACTTCAAGAACGTAGTCGCTCTTGAGGTTATAGTATTCGGCGGCCGGAGTGCCGGGCTTGATCTCTTGATCGAGGACTATGATGCCGTCATGGCTTGTGCCGATGCCGATTTCATCCTCGGCGCATATCATGCCCATTGACTCGACGCCGCGAATTTTGGATTTTTTGATTGCAAACTCCTTGTCGCCGTCATAGAGCGTTGTGCCTACAGTGGCTACGACCACAGTCTGTCCGGCAGCAACATTGGGTGCACCGCACACAATCTGTGTGGGTTCTCCCGTGCCGAGGTCGACCGTAGTTATGTGAAGGTGGTCGCTGTTGGGGTGTTCTTCGCAAGTGAGGACTTTGCCTATTACGATTCCGCGCAATCCTCCGCGAATCGATTCGACCTCCTCTACGCCTCCCGTTTCAAGGCCGATTGATGTGAGTGCATCGGCGAGCTTCTCGGGCGTGAGCGAGAAGTCGATGTACTGTTTAAGCCAGTTATATGATATGTTCATTTTATAATGTCTTGATTGTGGAGGTGATGAATGGATGCTCCACACATAAATTCGCGCAAATTTACAAAAAAAAAGTGGTAATCACTCAACCTGAGATAAAGAATAATGGGGCGGGTGTTAAAAAGCGATGGCGACAGTAGGGTCTACTGCCGCCATCGGTTATGGTGATGACTATGAGTTATCGACGAGGGGGACGACCTCCGCCTCCACTGGGACGACCTCCGCCATGGCCGGGTCCGCCGAATCCGCCGGGACCTCCGAACTCTCCTCGGTTGGAGTTTTTGCTACCCTTGCCGAATGTGTTGAAACGGTAGGAGAACGAGAGCATGAAGTAACGGGTGAGCGAGTTGTAGCTTGAGTCGTCGATGTAGTTGGCGGTGACGCTGCGCGATATGTTTTTGCGTTGTTGCAGGAGGTCATATCCGCGCAACATTACAGTGGCTTCGCGTCCCTTGAGGAACTGATAGGAGATCGATGCGTTCCACATCCACTGCTTCTGGTCGTAACCTGCCGAGTAACCGCTGGTTGTCGAGAAGGTCAAGTCGCTGTTGATTACGAGTCCGAACGGAGCGTACCATACTGCGTAGAAGCTTCCTCCGTAGTCCTGTACATTGCGGTTGACGGCCGATTGCAGGGTGTTGCGGGTGTTCTGCAAGCCGTAGTAGGGGCGGAGCTCAAATTCCCAAGCCTCGGGACGGAATGCAATAGCTATCGACGGGCGCAGATTGAGCGAGTTACTGCGGTTGCGAAGACCGTTGTTGAAACCTATGTTCTGGTTGTAGGATGCGTGCATATTGGCGTTGAACTGCCAGTTCTTGTTGCGGAAGGGGAGCGACAGCATCGAGAAGAGTGACGAACTCCAGTTGCCGTTGACATTGGTATAGGTAGTCACTTGACCGCCGGTTTCGGGGCTGAACGTGGTCTTGGAAACGATGCTGTTCTGTCGCATGCTGAAGTTGAGCATCGCCATGATTGAACGCTGTGCCTCCATGTTGAAGTCGTTGAAGCGGATGCGGATGTTGTGGGTAAATGCGGGCTTCAGGTCGGGATTACCGATTACGATGCGCAGCGGGTTGCTCTTGTCGGCCACAGGCTGCAACTGTTGCATCGAGGGCTCGGAAGTGTTGCCTCGGTAGTCGACATTGAGAGTGCGTGACTTGGTGAACTTGTGGCGATAACGCATGTAGGGTGCGAGATTCCATACCCAGCGGGTGGGGATGTTACGCTCCGAGTTGATCAAATCGTCGCTGCGTGACATCGAAGGAGTAAGTGTCAAGCCGACTTCCATGTTGTAGTTGCTGCGCACCTGTCGGAAACCAAGCTGTATGCGCTGGGTGAAGAAGTCGTTGCGGAAACGGTTGCTGAGCGAGTCGTTGAACACGAGGTTGTCGTAGTCGATTATCGGGTCGCCTACCTCGGGATATGTGACGGGATGGTCGTAGACGAGCTTGTCGGCATTGTTCCAGCGGTAGTTCAGGTTGTAGCTGAATATAAGGAAGCGGGCGTTCTTGATGTTGCCCAGCGGCTCGGTCCAGGTGGCGCGCAATCCCACGCGGTTGCTCCAGGTGTGATTGTCGGTGTACTGGTCGTAGAGGTCGATCGAGTCGTTCAGCAGGAAGAAGCGGTTGAACGAGTAGCTGTCATAGTCCTCGGTTGTATTGCTGAGGTTGTAGTTTAACGACAGCGAGAATGATCGTCCGGGATGTGAGCCCGACTTGCGGTTGAACCAGATGTCGCCGCCTGCGCTGTAAGATGTACCCTTCGATGAGCCGGAGTTCAAGCTTCGTGTCACTTTGGAGCGGTTGGCATCGCCTGCGAGAGTGAGCGAAGAGTCGCCGCTGAGGTAGCGGTTGTAGTTTAACGAGAATCGGGGACGGAACTCAAATGTAGTGAGGGTGTCCTTTTCCCACTTGATGCGGAAATTACCGCGTATGTTGTGACCCTTGTTGCGGGTGCTTGACGCGCTTTCATTGAATGATGTAGAGTCGGGGAAGAGGTACTGACGGTTTCTGCGTGTACGTGTGTCACGGTCGGTGTGGCTGTAGTCGACATTACCTCCCACGCGGAATGTTTCATCGGATTTTCCTACGTTGAAGTTCACGCCCAGCGACTGCGAAGTGGTTATACCGTTGCCACCGCCGAAGTTCATGAATTGTCCGCCACCATCGGTGAATCCAAGCTGATTCACGTTGTTGAAGTTGCCGATGAATGTAAACTGATTGTCGTTCCAAAGACGGTTGATATAGAAGTTGCCGGCATAGCGGTCGTCGGTACCGTAACCTGCGTTCACAACGCCGTAGTAGCTGTTTTTCATATCCTTCTTCACCGTCAGGTTGATCACGGTTTCCTCCTCGCCGTCGTCGACACCGGTGAGTCGTGCAAGGTCGCTCTTGCGGTCGATCACCTGAAGCTTTTCAATCATGTCGACAGGCAGGTTCTTGGATGCCACCTTGGGGTCGTCGGCGAAGAACTCCTTGCCGTCGACAAGAATCTTGGTGACGCTCTTACCTCCTGCGGTAATCTTACCGTCGGAGTCGACATCGACACCCGGAAGCTTCTTGAGAAGGTCCTCCATCACGGCATTGGGCTGTGTCTTGTAGGAACCGGCATTATACTCAATGGTGTCCTCCTTAACTGTGATTTCGGTCTTGACGGCCGTGACAACGGCTTCCTTAAGCATGATCGATGACTCCCGCATGACAATGTCCTTGAGCTGCAGGTTGGATGATCCTACGGTTAAGTTGGAGTCGGAGTTGGCGTAACCGATGTATACGCATTGCAGAATGTATTTTCCCGACTTGACATTGGAGATGGTGAATCGTCCGTTGACATTGGTTGTCACTCCCTTGATAAACGCACTGTCTTTTGCAGCAAGCAGCTTTACGGTAGCTTCGATTAGGGGTTCACCGGTTTCGTCGATGACCTTTCCTTTTATGTCGGCGGCTGTCACGGCCGCGGCACAAAACACCGTAAAGAGTAAGGCGATGAGTATTCGTCGCATTTTAAATCAGTATAAATAGGTTGGTAATTAATTTCAATTTACAGTTACTATGACTTTCTAACTAAATAAAGGTTTAATTTATTTTGGCGAAAAAATGGCAAATTTCTATAAACGGGCTGATATTTACGACAATTGCCCTGTATTTACGGTTGTTAATAGACATCAGCGGGTGAATGTGACGCTAAACGTGAACGAGCGTTGACGCAGCCTGTAGGAGTAGCTATAGGTGTCGAGTGCGCTGTAAACGGTGTAATAGTAGTTGCGGGTGTCGAGGATGTTGTCGGCGCGTAACGTGAACTTGAATTGCTTCAGCTTGTAGCTTATGCCGAGGTCGAAGAGCGATATGCTCTTGTGTTCGTCGGCGGTTATCTGCTTTCTCAGCAGTTCGGTCTGTCCGAAGAGCTCCATTCCGTCAAGCGGATAGAGCGATAGCTTTATGTCGTGTGACATCATGTCAAATGAGCTGTGACTTGAAAGGTAATGGCTGAATGACTTGCTGTAATTCCCGTAATAGCGAATCTCGATAAGCCGCCAGGGAGCCAGCGTTATGTCGGCACTGATGCTGTAGGATTGACCGTAGTAGGGTATGGGTCGGTTTTGCTGCATCATTTTGTTGCGCGACCACGAGTAGTTGCCCGACAATGTGATTTTTGCTCCAATGTGGATTATCTGCTTGGTGACGGATGCCGATGTCGACAGCGACTGTGAGGAGTTGTCGGCGGCTATTGCGCTTGTGGCAATATCGCTTGAGTCGACAATCTGAGAGCTCATGAGATTGCGCTTGGCGTCGGAGTAGTTGGCCGATGCGTTGAAAAACCAGAAATCCATGGGCTTCTTGAATTCAAACCGAAATCCCGATGAGAAGGTGCGGCTTCGTGCGAGCAGTCCCGATGCTGCCCTGTTGGTGCGATAGGATGTCATGACGGGAGCCGTCATCAGGTCGAGCACATCACCGATGCTGTGGTTAAGCGATGAGTTCACGGTCAGTGACGAATTGCCCGAAATGTTGTACTTCAGGCGCATCGAGGGGTCAAACAGAGGGCGGTCGTAGTCGATTTTGCTTCCTGTGGCGTGATTGCGGGCGTGCATGACCATCATTCTGAGCGTCATGTGGAGGTCGAGTTCCACTTTGCGAGCCGGGGCTACGTATTGGTAGCTTGGCGACAGGGATAAGTTGCCGAAATTTCCCGTAATGTCGTTGAGATGCGATGTTCCGACGAGGTCGCTTTTGAGCCGTGAGCGTGAGTATTTCACCGAGAGGGGCAGATACATTGTGGAGCGCCGTCGGTTGTAGGCTGTCGATGCATTGGCCGAGAACTCGAGCCGGTTGCTTGAGAGGTGCTGCGTGGCCTCGGTGTCGTTGTCGTCGCTGTTTTGTAAGGCGACATTGAGGTCGGCTTCGGGTGCGATGCGGTATCTCAGTGACGATGACAGGTTCCACTGCATGGGGCCTCGGTTGATGCGCCATGAAAATGAGTTGGAGAGGTTGACCGTGCGTGCTTTGCGCAACTGGTTTATGTCACGGTTGTCCTCGATTGTCGAGATGCGGTCGGTGAGGAAGTCGGCGCGGGCCGAGAAGCGGTTGTCGACATAACGTGACGCGCTGTTGTGGTTGTAGGTGACATCGAGCGACGGGCGATGGGTGCGACTGTAGGGCGATATTGCTTCATTGAATGTCACGATCTCCTCGCCGGCGTAGTATCGGCTGAACTGACTGTAGGAGTAGTCGGTTGCGCTATAGGCGTAAGTGGCGTTGGCTTTCAGCGACGACACATCGGTGAACTTGCGCATGAATGACGCATTGACAAGCCGGTCGTCGGGCGAGATGTAACGGTAGCCTTTCAGGGGCGGTCGGCTTCCCGACAGTGAGCCGAGCGCCTGTGAGGCCAGGCTTTCATTGTCGGCTCCCGGGATTGTGATGTGGTCGTAGGCATCGGCTATGGCAAACTGGCGATCGTTGCCTGCCTTGGCCGAAACGATTGTCTGGAACTGCGGGGTGAACATCATGCCTGTGACTCCGATGCGATAGAGCCACTCGTCGCCGTAACCGACGAGCATCTCGGAGGTGCCGACCGGCTTGAACCTCACGCTGTTGTCGAGCGTGACATTCAATGCTACATCGTCACTTGGCTTGCCCTTGTCGACGAGTGCATCGTGATGGTTGCTCAGCACCTCTACGTTTTTGACATACTTGGCCGGCATGTTGCGGGTGGCGAGATTGTATTTGCCTCCGAGCATGTTCATGCCCTCGATGTAGAAGTTGCTGATGCTTTTGCCGAGGTAGCTGATTTGGCCGTTGCCGCTTACGTTTATTCCGGGGAGTTTCTTCAATCCGTCCTCAAGCGTCACATCGCTCTTGCCTAGGAACGATGCCAGCCTGTAGACGAGTGTGTCGCCGCGCTCGTTTATCATCGGGGCCGCTACGGTGACCTCCTTCAACTTGTTTTCGGCGGGGTGGAGCGTTACGCTTAGGTGCTGCTGCCTGTTGGCAATGCGCAGCGTCGCCTTGTCGTAGGAGATGCATTGTGCCGTCACATCGAGCGAGTCGGCTGCAAGGGCAGGGACTTTAAGCGAGAACTCGCCTTTGGAGTTGGCTGAAGCGAAGGCCTTTATGCGGCCCTCGGAGTATAGGCGCACGACCGTTCCCGGAAGAGGCTGCTTGTCGGCATCTTCAACATTGCCTGTTATCGTCACCTGGGGCAGGGCGGTGACGATGCCGAAAATAGTCATGAGAAATGTGATCAGCGGTCGTGCGTTCATGGCAGCGGTTATTTAAGTTCGATGGGGGTGTAGCCGTTGGGGCGCTGTATAAGCGGTACTCCGTTTATGAGTATCGATTTGTTGGCGGTGACGGTTATGTTGCTGATCGATTCGGTTGAGATGCGACGCATCGGGTCCTCCTCCATGTAGTTCTTCGATTGAAGGAACTTGTCACGCGAAGTTTTCTGGATATTTATGTTGCGTAACTTGCCCATGGGCATAGCCGATTCACGGAACGATACGGCGGTGAATGTGTGCCGGCCTTTGTCGTCGCTCACCTTCATTATAAGTCCGGGCAGGCCGGCGAATTTCCACGGGCCGTTGCTCGATGCAATCTCTTCGGTGTACCAAGCTTCCCAGTTGCGGCCTCCGTAGGTCATTGTGGCTTTCATGCAAGGATATCCGCACACGGTGAGCGTGTCCTCGGTCAAAGTCCATTCAAACGGGGCGAAATCCTCCTCATACTCCACGATGTTGGGAATAACGATGTCGGTATAGGTGGTTTTGCCTTCGGGAATGTTTTGGTAGACCTCTCCGGTAAACAGGAATTCTTTTTTGTTGCGTTTGTTGGTGAGTTCGGCTATCTCATTGCCGTCGGCATCGGGCTTCATCGCAAGAGAATCGATGCAGTAGGTGGCCATGTCGGTGAATTTTGCCGAATTGTTGCCAATCTGCAGGATGGTCGAGTAGGTTTCGGGGACTGTTTCGCCGCTTTTGGCGGTTGCCATGATGTCGTACTGATAGACACATTCGTAGAGTGAATTGCCAAGGGCGGTGTATTCCTTAGGAGGGTTGTCGGAAGCGGGATTCTTCTTGACGGCCGATGTCCCTGTTACGCGTATCCCGTCGGATTGCGCTTGGGCTGTGATTGTGGGCATTGCAATTATCGCAAAGGCCATTGCATAGATGTGAAATGATTTCATAACGATAACTATAATCTTAGTTTACAGTGCAAATATATCTCTTTTCCGAGATAACCTAAAATTTTAGTTATCGATTTAACATACTTTATGTCAAAAAATAGTGATGACTGTTGTCATGTCGTAATACATGTTGCCAAGTGGTATATACATATATGTGGTATATACATATATGTGGTATATACGTATATAATGATGAGTACGTATATATTAAAGCGAGGCTGTGTCGGTGGGTTTTGTGACACAGCCTCGCTCTCTATGGTTTAGTTGTGCTTGCCTCGTTTACTCAAACTCGGTGAACGACAACGGCATGAGTGATTTTACCGACGGAAGGATGTAACATTCGCCGGCTCCGGCAAGAATCACTTTCACGTTGTGGCTCGCGAGCGTTTCGTATTCAAGCAATGCCTGCCGACAGGCTCCGCACGGCGATATAGGCATCTTGATTTCGTTGCCCGATGTTTCGCGTGCAGCTATTGCGATGGTCATGAATTTGGCATCGGGATAGCGTGAGTGGGCGTAATAGGCGGCGGTGCGCTCGGCACAGAGCGACGACGGGTAGGCAGCATTCTCCTGATTGGAGCCTGTGACTGTTTCTCCGTTGTCGAGGAGTATCGCAGCGCCTACCGAGAAATGGCTGTAGGGTGAGTAGGCGCGGAATGTGGCCTCGCGTGCGGCATCGACGAGCGAGCGGTCGGTCGGGTCGAGTTCATCATATTGCATGACTACTATCGGGGTGGTTATTTGCAGTTCTTTCATATCGCAAGCGTGTTATGTATTAATGCAAATGTAACGCTTTTGTTCGTGATTATGAAAAACTAAAGGAGAATGTAGGTAGTATTGCGAAATGATTTAACACAAAGCTTGCGATTATTAATACTATTCCTATTATCCAGAGTGAGAGGAGAATGATGCGGCTGGCCTTGCTTATCGGCTTAGATGAGGCGAAGATGAAGTTGTAGATTACCATAATCAAGGCGAGCAATGGGATGCCGATTAAGAGTGTTATACCGGAATATAATAACAGGAGATTAGCGTTGACGCAACTTATTCCAAAGGAATTAATTTCTATTGGGAATAAACTGAAGAATCCAAATGTCCCTTGGATTAAAGACAGTAAAAAGGAACCCATTCCGACTATGAAGTAGGCCATAAAACCAAATACTGCAATGGCTACCAATATAAATAAAATCTTGAAAATAACAGTGAAAACCGATTTCGTGCCATTGCAGGCATTGTTGAATTTAGATTTGACATCATTAGAATTGATGTAGTCGCGGGCCTTGTCATACTGTCGGGTCACTGTCTGGGCTATGTTGTCGAGTGTGGGAGCTTGGCCCTCCATTGCCATTCGGTCGGCCGGAGTTTTGGCTTCGGGTATTATGATGCACAGGACTACATAGAGAACTACAGTGATTATATTGGTGAAGAGAGTGAGGCATATAAACAGAATGCGTATCCACAAGGGATCGACATTCAGGTAAACTCCCAATCCGCTGCACACTCCGCCCAACACCTTGTTGCAAGGATCGCGGAAAAGCTTGCGGCATTTGGCTGATGATGCCTGATGACATTCGTCGTCCTCGTCGTTGTCGCATGACGAAAAGTCCTCGGGGCGTCCGACGCGGTTGATGACCTCGCGCACATCATCGATTGTTATCACTGTTCCGGGCTCGGTACCGTATTTTTCGGCGAAGATGTCGCTTATGCTGCTTTCGATGTCGCTTATGATTTCATCGGAGCTGTTGTTGCCTGCGAAAACCTGTCGGAGGGTGGTGAGGTAGTCCTTGAGCATATAGTAGGCATCTTCGTTGATGACGAATATGCGTTGGCCCATATTGATGGTGATTGTACGTTCCATTGTTTTGTCGATTAATAGTTGCGTAGATGGTTTACTGTGTTGTTGATTTCATTCCAGGATTTCTCGAGCTCATCGAGAAATGACTCGCCTTGGGGAGTGAGAGAGTAGTACTTTCGTGGAGGGCCTAATGTCGACTCTTTCCATTCGTAGGTCAGCAGCCCGTCGTTTTTGAGCCGGGTGAGGAGAGGGTAGAGAGTCCCTTCTACGACAATCAGCGACGCTTCCTTCAGGGAGCTTATGATGTCGGTAGAGTAGGCCTTGTGCCTGTGCAGCAAAAGGAGGATGCAGTATTCAAGCAGGCCTTTTCGCATTTGTGATTTGATGTTATCGGGATTCATTTTATGTGAAAAATGGTTATTACGCTGCAAAGATAAGAGCGATTATAGTACTATGCAATACAAAGTACTATAATTAACAGAAATTAACGAGAGGAGGCGGATAACCGGATTGAAGTATTTTGGGTAAAACAACGCAAGGTCAGCGACCCTGAACAGACATTTGAATAACGCATGATATTTGTAAAATTCTAAAACTTGAAGATATGGCAACGAGAATGACCGCCCACGGAGAAAGCACTATCAATATGACTATCGCCACACTGATGGGGAGTTGTTCTCCTGCGTGGCTGGAACACTCAAAGAGTGCAGGCAACGCCGTGATGAATGGCTGAACAAGAAAAAATAATTGACCTGCCATAGTCAATCAGCAAGGCGTGACGACCTCGTGATGAAGTCGCCACGCCTTATTTCGCTCAAAATTTCAGCCGCCAAAAGGCGGTGATGGCATTTGCAATTTATAATAATCTACTGATTATAATATAAAAGCATTAGAATAACGGACAAGACCTGCCGGGATGCCGGTTTCTACAAACGGGAATACCATGTAATATTTATCCGGAACATCAAATGGAGCGTGGATGTCAAATTTTGAGGCTTCTATATATCCTGATTTTGAATAATATTCCGGCGACCCAAGTACAACACAACATTTATATCCATATTTCAATGCCTTGCAGTGAGCTCCTTTTATCAAAGATTTACCGATACCTATGTTTTGAAATTCAGGAAGAACGGATAGCGGGGCAAGAGCCAAAGCAACAGTGTTGCCAATCCATATTTTCGACAACATTATATGTCCGACAGCCTTGCCCTCATGAGTTGCAATCAATGTCAGCTCAGGAATATATTCATCGGTTTTTCTAATACGGTCGACAAGATAGTGTTCGTCTCCGTCAGAATGTTGTGCTGACATAAATGCAGTTTTAATCAATGTGCGGATTTCTGCAAAATCAGATTCACGCTCCTGCCTGATTTCAATGCTCCGGGATATAAAATTGGTTGTGTACATACGACAAAGTTAGTGATTTTATCGGACAAACAATGCAATAAACTCCGTTAACCTGCATTGATGTAGCTGCTTATGGATTACAGCTCTGTTATCACCCAAAATGTCCAACCTGCCAAGTATTAAGAACTCCGTGTTGACAAATATTGGGGAACGGGGCGCTGAAGGTTATCGCAGGGACAATAAAAAACGCCGTGTCAAAAGGCACGGCGTTGTATTGTGAGGATGAATGGAGTCAGAGCATCAGAGGTCCCATATAATATATAGAGCACCCCAGGTAAATCCTGCTCCGAATGCGGTGAGTATAATCTTGTCGCCCTTCTTGATGGTGTTCTTGTACTCATCGATGCACAAGGGTATCGATGCGGCCGATGTGTTGCCGTAGTGCTCGATGTTGACGAGTACCTTGGAGTGGTCGATGCCTGCACGCTCGGCCACGGCTTCGATTATGCGAAGATTGGCCTGATGAGGAATGAGCCAGTCTACATCGTCCATAGTCAATCCGTTGCGTGTTGCGACATCGATTGACGAGGTGAGCATGTCGGTAACTGCGTGCTTGTAGACTGCACGGCCTTCCTGATAGATGAAGTGCTCGTTGTTGTCTACTGTTTCGTGAGTTGCCGGGTGAATCGAACCTCCCGCTTTCATGAGCAGGTGAGGGAGTCCGGTGCCGTCGATGTGGAACACACCGTCGATTATGCCCACCTTCTCTTCCGAAGGCTCAATGAGCATAGCGCCTGCGGCATCGCCGAAGAGAGGGCATGTGGTGCGGTCGCTATAGTTGGTCATCGATGACATTTTTTCAGCAGCCACGACGATGACTTTCTTGTATATTCCCGAGCGGATGTAGGCTGCTGCATCTTGAAGGGAAACAAGGAATCCCGCGCATGCCGCCTGAATGTCGTAGGCGTAGGCGTGGGTGAGCCCGCAGTTGTGGGCTATTATCGAGCCTGTGGAGGGGAATCGGTAATCGGGGTTGGAAGTCGCACATATCAACAGATCCACTTCCTCGGGATTTGTGCCTGTTGATTCAAGAAGCTTGTTGACAGCCTTGATGCCAAGGTAGGACGAACCTTCATTCTCCAATTTCAGGATGCGTCGTTGTTTGATGCCGACACGTGTTGTAATCCACTCATCGCTGGTGTCAACCATTTTCGACAGCATTTCGTTGTCGAGGATGTCATCGGGAGTGTATGAGGCAATGCCTGCAATTCTTGGGTAAAGCATGCTTTATCTTGTGGTTTATGGCTTCAGAATGAATAAATCATCGCCCGGGCAAAGCCTGATGCCCGGTGACGATGTTGTTTTTTTGACGGCTCAAAACTTGAGCCCAAATGCCGTGATAAAGCTACGTTATACGGCAGCACTCTTTTCGATAGCCACTTTTCCGCGATAGTATCCACATTCGGGACATACGCAGTGGTATACGTGCCATGAACCGCAGTTGGGGCAGATTGCCAAAGTAGGAGCTACAGCCTTGTCATGAGTTCTACGCTTAGCTGTACGAGTCTTTGATTGTTTTCGTTTAGGATGTGCCATTTTTGTTTATTGTATTTATTTAATTGTTGTCGTTAAGTTTCTTAAGTTCGTCCCAACGAGGATCGGTGTTGTCGTCGGATGATGCGTCGTCGATAGTGTCGTCGACCTCCTCCATGATTTCGTCCATCATCTCTTCATCCTCGTCCTCTTCGCCGGCACTGCCTTGTGCGCGATGCTTCTTGAGCAGTGTGCTCATGGCGCGGTTGCACTTTCCGAGCGGGTGCACGTGCTTGATGGGGATTGTGAGAGCAACGGTGTCATAAATCATGTAGGCGATGTTGAGATAGGCGTCGCCTTCGGGAATTTCGAGCAACTCGTCGGAGTCGTCGTTGAAGTCGGGCCCATACTTGACGAAGATGTGGTAGCTCGTATCAACGGGCCACTCAAGGTCGTCAAGGCAGCGGTCGCATACCAAGGTTATCTCGCCGGCAATGTCTATGGTCATGTCATAGATGTCGCCTTTGTTGACTACTGTTACATGCACATCAAGATTGGCTCCGTGGATGTCGGAACTCTCCATATCCACGAAGAATTGCTTGTCAAGATGGTAGTCAAATTCTTGGCTGCCAACAGGCAATGACTTTAACGGGAGCTTATAAGCTGAAAATTTTCCCACGATAGTTTTTTGAAAATCCGCCGCAAAGTTATACATTATCTTCCAATTAATCAACTTTTGCCGCATTTTTTCGTGCAAGACGGGTGTGCGGGTGGCTGTTGACGGCTGCGAGGGGCCTAAATGTGCATCAGGTCGCGGAATATGTCGAGTGCTGTCTTTATGTCGTCCTCACTGCATATCGAGTCAATGTGTACACGGCCAATTTCGCTCAGGAGGGTGAAATTGATGTCGCCCGAGGTGTTCTTTTTGTCGTGATGCATCAGCTCCAGCAATGCGGGGTAGTCGTCGCAGGTTATGGGGAATATGCCGTAGTTGTTGTAGACATAGTCGGCAAACCGCTTCAGCTCCGAGCTGGGGAGTCCCATGGCAAGATGACTCAGCACGAGTTCCACGACACAGCCCCAGGCTACTGCGTAGCCGTGAGGCACGGGGTTGCCGCGTCGCATTGCGAGGCTCTCGAAGGCGTGCCCTGCGGTGTGACCCAGGTTGAGGGCGCGGCGTATGCCCTTTTCGGTGGGATCCTCCTCCACGATTCGGCGCTTTACGCTCACCGACTCCTCAAGCAGTGCAAGCATGCGCTCGCTATCGATTGACGTGACATCGCATTCCAGCAGGCGGTGGTAGGCTTCGGCGCTGTCGATGAGTCCGTGCTTCAGCATTTCGGCATAGCCCGAGCGGATTTCCTCTACGGGCAGTGTGTCGAGGAAGCAGGTGGAGATTATTACGGCGTCGGCTTCGCGAAATGAGCCTATCTCATTTTTAAGCCCGTTGAAGTTGATTCCGGTCTTTCCGCCCACGGCTGCGTCGACGGCCGACAGCAGGGTGGTGGGGACATTGATGAAGTGGATGCCGCGCTTGAATGTGGCGGCGGCGAAGCCTCCCATGTCGGTGACCATGCCTCCGCCGAGATTGACCATCAGGGAACGACGGTTGGCTCCGGCGCGCTGCAACTCGTTCCATATATGGACGAGCGAATCGAGATTCTTGTTGACATCGCCGGGCTTTACTTTTATGACTGCAGCGTTGTCGATTGCGGGAAACTTCCCGACAATCTTTGACAACACATGATTATCGGTGTTTTCATCCACGAGGATGAATGTGCCCGAGCAGTTCATGCTTTCAATAATAGAGGAGAGTCGCTCGGCAACGGAATTGGTGAATATTATGTCTTGATGTTTCATCATCGTCATGTATTTCAGATTGATGTGTTGAAAGTGTCGAGCAGCAGGGGGAGTCGCTCGGCGAGTTGCGGCATCGAATGGTAGATGATGTCGGCTCCTGCATCGATGAGCTGTTGTTCGGGGATGGGGCCTGTGACAACTCCTATGGTGAATGCTCCCGATGCGTGTCCCGACATGACCCCGAGCGGAGCGTTGTCGATGGCTATGCAGTTTTCGGGATATGCGTTGACAAGTTCCATGGCCTTGAGGAAGGGCTCGGGATTGGGCTTGCCGTGTTTCACATCGCGCGAAGTGACCCTGCGGTCGGGCGGGAACGCTCCCGGGTAGTCGGCATCGAGGCGGTTTAGGAGCGAGTTCTGGCCCGAACCGGTGACGAGTACCGTGGTGATGTTGCGCGACATGAGCAGGTCGACCATGCGCGTTGCGCCCGGCATAGGCTCGACCGGCGGCATGGCGCTGAAATATATCGTTTTGCGATGATATAGCTCGGCGGCCTGTTCGGGAGTCGCATCATGGCCGAATGTGCGCTGAAACAGCAGGTTGATGGTCGACACTCCCGTGCGGCCTTCATAGAGGTAAAACTCGTCGTGATCGGTGGGAATGCCCTCCTCGGTCATGAGGCGATGCCATGCGTCGGCATGGTGTCCCATCGAGTCATAGAGGGTGCCGTCCATGTCGATAAGCGCCGCCACAGGGGAGAAGCTCATCAGGTCGCGTCGTGCGAGGTAGTTAAGTATTGCTTTTTGCTCGTCAATCATTTCTTGCGTGATTTTTTCTTGTTGTCCTTTTGCTCGTCAGGGATGGGCTCGGGTTTCGGCGGAGCCGGAATAAGCCCCTCCTTTATAAATATGAGCGAGTCGGCGTGGGATATTGTGTCGCCCTCGGCACTGAAATTTATGGCTTCGGGGCGACGGCTTACATTCAGTCGGCCTACACGGGCGGCGTTGGTGCCTCGGCGGAATACGCGCTCGATTTCGCGCATGAGGTTGATGCGCGTGGTGTCGACGATCGCTATGCGCTCGCCCGACTGATTGGGTTTGTATTTCGCGCCTCCGAGCCTGATTTTCATCTTGTCGGCGTTGCCCGAAATGTTGAGTCCGAACTTGAACGGCAGCGGTGACTTCAGCACCGATATGTGATACTTGTAGTTAAGGGCCAGGTCGTTGGAACCCATCACCGCAAGCCGGTAACGGTCGAAGTCGAAGACGAAGGGGAACATCTCGACCGTCGAGTTCTCGACAAGCATCTCGACATCCATCGATGCGATGCGGTTGACTTTCTTGTCCTTGAACATGAGCCACTTGGATAGAGTGCGGAAGGTTTCGGCATCGAGAAGCACGAGGTCACGCCCCGAGAGCTTTATCGCCGCTTCAAGCGACGGTAGCTCGATGTTCATCAGCGAGTCGATGTCGGCGGTGGCCGCTATGTCGGCGTCGATTATGCCCTCGAAGCTGTTGAGCAGCGGCATCAGCGAGTCGACTGCAGGCATCATGTTGAGGAACTGGTGCACGTTGACACCGTTGAGCACGAGTCCCATGCCGAATCGTATGTCGCTCTTGCGGGGTGCCGAGTAGAGCGCGGTGAGGCGAGCGCTTCCTATGTCGGACGACGCCGAGAGGTCGCGCAAGTTTATGGCTCCCCGGTTCACGATAAGTTCACCGTTGAAGTCGTGCATCGCCACGTCGGAGTATATGATGTTACGTGCCTTGACCGATATGTTGGCCCGCAGGTTGGTGGGGACAAGCAGTGCGCTCGTTTCGCCTGAGGCCGCAGCCGCCGATGCGAGGCTGTCGAGCTGACCGGTGTTGTCGACTGTCGCGGTTGTGACAACTCCTTCGCCGGCCTTCTCGGCGAAAGCCGATCCGGCGTAGGCGGCTTGCACGATTTCGTTAACGTTGAGAGAGTCGCTTGTCACGTTGAGGTCGGCCTGCAAAGTGCCGCCCGAGGAGAATGCGCGCCTGATGTTGCGCAACTTTCCCGAAATCAAGAAGTCGGAGCGGCCGACATCGTATCTCACGCTGTCGAGCGTGACGCTGTCGGTGGTAAATTCAAGGACGACATTGCTGAGCCTGTTTCTCACGGGGAAGAATGGCGTGAACATGCCTCCGCGCTTGGCTTTTATGGAGCCCTTCACATCCCATTGGCGCAGAAGCCGCTGCATGGAGGTGCCTACTGTGAGATCGAGGGTTTCGTAGTCGTGACGGCTGTTGCGTGACGACATTTGCCGCATCATGGCGATTATGGAGTCGGTCGAAAGGGTGGGATGTTGTGCGCGCAGTGAGTCGTAACGCATTTTCAGTCTGCGGTTCACGACGGGGGTCTGCCTGAGGTGAGCCGATATGTTGAACTGTCCGTCACGCAATATGAGGCGATTGTAACGGTCGGCATACTGGGCCTGTTCGGTGGCTATGTTCATGCCGAGTTGCGGTACTCGCGCCTGGCCTTCGTAACGCTTCAGCGCGGCATAGGCGCGGATGTTGTTCAGCCTCACCTTGGTGGAGTCGTCGCTTGACAGGAAGTTTATGTATTCGGCACGGAATGTTGCGCCGATGGGTGTCACGACAGTGGTGTCGGATGACGATGAGTTGTTGCTGCATCCGGCTCCGAGTTTCAGCGACCTGGCGAAAAGCGACACTCCCCGGCCGGTGAAGGCGGCGGTGTCGATGCTGACCGATGCCGTAAGCAGCGAGTCTACGCGATTGGTGTCGCGGACGAAGCTTTCGTTGGTGCCGAGCTTGAACTCCGACAGGTGAGTGTAGATGTGCGTGTCGGTGTCGGGTGAGTCGTAGTCAAACTCTTTAAGCGTGAGCGTGCCGTTGAGCAGCATGTTGTGGAAAGAGTTTTTGTTAAGGTGACTCAGCTGCATCTTTACGTGGGTGTCTATGTCGAGCTTTCCGGCGATTGTGCCTGGAATGTCCGATTTCATGGCCTTGGCAATTCGGTTGAAGTCGGCCGATGCCGTAATGTCGGCATCGACAGCGGGGTCGGTCATCAATGCCGTGGCCGTGCCGTTGAGCGACAGTTTCACGCCGTCGGCCGATGCGGTGAGCGATTTCACCGTAACCACCGACTTGTCGATGTCGTCGCCGTTGACATTTGCCTCGGCCTCAAGGGATAAGGCATCCCAATGATATTTGTCGTAGTAGCCCGAGCATCGCGGAATGTCGACGGTCACGGTCATCGAGGGCAGGCTGTCGGTGGCAGGAATATAGGGCTTGGCAAGCTTGGCCGTCATCGCTATACTCATGTCGGTGTCAAATGCAGGCAGTTGGGGCCTCCATTGTGCGGGGATTGAGGCAAGTGCCTGAGCGGGCGAGAATGGCGTTACGGTCAAGTCGAGGTCATCGACGGTGAATTCGTCCCAAAGCTTGAGCCTGGAGTCGAAACGTGTCGACAGCTCGTTGACAGCCAGGGTGAAATCCTTCAGCTCGAGCTCCTGCGGGCGGTCGTGGTGCCAGTCGAGCCGTCCGTTGATGCCCACGCGCAGCGAGTCGATGTTTATGTCGGGCGAAATCATGGCCGACAGGCGGCTGTCCATCGTTATGTCGTAGCCAGGGTCGTTGCCCTTAAGGCGGGAGTTGCTGAGCCGTAGCGCGACATCGATGCTGTCGGCTGCCGAGAAATATCGCACATCGAGAGCGTCGATTATGTCAAACCGGTTGATGGTTATGTCGGGAATCGAAGTGGCGGACTCCGGATTGTCGTCGGCACTTGGCGGAACGATGTTGTAGTTGGCCGTGACACTGTCGTAGACAACTGCGTTAAGCTGCATCGACTTAAGCTCCACATCGTAGAGGCGTATCTTGCCGATGAGGAGCGCCATCACGTTCACTCCGCCGTGGAAGCGGTCGACGGTGGCTATTGTGTCGGCATACACGGGCAGCGACTCGCGCTGAGCAGGGTCGAGTGAGTTGAATGCGTTGCCGGTGAGAGTGAGCGAATCGATGTCGATGTAGAGGTGCGGAAATGTTTTCCACACGGTGAGCTCGGCGCGTGACAGGTTGAGGCGTCCGTCGATGTAGCCGTTGGCTGTCTTTTCGATTAGCGGTGTCAGCTTTTGCGGCGTGAGAATCCACACAATGCCACCCAGCGTCAGCACCATGAGGAGCAGCACCACGCCTACAATCCAGGCTGCGGCTTTCAGCAGCTTGCGCCAAAGGGGCTTAGGACTCTTTTGCTTGTTCTTTTCCATCGGATGATGATTCTATGTTGTCGTTTTTAGGCCGTCGGGCGGTTATGTGGAAGCAACCTTGCTTGCGCTCATACTTTACATAACAGCGTTGCTCGTCGCGAAGTTGCTTCAAAACCTCGGCAAGCAGGTTTTTCAGGTCCTCCTGTGTGCGTGCCACCGTCACTGAGTCGCAGATGAACTTGGCATAGCTGATGTCGAAGGTGGTTCCGTACTGATGGGCCGAAGCCTCGACCGCGTTGACATTGCGGCGGCGCAGGCTGGTGACGCTGCTGCCTGTGCGGAGTACGCTCGTCACTTTCAAGCGGTAGCTGCCGCCACCACGGGCCATGAGCGAGTCGTTGAAGCGTTGGCCTATGTCACGCAGCAGGTCGGCCGCTTCGGGCACGAGAAACGGGAGCGAGTGGGTGAGGTCGTCGAGGTAATATTCGCGGCAGGTGCCTATGTGACGCAACGGACGCTTTATGTGCCATGCATCGGCCGGATTGGAGATGGGCTTGATGCCTATAGCCTGTGCTTCGTTCAGATGAATATAGTTGCTGTCGTTGAACACTCGCGGCAAAGAACCGCCTATGGGGTTGATTTTCAACCTGACACATCCGCCGTCGGGCATCGAATCAAGATGAGTGTAGAAGTTGTTGATTGTATCGACTGTGGACGGAAATACCTGAGAAGAGTCGGCTTTACAGCTCTTTGCGCTTATTGCGATGAGCCAAATTATGGCAGTCAATGCTATTGCCGCAGTGATGTATCGGGTTATGCTGGTCATTTTGCGATTACTGTGATTGTGATGTTGTTGACGGCAATCGGCCGTTTAAGGGTGTAAAATTACACATAAACCGTCTAATACACAAAAAACAGACGGCATTACTTATCACAAGCCCTGCCGTCCTTACATTCATGAGAAATCTATCTACTATTATTGATGGATTCTTTGAATGTTTTACTTGAATGTTGTCTGGTGGTATTTACATGATTTTTTCAGGTCGCCTTTTTTCGTGCTACAAAAATAAACAGGCGCGTTTTATCATCTGTTTTGCTTAGGTGAAAAAGAGGGTTAAAAATAACGATATAATTGTTGTTTTAGTTAATTGTTTTGGTTTGTATAATTTCACAGTGCAAGTTTAAGTATTTTTGATTGTATTTACACAATTTTTATCGGCAAAAAAACGCATTTATGTTTTATAACATATATTTTCGATGTCACGTTATCAAAAAGACACATTTAATAATGAATTTTTTCTTTAATATTTGTAGCAGCGCATAAATTATCTTAATTTTGCATAGTAATCGATAGCTTTTAAGTAACTTACAATAATCAATTAATTTTCTAATTTTCTAATTTCAAAACTACTATGTGGTTAACAAGCTCATCTATAGGAAGGAAGCTCGTCATGGCTATCACCGGAGCGTGCCTCGTCCTATTTGTAACGTTTCACTGCTTGATGAACGCAGTAGCCATTGTCTGGCCGGCATCTTACAATGTAATATGTGAGTTGCTTGGCGCCAACTGGTATGCACTTGCAGCCTCGGCCGGTCTTGCGCTTCTCTTCATCATACACATTATTTATGCAGTGTGGTTGACACTTCAAAACCGTAAGGCTCGCGGTAACGACCGCTATGCTGTAACCGCCAAGCCCAAGAGCGTAGAATGGTCGTCGCAGAACATGCTCGTGCTCGGTATCGTTGTACTTGCATTCCTCGTTGTGCATCTCATCCAGTTCTGGGCCAAGATGCAGCTTCAGGAAATTCGCGGTGTGGAAGGCACACTTCCTCCGTCGATGGGTACGCTGTTCATCCAGGAGGCTTTCTCCATGGTTTACACTCCGATCGTCTACATCATCGGCTTCATCGCATTGTGGTTCCACATGAACCATGGTTTCTGGTCGATGTTCCAGTCATGCGGTTGGGACAATGACACATGGCTTCCCCGCCTCAAGAAAATTTCGTGCTGGTGGACAACAATCGTTATTGCCCTCTTCATTGCCCAGGCTGTAGTGTTCACAGTAAACGCTCACAACGATTTCTACAAGACTGACGACGCACTCCGCAGCCAGTATGTAGGCGTTATCGGCAAGATGGTAGGTCTTCCCGTTGACCGTGTTTCAAGCGAGCAGCTCCCGATGGTTATCGAGCAGAACCTCAATGTGCTCAGCGATCCTCAGTTTGCCGCTCAGCTCAGCGATCCTCAGGTTCAGATGCAGACCGGACTTACTCCCGAAAGCCATCAGGAATTGCTGTCGAAGTATCAGCATGCCAAGGCGTTCCTCGACTACTTCATGATTGACAATGAAGCAGCTCCTGCCGCTCAACCGATTGAAGAACAACCCGAAAACTAATTAGCGATATGGAAAATACTAAAGAAAACGTTAAAGTGATGAATCCGGCTGATTCTAAAATCCCGGAAGGTCCTATCGCTGAGAAATGGACCAACTACAAGGCTCATCAAAAACTCGTGAACCCCGCCAACAAGCGTCGCCTCGACATCATCGTCGTAGGTACCGGTCTTGCCGGAGCTTCGGCTGCCTCTTCGCTTGCCGAAATGGGATTCAACGTATTGAATTTCTGCATTCAGGATTCGCCCCGTCGCGCTCACTCAATTGCAGCGCAGGGTGGTATAAACGCAGCAAAGAACTATCAGAACGACGGTGACTCGGTGTATCGTCTATTCTATGATACAGTAAAAGGTGGTGACTACCGTGCACGCGAGGCCAACGTTTATCGTCTTGCCGAGGTGTCAAACAACATCATCGACCAGTGTGTGGCTCAGGGCGTACCTTTCGCTCGTGAATACGGCGGCTTGCTTGCCAACCGTTCATTCGGCGGTGCCCAGGTATCACGTACATTCTATGCCAAGGGCCAGACAGGTCAGCAGCTCCTTCTCGGTGCCTACTCTTCGCTTAACCGCCAGATTCAACTCGGCAAGGTGAAGAGCTACAACCGTTACGAGATGCACGACGTGGTTATGATCGACGGCCGTGCCCGCGGTATTATCGCCAAGAATCTTGTGACAGGTAGGTTTGAGCGTTTTGCCGCTCACGCAGTGGTTATCGCCACCGGCGGTTACGGTAACGCTTACTTCCTTTCGACCAACGCAATGGGATGTAACTGTAGCGCGGCTATGGCATGCTACCGTAAGGGCGCATACTTCGCAAACCCCGCCTACGTTCAGATTCACCCCACCTGTATTCCCGTACACGGCGACAAGCAGTCAAAGCTGACCCTCATGTCGGAGTCGCTTCGTAACGACGGCCGTATCTGGGTGCCCAAGAAGCTTGAGGATGCTCAGAAGCTTCAGGCAGGTGAGATTCGCGGTTCGCAGATTCCCGAAGAGGATCGCGACTACTATCTCGAGCGCCGCTACCCGGCATTCGGTAACCTCGTACCCCGTGACGTTGCATCGCGTGCCGCCAAGGAACGCTGCGACAAGGGCTTCGGTGTCAACAACACCGGTCTTGCCGTGTTCCTCGACTTCAGCGACGCCATCAACCGTCTTGGCAAGGATGCAGTGGCACAGCGCTACGGCAACCTCTTCGACATGTATGAGGAGATCACCGATGTATCGCCTTACGACGAACCGATGATGATATTCCCCGCCATCCATTATACAATGGGTGGTATCTGGGTTGACTATGAGTTGCAGACTTCGTTGAAGGGCTTGTTTGCCATCGGCGAGTGTAACTTCTCGGATCACGGTGCCAACCGTCTTGGTGCTTCGGCTCTTATGCAGGGTCTTGCCGACGGTTATTTCGTGCTTCCCTACACAATCCAGAACTATCTGTCGGATCAGATCACAGTTCCCCGCTTCTCTACCGACACCAAGGAATTTGACGAAGCCGAGGCCAAGTGTATCGCCGCTCAGGAGAAGCTTCTCAAGACCAACGGAAAGCGCTCGGTCGACTCTATCCACAAGGAACTCGGACACGTTATGTGGGAGTATGTCGGAATGGCACGTAACGAAGAGGGCTTGAAGATTGCTCTTCAGCGCCTGAAAGAGATACGTAAGGAATTTGAAACCAACCTTTATGTGCCCGGCACTGCCGAAGGCATGAATGTTGAGCTCGACAAGGCATTCCGCCTGAACGACTTCATCACCATGGGTGAGCTCATCGCTTATGACGCTCTTAACCGTAACGAAAGCTGCGGCGGTCACTTCCGTGAAGAGTATCAGACTGAAGAGGGTGAGGCCAAGCGTGACGACGCCAACTACTTCTACGTTTCATGCTGGGATTACCAGGGAAGCGACGAAAAGGCGCCCGAACTCATCAAGGAGCCCCTGCACTATGAGGCTATCAAGGTTCAGACACGTAACTATAAGTCATAAAATTTCACACAACATTAGAAAGTAAACTCAAATGGCAAATATAACTGTTAATCTTAAGATTTGGCGTCAAGCCGGGCCAAAGGCTAAGGGTGAATTCAAGACTTATACAGTCGAGACCGATACCGACACCTCTTTCCTTGAAACTCTTGACATCCTCAACGAGCAGCTCGTTGAGAATCATGAAGAGCCCGTAGTCTTCGACCACGACTGCCGCGAGGGTATCTGCGGTATGTGCTCACTTTATATCAACGGACATCCCCACGGACCCGCTACCGGAGCTACAACATGCCAGCTCTATATGCGCCGCTTCCACGATGGTGAAACAATCACCGTAGAACCCTGGCGTTCGGCTGCATTCCCCGTTATAAAGGACCTCATGGTCGACCGTAATGCATTTGACAAGATTCAGCAGGCCGGAGGTTATGTATCGTTCAACTGTGGCGGCGCTCAGGATGCCAACAGCCTTCCCATCGCCAAGACTGCAGCTGACGCTGCTATGGACTCGGCTACCTGTATAGGTTGCGGTGCCTGTGTGGCTGCTTGTAAGAACGGTTCGGCAATGCTCTTCGTTTCGGCTAAGGTAAGCCAGTTTGCTCTTCTTCCCCAGGGTCAGGTTGAGCGTGCCCGTCGCGCTCGTGCAATGGTTAAGAAGATGGATGAGCTTGGATTCGGTAACTGTACCAACACCGGTGCTTGTGCTGCTGAATGTCCCAAGTGCATCTCACTGAGCAACATCGCTCGTCTTAACCGCGAGTTCATCAAGGCTAAGATCAAGGAATAATAAATTCCTTATCCAATACTTAAAAAGGATTCAATTCCCTCATTGGGGATTGAATCCTTTTCTTTTAGAGGTGTATGCGGTTCATGATCGGTTCCCGCAAGCGAGGATATAAATAGAACAGGGGATGCCTTTACGGGCATCCCCTGCTTATTTTAATCAAGATTGTCGATGCAAATTATTTTGCAAGATAGGCTTTAACCTGAGCGAGAACTGCAGGAGCGGTGAAGCCGAACTTCTCATCAAGTACCTTGTAGGGTGCCGATGCTCCGAAGTGGTCAAGACCGAATACTTCGCCGTTGCGACCTACTACGCCGCGAAGGGTAGAGGGAAGACCCGCGGTAAGACCGAATACCTTGCCGTTGGCGGGAATAACGCTGTCGCGGTAATCCTGAGGCTGTACTTCAAACAGACCGATTGATGGAACTGACACAACGCGTGCAGTTACGCCTTCAGCGCCGAGAAGCTTGGCAACCTCTACGAGAAGTGATACTTCTGAACCGTTGGCAACGAGGGTTACATCGGGGTTGGCTGCGTCTACTACCACATAACCGCCCTTTTCAGCACCGAGTGCTTCGTTGTAGCGGTCGCCGCTTGCTGCGGGCAGGTCGGGGATGTCCTGACGGCTGAGGATGAGGGCGGTAGGAGTCTTGGTGTTCTCCATCGCCATCTTCCAGCAAACCGATGTTTCAGCAGCGTCACCGGGACGGAGAACGAGCATGCTGGGTTCGCCCTTGAAGTTGCGGAGCTCTTCCATGAGGCGTATCTGAGCTTCCTGCTCAACGGGTTCGTGAGTCGGGCCGTCCTCGCCTACGCGGAATGCGTCGTGTGTCCAGATGTACTTAACGGGAAGTTCCATAAGGGCTGCCATACGCACTGCGGGCTTCATGTAGTCGGAGAATACGAAGAATGTACCGCAAGCTGCGATGCAACCTCCGTGGAGTGCTATACCGTTCATGATGGCGGCCATTGTAAGCTCGGCAACACCTGCCTGAAGGAATGCGCCGCTGAAGTCGCCGTGAGTGAGGGCGTGGGTGTTCTTGAGGAATCCGTCGGTCTTGTCAGAGTTGGCAAGGTCGGCTGAAGCTACAATCATGTTGCCAACCTTCTTTGCAAGCTCGCCGAGTACATCGGCCGATGCCTGACGGGTTGCGATGTTGGGCTTGTGGGCGATAGCCTTCCAGTCGATTTCGGGAAGCTTGCCTGCGATGTAGCTGTCAAGAAGAGCAGCCTGCTCGGGATTGGCTGCACGCCAAGCCTTCTCCTCTTCGTGACGGAGCTTCACTGTTGCGCGAAGCACTTCGGCACGGTCGGCATAGAGCTTCTTGGTGTCTTCCCAGATGTGCCAGGGATCCTTGGGATCGGCTCCGAGGTGTTCCATGGTCTTTTCGTAGGATGCACCTGACTTGCTCAAGGGGTTACCGTGGGTTGAGCACTTGCCTTCGTAAGACTCGCCTTCGGCGGTGACTGCGCCGCGACCCATAACGGTCTTGCCTATGATGATTGTAGGACGGTGCTTCTCCTCGATGGCGGTTTCGAGAGCTCCTGCCATTGCAAGGGGATCGGTACCGTCAACTTCGATTACGTTCCAGTTCCAAGCGCGATACTTGGCAGCGGTGTCTTCGGCAGTAACGGCCTTAACCTCGGTAGAGAGCTGGATGTCGTTGCTGTCGTAGAACATGATGAGGTTGTTCAGTCCGAGATATCCTGCAAGACGGCCTGCGCCCTGTGAAATCTCTTCCTGTATACCACCGTCGGAGATGAATGCGTAAGTCTTATGGGCAATCCAGTCGCCGAAACGAGCCTGGAGGAAGCGCTCGGCAATTGCGCTACCCACTGCCATTACATGACCTTGTCCGAGGGGACCTGAGGTGTTTTCAACGCCACGTTCGGGGTGAACTTCGGGGTGACCGGGAGTTACGCTTCCCCACTGGCGGAATTCCTTAAGCTCGTCAACGGTGTACTTGCCGGTAAGGGCGAGCACTGCATATAGCATTGATGACATGTGACCGGGATCGAGGAAGAAGCGGTCACGTGCAATCCAGGTGGGATTGTCAGGATCGGTTACTAAGAAAGAAGAGTAGAGCACGTTGACAAAGTCGGCACCGCCCATAGCACCTCCGGGATGGCCTGACTTGGCCTTTTCCACCATTGAAGCTGCAAGGACACGGATATTGTCGGCTGCGCGATTTAAAACGTTTTTGTCCATAAGGTTAATTAAGTTTAGGTTGTTATATTAGGATTAATAATGTTTATTTACATTACACGAGTTCCTCTTTAAGTTCGTCCTCAAGGTCGACGGGAATGTCGGTGTTGACATTCTTGCATCCTACGAGGCCGTAGATGAGAAGATAGCCGAGGCATGCCACGATGAGCCAGTAGCTTGTCATGTAACCGGCTTCCTTGGCTATGAATTGCTGAACGAGAGGTAATACGCCGCCGCCTACAACCATCATCATGAAGATGCCCGATGCCTGAGCGGTGTATTTGCCAAGGCCTTCGACTGCAAGGTTGAAGATGCCGCCCCACATTACCGATGTGCAGAGTCCGCACAATACGAGGAGATAGGCGCTTACGGGTACCGAGGCTATTTCGCCGGCAGGGCCGCTGTAGATGAATGAGGGCACGCTTACGGTGATGCTCTTGGGGAGGCATATAGCGGCGATGACGAGGCATATACCTACTGCCGACACGGTGATGAGCTGAATGCGGGTCGATATCTTGCCGCTGATGGCACCGCTGAGGCTTCGGCCTACGAGCATGAGCAGCCAGTAGATTGCTACAATGGCTCCGGCGATTGTCGATGCGTCACCTATCACGCCTGCTCCCGATGCCTTCTGGTCGGCAAGGTAGAAGTTGAGGGTGCCGGGGATGCCGATTTCGATACCTACGTAGATGAATATACCGATTACACCAAGCACGGTGTGACGGAAGTTCCAGGGGCTGTGGCTGTATTTTACTTTCTTGGCGCCCGACTTGGCAAGGTTGGGTTCGGGTATGCTTACGAATGAGATTACGATGAATGCTGCAACGAATACGCCGATTGCGATGAACAACAGGGGTGCAACGGCCTGCATTGTGGTTGACTTGGAGAGCTGGCCGATGAGTGCGCCTACGAAGAGGGGAGTAAGAGTTCCCGAGAGTGAGTTGAGCGCACCGCCTGTCTGAAGAAGCTGGTTGCCCTTGTTGCCGCCGCCACCGAGAAGGTTGAGCATGGGGTTTACGACTGTGTTGAGCATGCACACGCAGAAACCGCAGATGAATGCTCCGAGCAGATATACGAAGAAGTTCAAGCGAACTACAAATTCCTTTGTTACCATTTGTCCGCCTTCATCGATGCTTGATGTCATCGAGAAGAGGGAGGTGTCGGTACCGATCACTCCTGAAAGATATTGAACGAAAAGACCGATTACGCCCACTGCCATGGCCCACAGTGCGGTCTTTTTATAACCGATTTTTACGAGAAGGTTTCCTGCCGGGATACCCATGAAGAGGTAGGCGAGGAAGTTCATCATGTTGCCCATCATTCCGAGCACGCTGTTACCTTCAAATTCATTTCCCCATATAGTGCCGATTGGGGCCGCAAGATTTGTGACGAAAGATATCATTGCAAATATGAAGAACATTGCAATGATTGCGATTAATCGTCCGTTCGATTTAGATTGAGTTGTTTCCATTGTTTGTTATGAACAGTTGGTTATTTGATGATTAATTTAAGATATTAGTATAATCGCGTAAATTTAACTAAAAAATTTCAGCCGACATTGCAATGATGCTATAAAACATAATGCAAATCGGCTGAATTACTAATATTCTCTCTCTCCAAATATTGTTGTTCCTATTCTGACCATGTTGCTGCCGCATTCTACGGCAATTTCATAGTCGTGGCTCATGCCCATGCTTATGATGTTGAAGTCATTGTCGTCGGCGAAATATTTCACTTTTAGCGCGTCGAAAGCCGATTTTATAGCCATGAAATCCTGTCGTATTCTGTTCTCGTCGTCGACATTAGAGGCCATGCCCATGACGCCTCTTATCTTTACCATGTTGAGTCGATCGAGCAACCCGGTGCCGAGCAGCTCGTTGATTTCATCGAGTGTGAATCCGAATTTGGTTTCTTCCAAGGCCACGTGAAGCTGAAGGAGCACATCAACCTGACGGTATGTGTCGCATGCAGCATTGTTGATCTTAATGAGCAGTCGCTCCGAGTCGACACTGTGAATCATCTTCACGTAGGGCACTACGGTTGACACTTTGTTGGTCTGCAGATGGCCTATGAAGTGCCACTCTATGTCATCGGGCAGTGAACGTGCTTTTTCTACCAGTTCATTGGCACGACTTTCGCCGAATACTCGGTGACCACCTTCGTAAGCCTCCATTATGGCTTCCTTGGGGTGGAATTTTGACACCGCTACCAGCTCCACGTTTCCGGGGAGATTGGCTTTGATGTCGTGTATGCGTTGCGCTATGTCGTTCATGGCGAGCCGAGGAGTGATTTGTTATGCTTCAGCAGGTGAGGTAGATGACAGCTTGGCCTTGTAAACATCCATTATAGTGGTTTCGGCGATGGAGGCTATCTCGAAGTCGGCCATTGTGCCTTTCATGCCTTCCATGAAGTTGTCGAGTGCGCCTTTGAAGTCGGTTGCGGCTACGAGTATGTGGGATGTGGTTTTCTTTTCTACCGCGCTTTTCTCATCGATGGTGATGAAGTTTACCTTTACGTGATACCACTTGTCGGCTGAGTCGTCCCAGAATATTTCCGATATGTTGGTGCGCTTTACAGCCGATACTGAAAAGTCGCCTGAAATGAACGGGGTTACCTCCTCGATTATGCGTGCTTCGGCTTCGGTAAAGCTTAGAGCGTCAACCATGTAAGGCTCGTTGACCTTCTTTTGCATACCGTTTTCCATCAATTTATCGTAGCGCACTTTACATTCAAACCATTGTGCCATTTTTTTCTGTTCAGTTTAATTGTTAAATGAAATTATAATTGTAATACAAAGTTACGAAAAAAAGTCAATCACACTATAGCGTCAATTCTTAATGAACCATAATATTTCCGCTCAATCAATGCCCGCTTGAAGGTAACTTTTCAATCGTGTGCGATATATCAGTCGATAAGTGCGTTTTAGCTCATTCGACAGGAATGATGCATCGATTAACCGATCTATATCGGGATACTCGCGACAGAAGCGCGTTAACTCCTTTTTGACGATTTTCTCACCCAACCCCATTGTCAGCCCGAACTCATAGAACGCCGCCCCGGTAGGTATGGTTGGATTCTCTTTAGATGAGAACAGGCCTTTGTCGAGGGCAAATATCGTGTCATCGGGGATGTGTATCAGCGTGTTGATTAAGTCATATGCCGGAGATAGAGTATTGCTTCCATCGGGGCGTCTTATGATTGAAAAGTTTTTCAAATGAGCGTCACCGTTTGCAAACAAGAAGTTGAACAACATCAAGTCAAAGAACTTTACAAGTTCTATTTTTGCCGCAGGCAGATACTTTTTAATCAAAGTGGCTATGTCTTCATAACTTCGAGTGTCATATTTATAATTTTTACCGTTTGTGTCCTCCGACACTCCGGCAAGCGACGCAAAGTCCTCTTGCTGTATCTTATTGCCGTCGTTGTCAACATCATATCGTCGCGTTATATAGGCCATCTCGTCGTTTTCAAAAAGGCAGATTGCGTTGGGCGCCGTGTCGATTCCATATACTTGTTCTGCAATTTGCATGGTGAGATGCTCATTGGCAGGCCCGAATTCTGGGTGGAGGTAGTCGGTGAGTCGAGGCTTGAGTATGTATCGCCCTTGCTCACCTTCTTGTGTCAAAGTGAACTTATCATCGTGAATTGTAAAGGAGTACTTTGGCTGTGCCCCTGATAACGACATTCTTTTTCTGTTTGAATTGAATTTAGTTATTACTTCATTTGATGCGAGAGAAGTATAGGGGAGCACGTGGCTTACCGGAAGTCCTGATGTGAGCCTTTTCAACGCTGTCGGAGAATAGGTTGAATAACCCGGAATGAGAAGTGAGGGGCAGTGATCTATTTCCATCATTTAATGGGTTTTATGGTAATGGCTCCCGGAGTGTCGTATTGTGCAGTTGCCAACAATAGTCCGAAATTATCGTTTTCGTCAATTTTAAGGAATCGGGACTGAACGCGGCGATTGCTTCCTTCCGATAACATGTTGGAGAAGAACGGAAACAGGTGAGTGGAACGATACTCTTGTTGAGTAAGCGGAAGTGTCAGGCTTACCGGTGGATTTGAACGGTTTTGATAGTATGTGTTATCATACTGGAATATGTAATCATTGCGATTATTTTCAACGATTACTCCGGCTAATACATTGTTTATATATACGTTTGCCCTTCTCATTATTGATTCATAGTTTTAATGGTTATTTTTATTTCAAGGCCGAGGGTGTCAAGTACTTTTAGCAGGACTTTCAAAGTCGGGTTTCCCTCGTCACGTTCTATTTTCGTCAAGGTGTTTATGCCTACTTCTGCAATATCGGCAAGCTGCTCTTGGGTTATGTTGAGCATTTTGCGGCGTTGTTTTATTCGTTCTCCTATGGATTCCATTTTCACAATATATTGTGGTTTTTGCAAATATACGAAAAAATATTTTATAAATAGAGCAAAAATCACAACATATCGTGATTTTTGTTGTCGGCCTTTCCGCGAGATAAAAAATAAGCCCCGGCATAGCCGGGGCTTATGATAAGTTCGTTGTCTGACGGAAACAAAGCTACTCCCACTCGATTGTGGCCGGTGGCTTGGAGGAGATGTCGTAGCAAACTCGGTTTACGCCTTTCACCTTGTTGATGATGTCGTTGCTCACTTTCGCCATGAAGTCGTAAGGCAGGTGGGCCCAGTCGGCGGTCATGGCATCGGTTGAGGTGACTGCGCGAAGTGCTACTGCGCGTTCATAGGTGCGCTCGTCACCCATTACGCCTACGCTCTGCACGGGAAGCAGTATCACTCCGGCTTGCCATACTTTGTCATAAAGGTCCCAGTCACGAAGTCCCTGGATGAATATGTCGTCGGCATCTTGAAGTATGCGCACCTTTTCGGGAGTTATGTCACCGAGTATGCGCACTGCAAGGCCGGGGCCGGGGAAGGGATGACGCTTGATGAGATGCTCCGGCATTCCGAGTTCGCGTCCTACGGCGCGTACTTCGTCCTTGAACAGGAGGCGAAGCGGTTCGCAAAGCTTGAGGTTCATCTTTTCGGGTAGTCCGCCCACATTGTGGTGGCTCTTGATGGTGGTTCCTGTGATGGATAGCGACTCGATGCAGTCGGGATAGATGGTTCCCTGGGCAAGCCACTTTACATCCTTTATCTTGTGGGCCTCTTCGTCAAATACATCGATGAAGCCTTTTCCTATGATTTTGCGTTTGCGCTCGGGCTCGGTAACGCCTGCAAGTTCGCTGAAGAATTTCTTGCTTGCGTCAACTCCTATGACATTCAGTCCAAGACATTCGTAGTCGTGAAGCACATTCTTGAATTCGTTTTTGCGCAACATTCCGTGATCGACAAATATGCAGGTGAGATTTTTGCCGATGGCCTTGTTGAGCAACACAGCCGCTACCGATGAGTCGACACCGCCGCTAAGTCCCAGCACAACCTTGTCGTCGCCGAGCTGCTTTTTGAGTTCGGCCACAGTGCTTTCGATGAATGATGCCGCGCTCCAGTCCTGACGGCTGCCACATATATCGACTACGAAGTTCTTGAGCAGCTGGGTTCCGTCCTCGGTGTGATATACTTCGGGGTGGAACTGTACTCCCCATAGCTTCTCGCCTTCAGCCTGATAGGCTGCAACGGCTACTTTGTCGGTCGATGCTATGATTTTGAAATTGTCGGGGATGGCGGTAATCGTGTCGCCATGGCTCATCCACACCTGTGAGTTGGCACGTAGTCCGTGGAGCAGGGGATTCTCGTGATCAAACTTTTCAAGGTGGGCGCGGCCGTATTCACGAGTGCCGGCAGGCTCTACCTTTCCGCCGTTGGTATAGGACATGAATTGAGCGCCGTAGCAGATGCCCAAAATAGGATATTTGCCGCGGATGTTGCTCAGGTCGACCTTGAAGGCTTTTTCGTCATAAACGGAGAACGGGCTACCCGAAAGAATGACGCCTATTACCGACGGATCGTCATGCGGAAACTTGTTGTAGGGCACAATTTCGCAATAGGTGTTGAGTTCGCGCACTCGACGGCCTATTAACTGTGTCGTCTGACTGCCGAAGTCAAGAATGATGATTTTCTCTTGCATAGTCCAAATGTGATGGATTGATGAAAATTACTTTGTGCAAATTTACAAAATAAAAATGATATATGCCGACATAGGCTTGACCGAAATCAGCGGCTTCCGAGAACAAGGCATACAAGTCCCACAAGAAGTACCGACAGATCGATCAGTTTCATCTTTACATTCTTTTCGTGGAGAGCCATGACTCCGTAGAGGAATGACACGATGACGCTGCCTCGGCGTATCATTGAAATCACCGATATCATTGAGCCGTCGATCGACAGTGAGTAGAAGTAGGCGATGTCGGCTATGGTGAGGAAGAGTGATATGCACGGAATGGTCCACCGCCACTGGAACTTGGTGTGATTCTTGGTGGTGCGCAGCATTATGGCTATCGTTATGCCCATTATTATGAACTGGTAGAACGAATACCATGCCTGCACTTCCAGCGGCTCGTAATGTTTCAGCAGATATTTGTCGTAGAGTGCGCTCACCGCTCCCATGAAAGTGGCTCCGAGGCTCATCCACAACCAGCGGCTGTGCTTGAGCGAGAATCCCTCCTTGCTTCCTATGCGGCTGATGAAGTAGAGCGACCAGAAACCAAGTGCGATACCTATCCACTGCAGGAGATTGAGCCGTTCGCTGAATATTAAGAGTGCGCCCACGAGCACAATCACCGGTCGTGACGCATTGATGGGGCCTGCTATCGTGAGCGGAAGGTGCTTGATGCCGTAGTAGCCCAACAGCCACGAGGTGAGCACGATAAATGCCTTGACCAAGATGTAGAGGTGACCCGTGATGTTGCCGCCGAGCCCTATGTCACCGTCAACGAGTCCGCTTACGATGATGGGCGCCATCAGCAACGAGCTGAAGAGCGTGTTCAGGAAAAGTACGATGAGTACATTGTTTGCGTTGAGCGACAGCTTCTTGAACACATCATAGACGCCGAGGCACAACGCCGATACTATGGCAAGTACTATCCACATGGTCTTATTTCAGTGATTCTAATTGCTTGGGGTCGCCTACGAGCCACAGTATGTCGCCGGGATTGAACAGGTTGTTGCCTGTAGGGTGGTCGTAGGTACCGTCGGAGTGCTGTATTGCAACCAGCAGCGCCTTGTATTTGTCGCGAATCTGCGAAGTGGCCGATGTCTTGCCTATAAGCGGTGATGTTTCCGACAGCAGGATGTTGGTCAGCTTTATGTTGTCGGCGCGGTTTTCGTTTTCGCCGCCGGTTTCGTTACCTTGCTCGATAATCGGGAGCAGAGCCTGTATCTGTTCATCGGTACCGATTATTCCGAGGATGTCGCCGGGGAATATTCGCATTGTTCCGTTGGGCACCGCTATGAATGAGCTGCCACGCTGTATGCTGGCCACGTTCACGCCATATCGCTGTCGAAGATTTGAATCAATAAGTCGGTCGCCGACAAACGGACATCCGTAACCCACTTCGATGTAGGCGAGGTGCATGTCGCTTACAAGATTGTTGTTGCGTCCGCTGCGGCGCAGCTCACGCTCGTTGAGGTTGTTGAAGAATGTCGATTCAATGCGACGCATGTGCTTGCGCAGTCGTCCCGACAGTGCTATGAGCATCAGCATGAATATCAGGAATCCTACTATCCAACCCACTCGCATTGAGTGAATTGCGCTCAGGGTGTAGATGATGAAACCGAGCGACAGCAGCATGCGGAACAGTGACATGACGATGAGCGGGACGTCAAATCGCGCATTGGCGGCTATGAGTCGTTCACGCTCGGTCTTGCGTGATGCCGGCATGGCCAAGGCGAGCAGGAAGGGTGACATGCATGAAAGTGCTACGATGTCGGCTATAAGTCGGCTCCATGACGGAATGATGGTTTCAAGCCATGGAAGCAGATATCTGAGCGTGATCAATATTATTGCGATGATGACGCTTGAGTACAGCAGTATGCGCCATAAGTAGCGTTTCAGCACCGTTTTCCAGAGCACTCGTGTTTCACATTCCGATGTCGCGTTGGTGGTGTAGCGGTTGATGAGGAAATGCAGTTTTCGTGGCAGATGCTTCTCCACGAAGTTGTAGGCCGGGTCGGCCAAACGGATGAAGTAGGGGGTGGTGAAGGTGGTTATCACCGATACGGCCACCACGATAGGGTAGATTATCGGGTTCAGGACACCGAGTGACATACCGAGCGATGCGATGATGAATGCAAATTCACCGATTTGGGTCAGGGAGAAGCCCGACTCCATGGCTATGCGCAACGGTTGTCCGGTGATGAGCATTCCGAATGTGCCGAAAACTATCATGCCTACGATTACGACACACGACAGTATGAGTATGGGTGAGATGTACTCTTCGATTACATGCAGGTCGACCATCATTCCCACCGAGATGAAGAATACGGCACCAAACAGGTCCTTGACCGGTGTTATCACCTGCTCGATACGCTCGGCATAGCTTATTCCGGCTATTATCGAGCCCATGACAAATGCTCCGAGAGCGAGTGAAAATCCGCAATAGACCGAGAACACCGCCATGCCGAAGCACAATCCCAGCGACACCACGAGGAGCGTTTCGTTGTTGAGGTAACGGCGTATTGCGTTGAGCAAAGTAGGAAGCAGGTAGACTCCAACCAAAAACCAGATGACGAGGAAGAACACCAGTTTGCTGACGCTGAACAGCATCTCTCCACCTTCGACACTGTTGTTCACTGCAATCGACGACAGAATCACCATCATGAGGACGGCAAAGAGGTCTTCGACAATGAGGACGGCAAATACAAGTGACGCAAACTTTTTCTGCCGCAGATTCAGGTCGGTGAATGCCTTTATGATGATCGTTGTCGATGACATGGAGAGCATTCCTCCCAGAAACAGGCTGTTCATGTTGGAGAAGTTAAGCACGTGACCTATTCCGAATCCGGCCGCCATCATGCCTATCACGATTATCAACGCCGTCACTACGGCCGATCCTCCGGTGTTGAGCAGCTTCTTGAAGCTGAATTCGAGTCCGAGCGAAAAGAGCAGCACCACGATTCCAAGCTGGGCCCAGAACTCGATGTTGCTTTCGGTGGTCACCGACGGGAGATATTCAAAGTGAGGGCTGGCGAGAAATCCTGCGACGATGTAGCCGAGCACGACAGGCTGTTTCAGCCATTTGAACAGCACGGTCACTACTGCGCCCAGTATGAGGATGAATGCAAGGTCGGATATGAGCGTTTCCAGTTGTATGTCCGACATTATTTCAGGATTTTCGGCCGTTGTATCAGTTGCCGTAGATACAAGTGCCGAAATGAGGTTGAATATCATTGTCAGTGATGATGTTGTGATGGGTTGTTATGGCGTTATATGCTCATTTGGTTGGCCAACGATATGGCTATCGTAGGCTTTACCTGACGCAAATCCTTGAATAGCATCATGTAGTTGGTGCTCTCCTTCATGAGCACGACAAGATTCAGTCGGGTTATCGGCTCCATGTAGTCATACTCCACATATACGTTGCTCAGGTGTACGTGATGACGATTCAGCACTTCGCGATAGCCGTCGATGTCCTCGGCTATGACCGACAGTTTGATGCGTATGATGCGTGACTCCACGCCTGCACTTATGCGGTGTTCCCAACGCTCCACCACGACCAGCACTACGAGTATGAGTCCGGTGGCTATGATGGCTATCGTGTACATGCCCACGCCTACGGCCATGCCTATGGCTGCAATCATCCATATTCCGGCCGCCGTGGTGAGTCCGCGCACCGAGCCTTTCATCTGTATGATGGCTCCGGCACCGAGGAAACCTATACCTGTCACCACCTGAGCCGCGATTCGGCCCGGGTCGCCGTTTTTCAGCCCCATGTACTCCTGCGGAACGTAGATCGACAGGAGCATTGCCAATGTGGCGCCCATCGATATGAGTGCGAATGTGCGCACTCCCGCTATCTGGCCTTTGCGTTTGCGCTCAAAGCCCACGCAGCATCCGAGCATGAGGCTAAGACACAGCTTGAAAATCGACGACACGACATTGACCTCGATTGAGTTGACGGAGTCGTATATGGTTGTGAACAGGTTGATAAGTGTCGACATCGGGGTCTATTTGCGCAAAGTGAAGCGGCGTGATATAAGTCGGAAATTGTCAGCGAACAGTTCAACGGTGTAGTCGCCCGGGGTGAGGGTGGTGTTCACATCCCAGTAGATGCGTAATCCGCCAATCTCTTCACCGGCATATTCGATGGTCTTGCGTGCGGTGCATTGCAGCGATGCGCCTTCAAAGTTGAATGTGCCGCCTGCTCCGAGAAGAGCACCTTCGGGGTTGGTTATGCGCAGGTAGATTGTCTTTTCGCCTACGGGTGTTGAGTTGTTCTGGGGTATGGTGAATGTCACTTCAAGCTGCTTGGCCTTGGTAACGTTCTTTTCAATCTTTCCGTTCTTCTTTAGCGCATTTAGCGTGACGCCGGTTACATTCAGCTTCTCGGCGAGAGTCATGCGCTCCGACAGAATCTCGTTGCGCTTCGATTCTGTTGCCACGCGGTTGCTCAGCTGTTGGTTGCGTTGCTTTATTTCGGCGTTCTCGGCACGCAGTCCTGCATTTTCTTTTCCGAGCGAGTCGATTTGCGCTACATAGTGACGCAGGATGTTTTTAAGCGTACCTATTTCGTCCTGCAGTTTCTTTATGTGCTGTGCGCTTTTCTTCTTCTCGGAGTTTAGCTCCTGAAGCAGCTTTTCCACTTTGCTTTTGGCAGCGGCATATTTTGTCACGAGCGAGTCGTTGGCGAGCAGCTGTGACTGGTTTTCATATTGTTGGAACTCTACATTGAGAGCCTGATATTCGTTGGCGAGCTGTAGCTGTTCATTGGTCAGCTGTAGCTGCTCGTTGGCAAGCGCAGCCTCTTCAGCCTTGTCGTTGATTGATTTTGTCGTCAGGATGAAAGCGGCAATAATTATCACCAGTAGCGTGGCTAAGGCGAGTATACCCCATCGGAGGTATTTGGGATTCTTCATTTTATCATTCATGATGCGTGCAAAATTTGTGCAAATTTACGAAATATCCCTTATAGAAGAGCCTCTTCGGCGGTAAAAATTGAAAGTCCCGTCAACAACTTGGTCGACGGGACTTCCTTTATTAAAAAATTGTTATGACTATCTTGTTGATTAGTCCTGGTTGAGGTTGACGCGCTTGAAGTCAACTGCAACAAGGCCTTTTTGTACCTTGTCGAGATACTTTCCTACGGTCAACTCGCCATCCTGGATGAAATCCTGCTCCATGAGGCAAGATTCCTTGAAGAACTTGTTAAGACGGCCCTGAGCGATGTTGTTGACCATCTGCTCGGGAAGGTTGGCTGCCTTCTCTTCGGCTACCTTAGCCTTGAGTTGGCGAATCTCCTCGGCCTGAGCCTCGGTGATGTTGCCCTTCATGATGCCTTCGTTGAGGTGTTCTTCATTTTCGGCGATATAGAGGTTGAAGCCTGCTTTCTTGAGGGCTGCCTCTACGGCTTTCTTTACTTGCTCGGCCTTTGTCTTGTCGATTGCTACGCTGAGCTCGGAATCCTTTACCGACTGGGGAACGCTGTCGCGGTCAACTGCAACGGGGTTCATTGAAGCAACCTGCATTGCAACATCGCGGCCAACCTTCTCGTCAACGCCTTCAAGGTTGAAGCCTACGATGGCTGCAAGCTTGTTGTTGAAGTGGTTGTAGGCGGTGGTTGAAGGAGCTGCGATGCACTCGTAAGCGCTGATTTCGGTCTTTTCGCCGGTCTTTCCGCTTTCCTCTACTACGAGAGCCTCGATTGTCTGGCCGTCGAGCTGAAGAGCCTTTACTTCTTCAATTGTCTTGGCCTCGGCAGCTACTGCTGCATCGAGAATCTTCTGGGTGAGGGCTACGAATCCTGCGTTCTGTGCCACGAAATCGGTTTCGCAGTTAAGAGCTATGATAGCGGCAAACTTGCCGGTGCTCTTTGAAAGCACGCAACCTTCGGCTGCCTGACGGTCTTCGCGCTTTGCTGCTACCGCCTGTCCTTTCTTGCGGAGGATTTCTACGGCTGCCTGGATGTCGCCGTCGGTTTCTGCAAGGGCTTTCTTGCAGTCCATCAAGCCTGCGCTGGTGAGGGCGCGGAGCTTGGTAATATCGGCCATTGTTACTGCCATATCTGTTTTACTTTTTATCAGGGTTTATAAAATATTGTTTTTGAGGAGAGTGTGCGCTTTTTAGGCTTCTGCTTCAGTAGCTTCGGTAGCCTCGGCTGCTGTTTCTTCATCTGCGGGAGCCTCTTCAGCACGACGGTTTACGCGACGGCGACCACCCTTTGCTGCTGCGGGAGCCTCTTCGCCTTCGGCTGCGGGAGCGTCAACCTTTTCAGCCTTACGCTCTTCAAGACCTTCGGCCATTGCCGAGCATACGGTGTCGAGGATTATCTCGATTGACTTTGATGCGTCGTCGTTGGCGGGGATTACGAAGTCAACGTTGGTGGGATCGGAGTTGGTGTCAACCATTGCGAATACGGGGATTCCAAGACGGTTGGCTTCGGCAACTGCGATGCGCTCCTTAAGGACATCGACTACGAAGAGAGCTGAAGGAAGACGGCTGAGGTCGGCGATTGATCCGAGAGTCTTCTCAAGCTTTGCGCGCTGACGCGAAATCTGAAGCTTTTCACGCTTTGAGAGGTTGTCAAATGTTCCGTCCTTGGTCATCTTGTCGATTGATGCCATCTTCTTCACTGCCTTGCGGATAGTGGGGAAGTTGGTCAACATACCACCGGGCCAGCGCTCGATTACGTAGGGCATGTTGATTGATGAAGCCTTGTCGGCGATTACTTGCTTGGCCTGCTTTTTGGTGGCAACAAAGAGTACTTTCTTGCCTGATTTTGCGATGCTCTTCAAGGCAGCAGCGGCTTCTTCAACCTTGGCTGCGGTCTTGTAGAGGTCTATGATGTGGATACCGTTGCGCTCCATGAAAATGTAAGGAGCCATGGCAGGATTCCATTTTCTCTTAAGGTGACCGAAATGGCAACCTGCCTCTAAAAGTTGGTCAAATGTGGGTGTTGACATTGTTTTGGTTGTTGTTTACGTTCTTTTTTAATTTACAATCCGGGGGTAGGGAACGTGTCCATCTCCTGGATTTAGATACTAAACACGATTTTATCTGAAAACAGACTGTTGATAGTGACTGTCCAAATATTAACGCTTGGAGAACTGGAAGCGCTTGCGGGCCTTGGGCTGACCGGGCTTCTTACGCTCTACGGCACGCGGGTCGCGAGTCATGAAGCCTTCCACGCGAAGTGCATGCTTGTCCTCGGGGTTGATTTTTACAAGAGCGCGGGCAATGGCAAGACGAAGTGCCTCGGCTTGGCCCTTGTAGCCGCCACCGTCAAGGTTTACGTTGATGTCATACTTTGATGCTGCATCAAGTGTGTTGAGGGGCTGCTTTACGATATATTGAAGTATAGACGAGGGGAAATATACTTCGAGGGGACGCTTGTTGATGGTGATTGCGCCATTGCCTTCACCTACGATTACGCGGGCGATAGCGGCCTTACGACGGCCTACTGCATTTACCTTTTCCATACTTCTTATTTGATTGTGTTGATGTCAATAACTTTGGGATTCTGTGCTGCATGGGGGTGCTCCGGTCCGAGATATACATGCATGTTCTCGATGATGCGGCGACCAAGACGGTTCTTGGGAAGCATACCCTTCATTACCTTGATGAACAAGGGGTTGTAGCCGGGCTTGATGTGCTTGTTGTGGGCCTTCTTCATGAGAAGCTCGGGGGTTGTAACACGCTGTCCGCCGGGATAGCCGGTGTATGACAGATATTCACGGTCGGTCATCTTTTTGCCGGTGAGGCGTACCTTGTCGGCGTTGATGATGATCACGTTGTCGCCACACTCTACAAAGGGAGAGTAGGTGGGCTTGTTCTTGCCTCTCAGGATGAGAGCTACTTTTGCACAAAGGCGACCCAGTACCTGGTCGGTAGCGTCAATTACTACCCATTCCTTCTCGATGCTCTGTGCATTGGGGGTAAGTGTCTTGTAACTTAAAGTATCCACGTTAAATGTTTAATTAATAGATGAATAAGTTGATTCTCCATCGGCGGCGGTTCGGCCAAAAACCTCGCCGGCTTTGAATCGGGTTATTAATTTGGACATAATCGGTGTGCAAAGGTACGACTTTTCTGCCGCTTGACAAAACTATTTTAACAATAAATAACATCATCCCTCGGCGACGGCATAAAAAAGTCAGGGTTGTCAACATCGATGTTGACAACCCTGACTGTCGCGCGGTGCGCACGAAGGGACTCGAACCCCCACGTCGTCAGACACTAGATCCTAAGTCTAGCGCGGCTACCAATTACGCCACGTGCGCTGAATTCGGTTGCAAAGGTAGTCATTTAAAACCGACTTTGCAACTATTTCGGGTGCTAATTTTACTCTACGGTCACTGATTTTGCAAGGTTGCGGGGCATGTCCACGTTGCAGCCTTTCATTACAGCGATGTGATAGGCGAGGAGCTGAAGCGGAATCGAAACGATGATGGGCGACAGCGCCTCGGGTACCGGTGGAATCTCCAGTGTGTGGTCGGCTATCTCCGGAATGGTTGTGTCGCCGCGTGTCACGATTGCTATCACCGAACCTCCGCGGGCCTTCACCTGCTGGATGTTGGAGATGATTTTCTCATGCAGCTCATCCGACGGGGCGATTACAACAGTGGGCATCTCGCGGTCAATCAGGGCTATGGGGCCATGCTTCATCTCGGCTGCGGGATATCCTTCGGCATGTATGTAGCTGATTTCTTTTAGCTTCAACGCTCCTTCGAGTGCGCTCGGGTAGTTGTAGCCTCGTCCAAGGTACAGGAAGTTGCGCACATAGGTGTAGGTGCTTGAAAGCTTCTCGATGGCATCGTTCAGCTTGAGTGTTTCCTTGATGAGCGATGGAAGCTGCTCGATGGAGCGTGAGAACTCCGACAGCTTCTCCTGTGAGATGGTGCCTCGAAGCTGAGCCACGGCGAGTGCGAGCATTGCAAGCACTGTCACCTGGCCGGTGAATGCCTTGGTTGATGCAACACCGATTTCGGGGCCGACATGTATATAGGTGCCGGTGTCGGTTTCGCGTGCAATCGATGAACCCACTACGTTACATACGCCGTAGACGAATGCTCCGTTTTCGCGTGCCAGCTTGATGGCGGCAAGCGTGTCGGCTGTTTCTCCCGACTGCGATATGGCTATCACTATGTCGTCGGATGTCAGCACGGGGTTGCTGTAGCGGAATTCGCTTGCATATTCCACCGAGGTGGGTATGCGGGCGATGTCCTGAAGAAGACGTTGGCCTATCAAGGCTGCGTGCCATGAGGTGCCGCATGCCACGATTATTATGCGACGGGCGTTGATGAAGCGGTCGGAGTGGTCGATTACTCCCGAAAGCTTTATTTCGCTGGCATTGTTGACCACGCGTCCGCGTATGCAGTCGAATATCGTGTTGGGCTGCTCGTATATCTCCTTGAGCATGAAGTGGGGATAGCCTCCCTTCTCAAGCTGTGACACTGACAGGCGCAGGGTCTGGATGTCGATCTTCGAAGGCTCGTTGGCGTTGGTGATTACACGCAACGGCTCGCCGCGCTTGATAATCGCGATTTCATTGTCACGCAGATAGACTACCTGATTGGTATAATCGATAATGGGGGTTGCGTCGGAGGCGATGAATGTTTCATTTTCACCGATGCCGATTACTAGCGGAGAACTCTTGCGCGCCGCGATTATCGTGTCGGGCTGGTCTTTGTCGATTATAGCGATTGCGTAGGCGCCGATAACCTGATTGAGGGTTTCGCGCACTGCGTCGATGAGCTCGCAATTGTTGGTCGACTGGATGTATTCGATTAATTTCACTACAACTTCGGTGTCGGTTTCGCTTCGGAACGTGCATCCGTGTTCCTGAAGAGCTTGCTTGAGCACGTTGTAGTTCTCGATTGTTCCGTTATGCACGATGGCTATTTTGCCGTTGGTGCTGTAATGGGGATGAGCGTTCACATCATTGGGCTCTCCATGAGTTGCCCAGCGTGTGTGTGCTATACCGATTGTACCGGTAGTGTCTTTGGATTCACAGAAGTGCTCAAGGTCGTTTACCTTGCCATGTGTCTTGTAGACATGAAGATCTCCGGTGGCATTTATCAATGCCACGCCGGCGCTGTCATATCCGCGGTATTCCAATCTGTGTAATCCTTTTATAAGGATGGGATAGGCCTCTTGTTGGCCGATATATCCTACTATACCACACATAATATTATATTAGCTAAAAGTGTTTATAAACGTTAATATGAGGTCGGCAATTGAAAATTGGTATGCAAAGGTATGTAAAATATCCGAATATTCAATAAGATACACCCTTAAAGTTGGTTTAACCCCATGGCGACGGCCGCTATCGGCCTACTATGTCGGCGTAGATAATTCGAGTGGCACCGAGATTCTCCTTTACATAATTCCCGGCGTTTTTGCCGTATTGTTCGCGAAGTTTTTTGTCATTGACAATGGGTTCGATTATGGCATCAAACTCCTCTTTATTGCTGAACGAGAATCCGCCCTTGCACTTGATTAAGTCGCGGGCTTCCTTGAACTTGTGGTAATGCGGGCCGAAGATTACGGGGATGTCATAGACTGCCGCTTCGTTGAGGTTGTGTATGCCTACGCCGAATCCTCCGCCTATGTAGGCGATATTGCCGTAGCGGTAGGCGCTCGACAGCTTTCCGTAGCAATCCACGATTATGCAGTCGCACTTGGCGGCTTCCTCGGGAGTGGCTGTCGACAAGCGGCACGAGGGGCGGTTGAGCTGCGACTCTATCGCGGCGATGCGCTCCTCATTTACCTCGTGAGGCGCTATTATGAGCTTCATTCCGGGATGGGCGTTGAAGCACGGCAGCAGATTCGATTCATCGGGCGGCCAGGTGCTTCCTGCCACAATCGTGAGCGACGCATCGCGGGTAAGGGCTGCGGCTTGGGGTATCTCAACGCAGCTCTCCATTATGTCGGTCACGCGGTCAAAGCGGGTGTCGCCTGCCACTGTTACATTTTTGATGCCTATTCCGGCAAGGAGTTCGCGTGAACCTTCGTCCTGCACGTAGATGTGGGTGAAGTAGGTGAGCATTTTGCGGAACTCACCTCCCCAGGGCTTGAAGAAAGGCTGCGACTTGCGGAATATGGCCGATATTATATAGGTGGGAATCCCGCGCAGCTTCAGCTCGTTAAGATAGTTGCCCCAGAATTCGTATTTGACAAATATCGCCATGCGCGGCTTTACCGTGTCAAGGAATTGTCTTACATTCTTCTTCGTGTCAAAAGGCAGATACACAACTGCGTCGACAAGCGGGAAGTTGTGTCGCACTTCGTAGCCCGACGGTGAAAAGAATGTGAGCAATATCTTGGCATCGGGATGATTGCGGCGAATCATCTCGATCAACGGACGCCCCTGCTCAAACTCTCCGAGCGATGCGGCGTGAATCCAGATGTAACCTCCTTCGGGCGACAGTTCCTTCTTGAGGCGCTGCATCGTGACTGCTTGCCCGTCGATGATTTTGCGGGCTTTCTCATGTCGCAACGATGCTATTTTTACGCCTAATGAGTAGAGGTGTATTGCGAAGTCGTAGAAAGGTGTCATTGGCACGTGCTAAGACGATGTTGTTTATGCTTTGATGCGCTCGACGGCGAGATTGATGCGGCGTATAGTTTCGTCTTTGCCAAGAAGTTCCGTGATGTCAAACATGTGGGGGCCCTTGCATTCGCCTACTACCGCAAGACGGAACGCATTCATGACATTGCCGAGGTGATAGCCCTTGGAGGCGATCCAGTCGAGCACTATCGGTTCGGCCGACGCGCAGCTGAAGTCGTCGATGCCGCGCAGCGTTTCGATCAGCTCGCCCATGATGCGGGGAGTGTCCTCGCTCCAGCGTTTCTTGATGTCCTTGGGGTTGTAGCTGTCGGGCTCCTTGAAGAAGAACTTGGCCTGGTCCCAGAGATCACGCACAAAGTAGATGCGTCCTTTTACAAGACCGCAGGCGCGTGCGATGTAGTCGTCACTGAAATTATCGGGGTCGATGCCGTTGTCGCGGAGTACTGGCTTGAACAGCTGTGCGAGTCGGTCGTCGGGTATCTGCTGAAGATACTCGTGATTGAACCAGCGGCCCTTCTCGTAATCGAAGCGTGCGCCTGAACGCGAGCAGTGGGCGAGGTCGAATTTCTCGATAAGCTGGTCCATCGACATGATTTCGCTGTCGTCGCCGGGATTCCAGCCGAGCAGGGCGAGGAAGTTGACAACGGCTTCGGGAAGATAGCCCGATTCGCGATAACCCGATGACACTTCTCCGCCTTCAGGATGCCATTCGAGGGGAAATACGGGGAACCCGAGGCGGTCGCCGTCACGCTTGCTGAGCTTGCCTTTGCCGTCGGGCTTGAGCAACAGGGGAAGATGTACAAACGAGGGTGCGGTGTCGCTCCATCCGAATGCCTCATACAGCAGCACATGAAGCGGTGCCGAAGGCAGCCACTCCTCGCCGCGTATCACATGAGTTATCTCCATCAGGTGATCGTCGACTATATTGGCGAGATGATAGGTGGGCAGGTCGTCGGCGCTCTTGTAGAGAACCTTGTCATCGAGTATCGATGAGTTTATGGTCACTTTTCCGCGCAGGAGGTCGTTTACCTCTACATCTCGTCCCGGCTCTACCTTGAATCGCACGACATACTTCTCTCCGTCGGCGATAAGTCGGTCGACCTCTTCCTTGGGAAGGGTCAATGAGTTGCGCATCGACATTCTTGTTGATGCGTCATATTGGAAGTTGGGAATTTCGGCACGCTTTGCCTCAAGCTCGGCGGGGGTGTCGAATGCTATGTAGGCTTTGTCGTTGTCGAGCAGCATCTTTACGTGCTCACGATATATGTCACGACGCTCGCTCTGCTTGTAAGGGCCGTATTTGCCGCCTTCGCGCACACCTTCGTCGATTCCTATGCCCAGCCATGCCAGTGCTTCGTTGATGTAATCTTCGGCACCGGGAACGAAGCGGGTCGAATCGGTGTCCTCGATGCGGAGAATCATGTCGCCGCCATGCTGACGGGCAAAAAGATAGTTATATAACGCTGTGCGTACACCTCCTATGTGAAGGGGTCCGGTAGGTGACGGTGCAAATCTTACTCTTACTTTACGGTCCATTTCTACTATGATTTTTAGACAATGTTTAAAAGTGGTTGCAAAGTTAAGAATAAAATCCCAAACTGCATCCACATGTTAGGTTATTGAGGCGTTTTTGACCTACTATTCCGCGTTTTGTGCTCCGGTAAAGTAGGCGTGTACCTTTCCGAGGGCGAGTATGCCTTCAAGTTTTATTGGAATTCGGTTGTCATCGGCCGATATCCATGTTGACATTGAGTCCGATGATTGTTCGCCGTTATGAGTGAATGCAAAGCTGAGGTGGTAGGCCTGCCATGCTTTTTTCTCGATTTTTATCGTTTCGATTCCGTCATATCTAACTCGAAGTTTCTCTACTTTCTTGCCCGAGAACACGTTGAGGTGTATCTCCGAGCCCACGGCCATGTCGGCGAAATCGATTGTGCGCAGGTAGTAAAACACCGACAGCATGTCGACCGTCATTCCTATGGCGTGCAACACGGTGTCGGACTCGGATACCTGTCCGTTTTTCTTGCGTCGGTAGCGTGACGCATATCCCGACACTTCGTCGCCGTTGCGGGAGTAACGCACTATGTCACGATTGTAAGTGCCGCCCTCGTGGGTGTTCTTCTTGTAAATCTGCGGCAGGCATCCTTGTCGCAGCATGGTCGATTCGAGAGTGTCACGCACGCGGAACACTCTGTCGGCCCAAGGCACGGTCTTGGCTGCCAGCTTGGCGTGATAGTGTTGGCCGTCGCTGCGCAATGACAACACGGCGGTTGCAGCCTGCTTGTTTATAAGCCCCCATTTGTAGAGGATGCTGTAGTGGAGGTCTTCATCGGGCAGGTCGTAAGCGAGCATTTGTCCCGCTACGGCTGCAATCATGAGGAGGGTTAGATAAATGTGTCGCATTACAGTGCTATTTTTACGCAAAATTTGTGGTGTGTTCCGTCACCTATGTTTGGCGCATGGGCGTCCTCGGGAAACAATATTATATATTGTCCCGGAGTTACGGTGACATAACATTGCGGCTTGTCGCTGAAGAAAGCCACGTCATGTTCCTTGTCGTAGGGTTGCTCGACAAGGCTGAGGCCGGAGGTGACCGACCATCCTATCGTTTCGGGACCGCTCAGCGGCACATGGATGTCAAGATAACGGCGATGTGCCTCAAGCAAAGCATCGTCGGCGTTACGCAGATTGACCTCCTCGCGGTTGACGCGGATGTCGCCGTTGTCATCAAGCAATATCGAGCCGGTCATGAACGGGTCGTGACGATGCTCATTGATCCATTTCAGCGCACGTGCTATTTCGGGTGACAGGCGGTCGCTGTAGGTTGTGTCTTTTAAATCGGCAAGTATCATAGGGTAAATCGGTTATTATCGGGTCGTGTCAAATGAAAGGAAGTGCGTGACGGGTGGCCTGCTCGATGCGCTTGTTGCGCCAGCACTTGCGGCAAACGGCTATGTAACGGTCGTTACCGCCTATCTCAAGCTGGTCGCCTTCGACAACGAAGTCGCCGTTGGAGTCGATGCGTGCGTTGACGATTGTCTTGCGTCCGCAGCTGCAGGTGCTTTTTATTTCGTCGATTGAGTCGGCTATCTCGAAAAGTCGGCGTGATCCCTCGAAGAGGTGGGTCTGGAAGTCGGTGCGCAATCCGTAGCATATTACGTTGCTTCCGTAGTCGTCGACTATTCGGGCGAGCTGGTCAACCTGGTCGGCACTGAGAAACTGCGCTTCGTCGATTAGGAACCAGTCGATTACCGTCATCGTTTCCTCAAACATCTCCTGGGCGAGAAGGTAGAGGTCGGTGTCGGGGTAGATCCATCGGCATTTGCGCTCGATGCCTATGCGCGAGCGTATTACGTTATCCTTCTCCCTCGTGTCGATTATCGGCTTCAGGCAGGAATAGGTCATGTTGCGCTCCTCGAAGTTGTAGGCTTGGGTGAGCAGCAGGGCGGTCTTTGCCGACCCCATGGTTCCGTATCGGAAGTATAGTTTGCCTTTTCGATTCATCATTGTCCAATTGATATACAAACGTAAAATTATGAAAAATAGTTGATTCGCTTTGCAAATTAGCGTCACGGTGCGTCATTTCCCGCCGCCCGAGGTGAGATACTCTATCGCAAAGTCGAGTATGGTGTCGTGGCCGTTGATGGCCGCCGCAGGATCGAGGTTTATAACGCATCCGGCAGTGGGCTCGATGCCGTTTTCAGTGGTGTTGCCCTCGGCGTCAAGCACCGAGCAGGCCGAGAACCTTACACCCCAGCCGCACGGCAGTTCCGAGTTGAACGGCATTCCGCTTCCTCCGCCTGTGGTCGAACCTATCATGGTGACGCGGGGGAGCAGCTTCATTATCGAGGCGAAGTTGTTGGCTGCGCTGAAGGTGCCTCGACTGGTGAGTACGGCTATGGGCTTGCCCCACATTATGCGTCCCGACTCGGCCGGGTCGAAATAGTAGGCGTAGGGCTTGGAGAAATCCTTGTGACCCGGGCCGGTCTTGTGTGAGATGTAGCCCACAAGGGTGCGCTCGGTTATGAATCGGCGCACAAGAGTTTCGACATTTGTCATGTTGCCGCCGCCGTTGTCACGTATGTCTATTATAAGAGCGTCACATGAGTTAAGGTAGAAGAGTATCTGGTCGAGATTGCCTTCGCCTATCGTGTAGCCGAAGCTGCCGTAACGCATGTAGCCTATGTTTTCGGGAAGAATGGCATAGTCGATGCCCGAAGTCGACAGGTAGTTGAAGTTGAGGTAGTGCTCCTCGACAAGTCGTGCGCTGTAGTTTTCGGGATAGTCGCTCCACCATTTGCGGTAATACGATGTGTTGAATGTGGCGGTGAGATTGGTGTGACCGTCACGTAGTTCGTTGAGCATATCGGCACACACGTCAAATAGTTCCTTGGAGGTCATCTGGTTGCTCACCTTGGGGCTGTAACGTGCATAGACTTCATTCCAGTCAACGCCCTTTTCCTCAAAGAAGCAGTAGTGCTCGTCCATTATTTTCCACAGTGCCTCGAAGTTGCCCCGAGGATTGTCGTCCCACTCTTCAAGGCTGTGACATGATGTGAGCGTGAGGAGTGCCAATATCAGATATGCATATATACGGTTCATGATTCAGTGTCAATATAGTGCTGAGATAATGCGTGCGTTGTTGTCGGCTTTGCGCGACGGATTGAGGCTGATCCACTCGGTTGTCACGCCTATCACGGCCGAGTAGGTGATTGTGCGTGTCGTGATGTCGTTTATCGATGTCGACAGGATGTTGTTGCGGAATCCGACACGTAACGATGTCGCGCCGAGATGCATGTCGGCCGTCACGAGATTTTCCATCCTGAAGTAGTTGCCCCACCATGCGCAGTGGGCCAGTCCCGAGTGGTTGCCGAGGTAGATTTCATAGAACAGCTCACCGTAGTCGGGCGAGAAGAATACTCCCGTCAAAGGTATTGTGGGCTGGTAGCGCAATGTCACGGGCAGGCGTCCTATCTTGACATTCCACGATGCGTAACCGGTGAGGTTGACTGTCCAGGCGGCTTCTACGGCTACGGGATTGTTGCCGTTGCGTGCGTTATACACGCATCCCAGGTCAAGGCTTGTGCTGCCGCCTCCGGCCAGCGTTATGTTGTGGGGGAGCTTGAATCTGTAGGTCATTCCCCATGAGAAGTCGGCTACAAGCCTCCACATTGTCGCGTTTTTGGCGGGGTTGTCGGTGCGGTTGAGGTCGATTCCCGCAGTGAGCCTCATCACCCACTTTTCAGGATTGAACTTCATCGCCTGCATGCGCTCGTAGTTCAATGCCATGTCCCATCCTTTGTATTTGAGCGGAGTGAGATAGGTGTTGGCGAGTGTGGCTCCTCCTATTTCGTAGGTGTAGGACGATGTCACGGGGCGCAATGTGGTCGGCTCATCCTGGGCGAATGCCATAGCCGACAACATCACGCACAATATTGATAAAAGTAAACGTGTCATGATTCTATTGGTCTTGTCGCATTAAAATATGCGTTGTTGTCCGTTGATTTCGTCACGCACTTCATCGTCGGAGCGTTCGGGCTCTACGGGTGCGTCATTGTCATCGTCGGGGGCCGGCGGTTCGTCGTCGTGCAGGTCGACTTCGCGCGGCTCGAGCTCGGTTATCGATGCCACTTCGTAGGTGGTGAGTCGCTTGCCTTTGGCCTTGTAGCTCTTCACCGCTATGAAGTCGACTGCATCCACCTCCATTGAGCCTCGGAATTCATCGCCGCCGCCAAATGTCACGCACAGTCGGCAACCTTCAGCGTCGCTAAGCAGGAGCAAACGTGACTTTTCGTTGTCGCCGATGAACCGTGTGCGCTTGTTGGTGGGCTCGAATGTGAAGCGCTTCAGATAGGGGTAGCCTTGGTCGGCATCGTAAAGCACGGCCGTCCACACATGCCCGGGGCGATACTTCTCTATGCGCAGTATGTTGTCCTCGTAATGGTTGGTGGCGTCGAATGTCGACATGTAGTATTCGCCGGTTTTCAGCACTACGAGTATCTGGTCGTTGCCTGCAAACTCGCCGAGGAATGCGCCTCGTTTCTCGTAGTTGAGTCGCAATATGTCGGGGTCAAACCACACTTCGCGGCCTCCAAGCGTTGATGCGCCTTTCTCTTTCAGCGAGAAGCGGTGTACTTCGTTCTTCGTGACGATGTTGCCTTGCGACTGCTTTCCCTTTATGGTGAGTTCGCTGAAGTCGACATCAAACTGCAGTGTCTTCAGGCGCTGCTTGGGCTTCAGGATTACCTTCACCACTTCGGCCTCGCCGTTGGGATTGGCGGTGAACCACATTACCTTTGAGCCGGGCAGTCCCTGCGTCAGGTCATATTCCTTGTCGCGCGTAATGCCCGTTACGGCAAATCGCTTCATATAATAGATGCCGCCCTTTCCGTTCTGATATATCACATTGTATATCGTACGCTGGTCGTTGCGCTTGAACACGTTTACATAGAGCACGTTCTTGCCAATGAACATCTTCTCCTGCACCTTGACGATCTTGTACTTTCCGTCCTTATAGAATATGATTATGTCGTCGATGTCGGAGCAGTTGCACACATATTCGTCCTTTTTAAGCGATGTGCCTATGAATCCCTCCTCGCGGTTGATGTAGAGTCGCTCGTTGGCTTCGGCCACCTTTGCGGCCTCGATGTTGTCAAATCCGCGTATCACGGTGCGTCGCGGGTAAGCGTCGCCGTATTTCTCCTTAAGCGAGGTGTACCATGCTATGGTGTAGTCGACAAGATGGGCGAGATGATCGTTGATGGCGGCTATGCGTTCCTTGTAGGATGCAATCAGCCGGTCGGCCTCCTCGCTGTTGAACTTCAGGATGCGCTTCATCTTGATTTCCATGAGCTTGAGCAGGTCGTCGCGGGTAATGTCACGAATCAACGACTTGACGAAGGGCTCGAGTCGCTTTTCGATGTGCAGCAACACATCGTCCATCGATTCACCCTCCTCAAATTCCTTGTCCTTGTAGATGCGCTCCTCGATGAATATGCGTTCGAGCGATGCAAAGTGAAGGTTCTCCTCGATTTCACTGCGCTGTATCTCAAGCTCGCGCTTGAGCAGATTCTTTGTTGTGTCGACGCTGTGACGCAGCACATCGCTCACGCCGAGGAAGTGAGGCTTTTTCTCCGAGATGACGCAGCAGTTGGGCGATATGCTTAGCTCGCAGTCGGTGAAGGCGTATAGTGCGTCGATGGCTTTGTCCGATGATGTGCCGGGAAGCAGATGAACAAGGATTAGCGCATTTTCCGAGGTCATGTCCTCGACCTTGCGCACTTTGATTTTGCCCTTCTCGGCCGCACGTATTATCGAGTCGCTTATGGTGCCGGTGGTCTTGCCGAAGGGTATTTCTGTAATGGCGAGCGTGCGGTTGTCGATTTTCTCGATTTTGGCTCTTATCTTCACCGAGCCGCCTCTCTCTCCGTCGTTGTACTTGGTGACATCGAGGAATCCGCCCGTCACGAAGTCGGGATAGAGCGTAAACGGCTCTTCTCGCAGATAGGCGATTGCCGCGTCGATTATCTCGTTGAAGTTGTGGGGCAGGATTTTCGACGACAGACCCACAGCGATTCCCTCGACTCCCTGCACGAGCAGCAGCGGGAACTTTGCCGGCAATGTCACGGGCTCGGGCTTGCGTCCGTCGTAGGACACTGTCCAGTCGGTAGTCTTGGCATTGTACAGCACCTCAAGAGCGAAAGGCGAGAGTCGCGCCTCGATGTAACGCCCTGCTGCAGCCGAAGCTCCGGTGAGCACGTTACCCCAGTTTCCCTGAGTTTCCACGAGCAGCTCCTTCTGTCCGAGCTGAACGAGCGCATCGTTAATCGACTGGTCGCCGTGAGGGTGATACTGCATGGTGTTGCCCACGATGTTGGCCACCTTGTTGAAGCGTCCGTCGTCGAGTGTCTTCATCGAGTGCAGGATGCGTCGCTGTACGGGCTTCAGACCGTCGGTTATGTGGGGTACGGCACGTTCAAGTATAACGTAGGAAGCATAGTCGAGAAACCAGCTTTGGTACATTCCACGCAGCTGATGGCGCACGATGTCGTTGGATGTGTCGACCGTGATGCGTTGCTTGCCGTGGGATGAGGTGACGCCTTCGTCAGGCATCGTTTCTTCGGCGTCGTCGGGAGTATATGTTTCGTCGCTCATTTGGTGATAATGATTTCGAGGGTAAAACTTTATGCATGTCATGCATTCCTACAAAAATACTAAAAAAATCGCAAATGAGCCGTTGTAAAGGGATAATTCTTTAATTTCGGCGATGGAATGATGCTGTGTGGCGATTGAAATTTTGTCGATTCAAGCATTTTTGTGTATCTTTGCCAGCTGAAAATCATTGATTAATAACATAAATAAGATGGCACAACAAGAAGACTCATTCAAGAAGATTGTATCACATGCCAAAGAATACGGCTTTGTGTTCCCTTCCAGCGAAATATACGATGGCCTTTCGGCTGTTTACGACTACGGTCAAAACGGCGTGGAGCTGAAGAATAACATCAAGCGTTATTGGTGGGATGCCATGACATTGCTTCACGAAAACATCGTGGGCATCGACTCGGCTATCTTCATGCACCCTACGATATGGAAAGCGTCGGGACACGTTGACGCATTCAACGACCCGTTGATCGACAATCGCGACTCCAAGAAGCGTTATCGCGCCGATGTGCTGATCGAGGAGGAGATTGCCAAGATGGACGACAAGATTGAGAAGGAAGTCGCAAAGGCTCGCAAGCGTTTCGGCGAGAATTTCGATGAAGCTCTTTTCCGCGAAACCAACCCCCGCGTACAGGAACACGTGGCAAAGCGTAACGCACTGCATGAGCGTTTCGCCAAGGCGATGAACGACAACGACCTTGATGAGCTGCGCCAGATAATAATCGACCAGGAGATTGTCGATCCCATTTCGGGGACCAAGAACTGGACCGAGGTGCGTCAGTTCAACCTGATGTTCCGCACCGAAATGGGCTCTACCGCCGAAGGTGCAATGACAGTCTATCTGCGCCCTGAAACCGCTCAGGGTATATTCGTAAACTACCTTAACGTGCAGAAGACCGGCCGCATGCGCATCCCGTTTGGTATCGCTCAGATAGGTAAGGCTTTCCGTAACGAGATTGTAGCCCGTCAGTTCATATTCCGCATGCGTGAGTTTGAGCAGATGGAGATGCAGTTCTTTGTGCGTCCCGGTCAGGAGCTCGAATGGTTCTCAAAGTGGAAGGAAACACGCTTGAAGTGGCACAAGGCTCTCGGTCTTGGCGATCACAAGTACCGTTACCACGATCACGAGAAGCTTGCCCACTATGCCAACGCCGCTACCGACATCGAGTTTGAGATGCCTTTCGGTTTCAAGGAGGTTGAGGGAATTCACTCGCGCACCAACTTCGACTTGTCGCAGCACGAGAAGTTCTCGGGCAAAAAAATACAATACTTCGACCCCGAATTAAACGAAAGTTACACTCCTTACGTTATAGAAACATCTATTGGCGTCGACCGCATGTTCCTTTCGGTGCTCTGTTCAAGCTACGAGGAGCAGCAGCTTGAAGGCGGCGACACCCGCGTGGTGCTGCATCTGCCCGCCGCTCTGGCTCCGGTAAAGTGTGCCGTTATGCCCCTTGTCCGCAAGGACGGTCTTCCCGAAAAGGCGCGTGAGATTGTCAATGACCTCAAGTTTGACTTCCCGACCCACTATGAGGAGAAGGATTCAATCGGAAAGCGTTATCGCCGTCAGGATGCCATCGGTACTCCCTACTGCGTGACAGTGGACCATCAGACACTTGAGGACAACACCGTGACACTGCGTGAGCGTGACTCCATGGAGCAGAAGCGCGTCAACATCGACGACCTGCATCGACTGATTCACGACAATGTGAGCATGAATGCTCTCCTCCGCAAGCTCGGTTAAAGAGTGCATGAACATAAACTTACATTTACTAAAATCCCCTCCTTATGAATCTTAACAGACTTAAATTCATGGTAGTCGGAGCCGCTTGCGTGCTCGGCCTCTCGTCGTGCAACTACAACTCGCTCGTTGACAAGCAGCAGAGTGTCGATCAGAGTTGGGCTGAAGTGGAAAACCAGTATCAGCGTCGTGCCGACCTCATACCTAACCTCGTGGCCACCGTAAAGGGCTATGCCGCACATGAGCAGGAAACCTTCACCAAGGTGACCGAGGCGCGTGCCAAGGCTACATCGGTCAACATCGATGTCAATGACCTGAACGAGGAAACTCTTGCGCGTTTCCAGGAGGCTCAGAACGAGCTTACCGGTGCGCTGAAGTCGTTGCTCGCCGTTACTGAAGCCTATCCCGACCTGAAGGCAAATGAGAATTTCCGTGACCTCCAAGTGCAACTTGAGGGAACCGAAAACCGCATTACCACAGCTCGCGGACGCTACACTGAATCGGTCAAGGACTATAACACATCGATAAAGAAGTTCCCTACAAATATTTATGCCGGATGGTTCGGATTTGATCCCAAGCCCCAGTTCAAGGCGGCTGCCGGTGCCGAGCAGGCTCCCACCGTCCAGTTCTAAAGCGATAACACCAATTATTTTCAATGAAAAAATTACCTCTGATATTTTTATTTATCGGACTCGTAGTGGGATTCATTTCTTGCAGTGAGGAAGATGAAAACTGGAATGAGTACAAGGAGTGGCGCAACACCAACAATGCCTGGCTTACCGAGCAGGGAAAGCGCCTCAATCCTGACGGTACTCGATATTATGATACTATTCGCCCCGATTACGACAAAGGCCAGTATGTGCTTGCACATTGGTTTAACGACCGCAAGCTCACACAGGGCAATCTGAAGCCTTACTACACTTCTACGGTCGATGTCAAGTATATCGGACGACTATATAACGATGAGCCGTTTGACTCAAGTTATACGCTTATGGCCGATTACGGCGATTCGATTTTCCGCACAAAGGTAGGTCGTGTGATTGCCGGATGGACCATTCTCCTTCAGGAGATGCATGTAGGCGACTCGGTGGAGGTGCTGATTCCTTATCAGTCGGCTTACGGAGCATCGGGTTCAGGCTCGATTCCTCCCTACAGCAACCTGAAGTTTGGCGTCAAGCTTGTAAACGTTCCTTTCTGGGAAATTGAAGAATAGTACATTATTTTTACTGACTCGATAAACGGAGAGTCAGTGTCATGATAAACTGCACCCCAAAGTCCGATACAAGGCCTTTGGGGTGCAGTTCTTTTTATGCTCTGACCTATACATGACACGACAACCGCAGGAGCAGGTATAAAATATTATCGCCTCCGAATGTCAGTCGACACATCGGAGGCGATGTAAAGATAATAAAGTTTGTCGTTATTTTGCGTCGATTTCCTTCAGGAGCTCTTCGACTGCTTTGCGAAGCTGCTGGTCCTCTCCTGTCACGATGACTCCGGGCTCGTTGACAACCTTGAAGTCGGGCTCAAGCTGGCTGTTTTCAAGATAGTTGCCTTCGGCTGTGCGGTAGCCTATGACGGGGATTCCGAATACGAGCGAGGGATCCTGCATGGTCACCCAGTTGACGCTGGTCATTGTGCCGGGTACGGGCATTCCCACGAGTTTGCCGAGGTTGAGGTGCTTGTAGACCCAGGGAGTTCCGTGTGCGTTACTGTAGTTGGCCTCACATTGTACCATGATGCTGGGCTTGTTCCAGCGACGGCTCGGCATGTCACATATATCCTCTCCGCGTATAACCTGAGTGAGATATTTCTTGCCGCTGAACAGCACTTCGATATCCTCGTGGAGTCGTCCGCCACCGTTCCAGCGTGTGTCGATTACGATTCCGTCCTTGTCGACATACTTTCCGAGCAGGTCGGCATAGATTGTGCGGTAGCTTGCGTCGTCCATCGACTCAAGGTGTACGTATCCAAGACGGCCGCCCGACCATTTGTCGACATCGGCTGCGCGTTGCTTAACCCAGCGGTTGTAAAGCAAGGTGTTCATTGTGCCCGAGCTGATGGGGAGTATAACCTCGTCCCAAGTCTTGTTGTCGGCCGGATTGTGGATTGTCACGAGCGTCTTCTTGCCGGCAATGTCGTTGAATATCGCGGTGTAGTCGGTGTTGTTGTCGATAGTTTCGCCGTTGATTTTTTCGATTATGCATCCTACGGTTATGTCGCTGTTCTTGCGGTCAAACGGCCCTTTTTCGATAATTTCGTCCACTTTAAGACCCTTTCCGGTATAGGTCCAGTCGTAGAGCAGGCCGAGGCTTGCCGTGCGGTCGCCCGACGATGAGGGGCGATAGCGTCCGCCGGTGTGCGACACATTAAGCTCGCCGAGCAATTCGCTGAGCAGTTCGGCAAAGTCGTAGTTGTTGTTGATGTGGGGCAGGAACTTGCGGTAGGCCTTGGTCATTGCTTCCCAGTCGATGCCGTGCATGTTCTTGTTGTAGAAACGCTCCTTCTCCTCCTGCTTAACGTAGTCAAACATATACTCGCGCTCGGCTGCGGGGTCGAGTTTCAGTGTGGCCGAGAATGTTATCGGGGTCATTGACTCGGAGTTGGCATTCATTTTTTTGAGCGACGAGCTTCCGAGCAGGAATATATTGTCGCCCTTCTTGTCCATCTCGAAATTTAGAGGCGATGTGTTGAGCTTGTTGATAAGCCTTACATCACGCTTGCGCAGATTGATTTTCCACAGGTCGTAGGCTTTTTCAAATGCAGCGAGGTAGTAGAGGTTTTCACCGTCCTTGCTGAAGATGTATCCGCCAAGGTCGCTTGACGCGGGAGTTACGCGAACGATTCGGTCCTCGATTCCGTCAAGCTCTACAACAATGTCCTCGGTGTCGTCATCACTGTCGGCCGACTTCTCTTTCTTGTCGTCGTTCTTCTTGTCCTTCTTGTCGCTCTTCTCTTTTTCGGCTTTCTCCTTGTCCTTCTTCTGCTGCTTTTCGAGCTCCTTGCGCAACTCGTAGTCCTCCTTGCTAAGACGGTACTTGTCGTAGGCGTCCTGGTTGAGGAATGCAAGCATGATGTCGTTCTGCGAACCCCACGATGCGTGACTTCTCAAGCCGTAACGGTCGGAAACAAAGGCAATGGCGTTACCGTCCATTACCCATTGGGGTTCCATGTCGAAATAGGATGAGCGGGTGATATTGGTGACTTTCGGAGTGCCGGTGGCGTTTACGATTGCGATGTCGCTGTAGGGTTCGTGTCCGTTGCCGGTCAATTCGATGACAAACCACTTTCCGTCGGGCGACCACTTGTAGTCAAATCCGCCGTTACGCTCGGGATAGGTCGAGCCGTCGGTAATCTGACGCACTTTCTTGGTGTCGAGATTCATCACCATGAGCTTGCGGCGATCCTGGATGAAGGCTATCTCCTTGCCGTCGGGCGAATACTTGGGATAGGTGCGCTCTACACCGTCATTGGCTTTTACGAGCGGAGTTTCATCGATGAGTGTCGCATTGGGGAAGTTGGCGTCATCTTTGCGGTTGATTTTTGCCACATATATATTAGGGTGTCCCTCGCGCTCGCTTGTGTAGGCGATTGTGCGGTTGTCGGGAGCCCATGCCGGTTGACGCTCGGCGGCCGGAGTCGATGTAATCTGCTTGGTGGTGGGGTATTCAACCGATGTCACAAACAGTTCGCCTCGGTTGACGAAGGCCACCTGCTTGCCGTCGGGCGATACTGTGGTTTCGTTGGATGAGCTTACGCTGTATTTCTTTATGGGATTCTCCTCGTCGAGCATCAGGTCGATGTTGACTTTGCGCGGTGCGGCATCGCCCTTCTTGGTGTATATCTCGCCGTCGTAGGTGAATGCGAGTGTTCCGTCGGCTCCTTGTGAAAGGAATCGCACGGGATGGGTCTTGAAGTTGGTGAGCTGTTTTGCCGCCGACGGATTGTCGATGGGGAACGAGTAGACATTGAACGTGTTGCCGTTACGCTCGCTCAGCAGGTAGACGGTTTTGCCGTCGACCGACATGACGGGGTTGCGGTCCTCGCCGGCGCGGTTGGTGAGATTGGTGTGCTTTCCGGTCTTTGTGTCGTAACGCCACACATCGCGGGTCACCGATGAGGTGTGATGCTTGCGCCATTCGTCCTCAAATCCCTTCTGGTCGTTGTAGAGGAAGAAGTCGCCGTCGGGCGAGTAGCTTATCTGCAATGCGGGAGTGCTGAGAAGCTGTGTTATGCGGCCTCCCGTCACGGGTACGCTGTAGACCTCGGTGAGTCGTGACGAGGGGAACTGTGCGCTTGATGCTACATCCTGTATTGCGGCCGAGAAGAGCACATTCTTGCCGTCGGGAGTGAATGACTCGGGAATTTCGTTGGTGGAGTTGGTCGTAAGTCGGGTGGCTTTACCTCCGTTGGCCGACATCAGGTAGACATCCATGTTGCCGTTACGGTCGCTGGCAAACGCGATGCTCTTGCCGTCGGGCGACCACACGGGATTGGATTCGTAGGACGGTTGGGTGGTGAGGCGTTGTGCCGTGCCTCCGTTAGCCGCCACTTTGTAGATGTCACCTTTATATGTGAACGCAATAGAGCTGCCGTCGGGCGATATTTTTACATCGCGCAACCATAGTGGAGTGACAGCCCATGAGGTCGCTGCAATCGATGCAAGGGCCCAGGGTAAAAGTAATTTTTTCATTCTATGTATTGATTGGTTTTTGTAATGCAATGAGTTACAAAGTTATTGAAATATTTGTGGACGGTAAAGTTATTTGGCGTAAAAATGAGCAAGGTGCATCATTTGTAAACGATGCACCTTGCTTATGGGAATATGTTGTTTTTTTGAGCGGGATTACTTGCGGGGTATCTTCAGTTTCTGTCCTGCCTGAATTGCCGAGCCACTGATGCCGTTGGCTTTCTGTATATCGGCTATTGTCACGCCTCGGTATTTGCGGGCGATTTTTGAGAGCGTTTCGCCTCTCTTTACGGTGTGATAGGTGTAGGAGGGTTTTGCGGCGGCCTTTTCCTTGGCTGCGTTTTTCTTGGGCGCGGGCTTTTCGACGGTTTTCTCCTTTTCAACAGGCTTCTCTACTTTTGGGGCTGCGCTTTCCTGCGAGGCTGTTTCGGTCGAGTCGGTCACTAAGGTTTCGGCCGGCTGCACTGTGCCCGAGTTAGGCTCGTCATCCTGCGATTGCGTGCTTTCGGCGGCTGCAAGGCTGCTGTCGTCGGTGGTTTCCGTTTCGGGTTCGGGTTCCGGCTCCTTTACACGCGCAACACGCTCGTAGGTGTTTATCTTCAGCGTCGAACCGGCGCGAAGCGAGTTCTTGCGCAGTCCGTTCCACTTCTTTATGTCGGACGACTTGACTCCGTAGCGTTTTGCTATCTTCGATAATGTTTCACCCTTTTTCACTACATGCCTTTTGACAACAAGCTTCTTCACATAGTCGCTGTCGGGGTCGTCGTCGATTGTTGTCACGGGCTCGACCACCTTGCGTCGGGCGTAACGGTTGTAGTCGTGCGACAGGATGCTGTCCTCGCTCATGATGTAGCTGTAGACCTGCATCGACGGCAGCACGAGGGAGTAGGGGCGCACATCGCCGGGAATCACATCGCGGCGATATTGCGGATTCAGCACACGTATCTCTTCGATGGGGAGGTTGAGTATGTCGGCGATCTGTTGCAGATGCACGCGCTTGTTCACGTGTACCGAGTCGGTTATTATCGGACGCTTGGCGAGTGCCGGGCTTATGTTGTGCTGGTTATAGTAGTTCATCACATAGTTGGCCGCGATGAAGGCGGGCACATAGCCTCGAGTTTCGGCCGGCAGCAGGTAGTAGATGCTCCAGAAGTCCTTGTTTTCTCCTCCGGCACGACGCAATGCCTTGTTGACGTTGCCGGGGCCGCAGTTGTAGGCGGCGATGGCGAGCGACCAGTCGTTGTACATGTCGTAGAGCTGCTTAAGGTAGGTGGCGGCGGCTTCCGACGACGCGTAGGGGTCGCGACGCTCGTCGACGAGCGTGTTGATTTCCAGTCCAAGTCCTCTTGCGGTGGGGAGCATGAATTGCCATAGTCCCGTGGCTCCGGCACGGGACACCGCATCGGGGTTTAACGCCGATTCAATCACCGGAAGGTAACGCAGTTCGAGGGGAAGGCCTTTCCGCTCGAGCGCCTGCTCGAATATCGGCATATAGTAGAGGCTCATTCCGAGCATGCTCTCCACGAGGTCGCGACGACGCTGCACATACATGTTGATGTAGGAGCGCACAACCTGGTTGTAGGGCATCTCGATTTCGGTGGGCATCGATGAAAGACGCTTGATGTACTCCTCGTCGGTTGCATTCACCACAGGTGTTTTGGCATAACTGTCGTTAAGAACCGCATAGTTCTTAAGGTACCAGTTCTGCATCATCTTGTGGGTGTCGGTTTCAAAACTTTCGGGATATATGATTGAATTGTCGGTAATCGAATTTTTTAAAGTCAGAATCGACGAGGCGGCGCTTACTGCCAGTGACGATGCTATAAGCAATAACGATGTGACAAATTTATTCATTGCGGTGGTCAGGTGGTAGAGATTAAAAATTAAGAGCCCATTGAAGCCCGATGCCTACTCTTGAGTTGCGGGTGTCGGGAATCAGGGTGGGATACACATCCATTGTCAAGTCGGGAGAGATGTCGAAGTGCGACAGTGACGCATCGACATAGGCGTCGACCATAGCGATGAGATAGACACCTACCATGCATATTATGCAAAGGTCGCGGTTGCGGCGATAGAAGTCCTTGCGGGCTTTGAAGGTGCGCTCCATCCATGAGCGGTTGAGGTCCTCTTCCTTTGCATTGGGCGGGAAGAAGTCCATATAGCTTTTGGTCGACGGGTCGTTGTCCATCAGGTCACGATAGGCCTGGGTGTAATCGTTGAGCATGCGGTTGTTCCACGATGTGGCGTAGCCGAGGCCCATGAATCCGCCTATTACGATGGGGAGTTTCCAGTAACGGCGGTTGTAGAGCTGTCCCAGACCGGGAAACAGCGCCGACATCCACACGGCCCTCGTGGGGTCGGGGTTGAAGTCCCTCACCACATAGTCGGGGTCAAACTCGTCGTCGGGATTTGTGGCGGCTGCCGTGGTGTCGGTTTCGACAGGCACTACGGCTATCTGCGTCACTTTAAGGCTGTCGCCGGTAAACTCGACCGAGTCGCCGACGACCTCCACGCGCTGGTGACGCGGAACGGTGAGCCACATCGAGTCGGGAAATTCGCTCAAGTCAGGTTCTGCCTGAACGGGATCCTTGGGAGTAGTATTGTCGGGCTCCTCGATTTTTATCGGTTTCCGTGGAAGTTGAGGCCGTTGTGGTGAATCAGTTGCTGAAAAAATGTTAAAAGGGAATACCAACGTGAATATTAATCCTAAAATCACTATTCTCGTCGATAGGTCCAATTTATCGTATTTATTGCGGTCTTGACCTTTGCTCATTGTTTATGTTGTTGATGAACAGTCGATTGAGTGGCTATAGCATAATGAGCGAAATCAATCGATTTCCGGCATGTCAGTTGTCGGAATGTTTTATTGTGTCAAAGATAGCAATTAATTGCGCAAGTTCATCCTCATTCTTGAACGGAAATGTGATTTTTCCGCGTCCCTGGGGGTTGCAGGTGAATTGAACGGGGGTGCGGAACGATGCGCTTAAATGTTTTTTAAGAATGTCGAAGTCCTTGTTGCTCATTGTCGGCTTGGATTGACGGGATGGCATCTCTCCGTTCTCTTCGGCGGCCTGATAGGCTTTGGCCAGCTCTTCGACTTTTCGCACTGAAAGTCCCTGTTTTATGATTTCGTTATATAGCTTCAGCTGCAGCGATGGCTTGTCGATGGTGAGCAGCGCGCGTGCGTGACCCATGTCGACGCGCTTGTCGCGAAGTCCGAGCTGCACTTCGGCGGGCAGCTTGAGCAGGCGCAGGAAGTTGGCCACGGTGGCGCGTTTCTTGCCGATGCGTTCGCTGAGGCGTTCCTGCGTGAGGTTGTACTGGTCGATGAGTTTGCGGAATGTAAGGGCTATCTCAATGGCGTTCAGGTCCTCGCGCTGTATGTTCTCGATCAGGGCCATCTCGGTGAGCTCGCTGTCGTTGGCCGTGCGTATATAGGCCGGCACCGATGTCAGTCCGGCTTTTATGGCGGCGCGGTAGCGTCGTTCGCCGGCGATTATCTGATAGGAGTTGGGCCCGGTTTTACGTAACGAGAGGGGCTGTATTATTCCCAACTCTCGAATCGATGTGGCGAGTTCGTCAAGAGCCTCTTCGTCAAATGTGGTTCGTGGTTGGTCGGGATTGGGTGATATTAGTTCGACATCGATGTCGTTTATTGCCGATGATCCGCGTGCGGGAACATCGTCCATCGATATTAGCGAGTCAAGTCCTCGCCCGAGTGCGTTACGTTTAGGTGATGCCATGTCTTGTCGTTGTGTAGAGAGGATTAGGAGAGTGAAACAAAATGTAAATTATGCAGGTTGCTCGACGGCGGCCTTTCGCGACTTTGCGATGAGCTCTTTGGCCAGCATGGTGTGGCTTGTGGCTCCTCGGCTTTCCGGGTCGTAGATGAGGGCGGGGAGTCCGTGTGACGGAGCTTCGCTGAGCCTGATGTTGCGGGGAATGACGGTGTTGAACACCATGTCGCCGAAGTGGCCTTTCAGCTCTTCGTATATCTGGTTGGCGAGGCGCAGGCGTGCGTCATACATCGTGAGCAGGAATCCTTCGATTTCGAGCGATGGGTTGAGCTTCGACTTGATTATGCGTATGGTGTTGAGCAGCTTGCTGATGCCTTCCAGGGCGAAGTATTCGGCTTGTACAGGTATTATCACGGAATTGGCTGCTGTGAGGGCGTTGACGGTTATCAGTCCGAGCGACGGCGAGCAGTCGATGAGTATGTAGTCGTATTTGTCGCTTATCGAGGCGAGTACGTTGCGCAGGATTTTTTCGCGATTGGGCTTGCTCACGAGCTCAAGCTCGGCTCCCGCAAGGTCGATGCGCGAGCCAACGAGGTCAAGCCCCTCGACACAGGTGGCAACCTGCGAGCCGTCGATGGGGTAGTCGTCGACAAGGCACTCATATATCGACGATGACATGCTTTTAGGATCTATGCCATAGCCTGATGTGGCGTTGGCCTGCGGGTCGGCATCGATTATGAGCACTTTCTTGCCTTGGTTGGCAAGTGAGGCGGCAAGATTGATTGTAGTTGTGGTTTTTCCCACGCCGCCCTTTTGATTGGCGATTGCAATGATTTTACCCATAGTGTGTAGTTACAATTAGCATTGCAAAGATAAAAAAAATATAATCAACGAGGCCTCTACTATTGTGCTCAAAATGAGTTAAATGTTGATAAATGCCACTTTTTGTTGATAACTATGCCTCCGATGCCCGATTGCGGATATAGGAAATTATCCGTATTTTTGTAAATCACTAATTTTTCAGCGCTATAAATCTATGTCAACCAACCGCCCTCTCATATTGATTACCAACGACGACAGCGTTTTTGCACCCGGTCTTCATCTGCTCATTGATTATGTAAAGTCGATGGGCGATGTTATAGCCATTGCTCCCGATGCTCCGCATTCGGGGCAGTCGTCGGCTATTTCGGTCAACAAGGTGCTTCAGATAAATCGCCACGAAGATTACAACGGTGCTGCGATATACTCGGTCAACGGCACCCCGGTCGACTGTGTGAAGCTCGGAATGCACGCCGTGCTTGACCGCCGTCCCGATTTCATCCTGTCGGGAATCAACCACGGTTCCAATTCGGGTAACTCGATCATATATTCGGGAACGATGGGCGCGGTGCTTGAGGGATGTATGCTCGGCATTCCGTCGATAGGCTATTCGTTCCACAGCCACAACCAGGCTTATAGCCTTGAGGCTTGCCGCGAGGTGGTGGAGAAGATAACGAGTCGCGTAATGGAGCAGGGATTGCCCTCCGATATATGCCTTAACGTAAACATTCCGAAGTGCAGCAAGGTCGAGGGCATAAAGGTGACGCGTGCCGCACGCGGATTCTGGACTGAGGAGTATGCCGAATATGTCGACCCACACGGAAAGCCTTTCTACTGGCTCACAGGAAAGTTCCACAATGTGGAGCCCGACAATCCCGAAACCGACCTCTACTGGACCGACCGCGGATATGCCTCGGTTGTGCCGTGCCGTCCCGACCAGTCGGCCGTCAACGAAATCGGGCTAATCAGTGATTTGCTCGGGTAGTCGGTATTGTCCTTTCTTATCCGTCAGCCTGCCGTAGGCCACGGCGTGTTTCGGGCATGCGTGGTAGCATGCAAGGCACATGGCGCAATTGTCGCCCCATTGCGGGCGATGATTTTCATTGAGTGTCACGTTGTCCATGGGGCATGCCTTTGCGCATAGCCCGCAGCCTATGCATTGATTGTCGAGGCAGTGAAACGGCCGGGGTGACATCATGCGTCTTATGAATAGCGGATAGATCATCCGTGACTTAATCCACTTCATGCCGCCGGTGACTACATCGTCGCCGGGCGTTCCTGATTTTATGCACGACACGATGTGGTCGACGCGCTTGTCGCATCGCGACAGCTTGTCGGCCTCCACCTCTTCGGTGTCGATGTCAAATCCGGGAAACGTAACGTAGGTGTTGGGCATCTGCACCGAGTAGGCCGTTACCGCGTTCCACCCCCGGCTACGCATTATGTCACGCCACTGCTTGTGGGCGAGGCCAATGTCGTCGCCGCAGGTGCACACCATGTAGTGCTTGTTACGGGCGAGATCGCCGTTGATTGTCGACATATATTTCACAACCACCGGAGGCACTCCCCATGAGTATATGGGGAACACCCATATCAGCGGTTCGTCGCTGTCGGGCGACAGGTGGGTCGTCGATGCCGTGTCGATTGACTTGGCGTCGATTTTCACCATTTCGCCCTTCATCCTTTGTTGCAGCAGCGATGCCACGTGACGGGAGTTGCCTGTCCCGCTGAAATATATTATCATCTTATCGTGACTTGCGTTGCTCCGAATCCGTACTCGCGGAATGATGCGTCCTGAGTGTCGCAGTGGGGATATTTGTGTTTCAGCTCCTTAAGCAGTGCGTTACGCAGCACTCCTTCGCCTTTGCCGTGGATGAACACGATTTTCTGTCCCTTGTTTTTGATGTTCTCGGTCATGACGCGGTTAAACTCCTTCAGCTGTACCTGGAGCATGTCGGTGTTGCTCAGTCCGGCCGTGGTGTCGAGCAGCTGGTTGATGTGCAGGTCGACTTCGATAATTTCGGGACGGCGGTTTTTCTTCTCAACCGGGCGGCGTTGCGACTTGTCGGCGATTCGTTTTGCCTTCATCGACTCTTCAAGCCGGCTGCTGTCGATGACCATCGAGCGTTGCGGGATGTCGTTCTTTACGATGTCCAGCGCTATGACGGGTGTGTCGAAATATACATTGTCGCGGAAGCAGTGTAGCTTGAAGAACTTTGTAGTGTCGAGTGCGTATTCAACGGCTACAGGAGCTTTGAGCTTGAACTCCTTGTCACGCTTGAATGCTACGTATTGTATGGCCACGCGGTCCATGTCGGGCAGTTGCTCGCGCGTCACGTGCTCGAGATGTACCTGTATGTTTGGCTCTACGATGCCAGCATAGCGTGTGGCCCAGTCGTGACCGTCGGCGCGTGTCAGGTAGGTGAAATAGAGGAAGTAGTTGGAGTCGTTGACAAGATATGCGTCATACTCCGTTGTGTTGAGGTGCTTTATCTCCTCGGGCTCATAGGCGAGCACGATGTTGAGCTTGTCGCCTGTTTCGGTTTCTTCGATCTCCTCGGGCTTCGGTTTGGCGGGCTGTTCGGGAACTATCGTGGGTGCCACATACTTGCTCTCCTTGGCCTTGGGAGTGGCAGGTGTCACCACCACACACTCTCGCAGCATGACGGGAGTTTCAAATCCGTCTTCGTCCACATAGGCAATATTGCCTTCGATTTTTACTATGCGGCCTCCCCCTACCGAGTTGAGGTAACGCACTATATCTCCTATTTGTGCCATGTCGTGAATAAAATTTTTGTAAAGTTAATTATGGTGGGTACATAAATCGCACATGTTAACCAAATTTAATAAATTGCATGGTCAGGAAATATTTTGGCATGAAATGTGTTATATATAATGTAACCTAATTATAAATTCATTTTAATGATGAGAAAAATCTTTATTGCATGTGTGGCCGCATCGATGGCCGCATTGTTTGCATGTCAGTCGTCTAAGACTGTAAAGGCAACATTGGCCGACCTCAAGGGAGAGTGGAATATTGTAAGTGTTGATGGCGAAGATGTTACCGTGCCTGAAGATCAGGATGCTCCGTTTATAGGATTTGATACCACTGAGGGTCAGCTATATGGTAATGCAAGCTGTAACTATCTTATGGGCTCGTTTGACATTAACGCAGCTCCCGGTGTGATCGATTTCTCGGGAATGGCAAGCACTCGCCGCATGTGTCCCGACATGGCTCTTGAGCAGAAGATACTTGAGGCTTTCGGCCAGGTTAAATCATATTCATTGACCGCCGACGGTGACATTCAGCTGTCAAATGCCGACGGAAAGGCTGTAATGCTTCTTGAGAAGCGTGACCCGCAGGTGTCGGCTCGCGAGCTCAACGGAGTGTGGAACGTAAAGACTTTGGCCGATACCCCGGTTGAATCGCCCGAAGGTAAGCCCTATCAGTTTACTTTCAACTTGAACGACATGACATTCTTCGTGACTACCGACTGCAACAACCTGAGCGGTCAGTTCAAGTCGGAGGCCAATGAGCTGGAATTCTTCTCGGTAACAGCCACTATGATGGCTTGCGAAAACATGGCATTCGAGGATAACATTAAAACTGTTATCAACGATGTGTCGACCTTCAAGATCACTTCCGACACACTGCTTACCTTGTTCAATAAGGAGAACATTCCTGTTGTGACAATGGTTAAGGAGTCGTCGCTCTAAAGTGATAAATTGTGGCTGATAGTTGATAATGCGCCGTAAGGTGAGTAACTTTGCACCGAATTAAAGTTATTTGATATGTCACAACTGTCAGTCCAAGACATAAAGATAGAGGATTACAACTATCCTTTGCCCGATGAGCGCATTGCCCGTCACCCTCTTGCCGAGCGTGACAAGTGCAAGTTGCTCGTCCGCGATTCACACGGCAATATCAGCGAGCATCTGTTCGCCGATATTGCCGCTTTGCTTCCCTCCGACTCCATCCTCGTGTACAACAACACGCGTGTGATAAACGCACGTATGCGTTTCCGCAAGGGCGATGGGGGAGCGTTGATTGAGATTTTCTGCCTTGAACCGGTGTCGCCGGTTGACTATGCGGTCAACTTCGCATCGACCCGCGAGTGCTCATGGCTATGTTTCGTGGGCAACTCAAAGCGTTGGAAGCAGGGCGTGCTGACGCAGAAGGTCACCGTGGGCGAAATCGAGATAACGCTGACCGCCGAGCGCACGGGCCGTGAAGGCAATGCATCGGTGGTGCGCTTCAGTTGGGATGACGACAATGTCACATTCTCCGATGTCATAGGGGCGGTCGGGGAGATTCCCATTCCGCCTTATCTCAACCGTTCGACCGAGGAGAGCGACTCGACCGACTACCAGACGGTCTACAGTCATATTGACGGTTCGGTGGCCGCGCCTACGGCAGGACTTCACTTCACGCCCGAAGTGCTCGACCGGGTGTCGCAACGAGGCATCCCGAGGCGTGAGCTCACACTTCATGTGGGAGCCGGAACGTTCCAGCCTGTCAAAAGCGACTCGATAGGCGAGCATGAGATGCACAGCGAGTTCATTGCCGTCGACCGCGACTTGATTGCCGAGCTTGCCGATACCGATAGAAAAGTGGTGGCGGTGGGAACCACATCGGTGCGCACTCTGGAGAGCCTTTACCACATAGGTTGCCTCATGAGTCAGGGTCGATGGAACGGGGAGGTGCCTCAATGGTATCCCTATAGCGACGAGCATCCGCATCTGTCGACTAAGGAGGCTCTGCGCTGTATTGTTGAGGAGCTTGACCGCGACGGACTGCACTCGCTTGTGGGTGCCACGCGCATAATCATCGCTCCCGGCTACCGCTTCAGAATCGTGGAGGGCATAATCACCAATTTCCATCAGCCGCAATCGACGCTGTTGCTGCTCGTGTCGGCATTCGTCGGCGGCAACTGGCGTGAAATGTATGATTTCGCGCTTGAGCGTGATTTCCGTTTCCTCAGCTACGGCGACGCATCGCTGTTGCTCCCGTGACCTGGGTTTATCAAGATATGTTGAAGGCCGTGTCGTTAAGGCATGGCCTTTTTTGCACGGCTTTCAGCAGACGGTCGTAGTCACGCGACGACAGATAAGCCTCTATTGCGTCGCAATGCTCGTGACGGTGAACGTCGGTGCCGAAAAACTCGACCATTCCCGCATCAATCATTCGCTCGGCCGTGCGCTTTGGCGCCGAACCGTAGCGGCCTGCCAGCGAGAGGAGATTGACCTGGAATCTAAGCCCACGGTCATGCAGCTCACGGTAACGCCTGAGATTGTCGGAATGGTAGTAAACAAATCGTTCGGGATGGGCTAATATTGGGGTGTATCCACGGTTTATTAGCAGTATGACGGTGTTGTCGATGTCACGCGCTTCCTGCATGAATGAGTTTTCGATGAGGACATGCTTGCCGGGATGACTTATTAGGGTGTCGGCGATGATGTTGCGGCTGAACAGGTCGTCAAGACGATGCTCGGCAGCCGATTGGACGGTAGTCGGGATGCCCTTTGCGTGCATGCTTTCTTGCAGTCGGGTCAGGGCTGCCGAGATTGATTCGGGCGTGTTCTCATAGACTTCGCCTACGACATGGGGTGTCGCGATGATGCGTGACAATCCCCAGGCCGACATTCTCATGACAAGTTCCGCGCCGTAATCGGCGTCGGGAGCTCCGTCGTCGATGCCCGGCAATATGTGGCAATGAATGTCGGTGGCGAAAAAGAGCGGTTGCCGTTGCCGCTTGAAAAGGCTATTGAATATGCTTGTCATTATGACTTCCGGTTTTATGTGGTTACTGTCGTAATCCGTCACAAATATAGAAGTGGTTTCATAAGGAAGAACCTATTTACGCTGTACTTGACAAAGTTACAATAAAACCTGAAATATTACCCTATCTTTCACCGGCAAAACGCGGATATGATTAATATGTCATTGAGTGGAAATGCCATCTATCAGAAAACGGTTATAAAAAAGTGTTTGGAAAACATCCAAGCTCACCGAAAGACCGGGATGCGGTAATTCTTCACTATAAGCTAATTAAATTGCAAATTACGTAAAAAACTCAACAAATATTGATGTATTTCGCAAACTAAATACTATCTTTGCGAAAATGCATTTTAATTGTCATGAAAAAGTTAAATTTGCTAATTCTTGCAATCCTACCACCTTGCAATCAGCACCTCTGCTGGAGGCGACTACGAGGGTCGGCTGACTTGGACTAAGAAAATCCAATAACCAAAATTGATTAACCTTAATCATTGAATAATTATGAAGAAATTATTTCTCCTCTTGTTTACATTCTCTTGCCTTTATGCCGTGGGGCAAGTCAGTGAGCGTGCCACAGCCGGATTTGAATTTCCATTCAAAATCGGCGACGCACAGTGGAAATCCTACTCGTCAGCGAAAGAAAGAGTGGCGGCACTACAGATTCCGGAGGACAAACTGAAAAGCCTTACGACTGCGGATTTGCTTACTGTATGTCTTGACTTTCCCTACGCTATGGACATGTTGGCGTATGATTATCCGGAGGTCGGTTTTAATGCCGTGTGCAAGGAGTTCAACGGCTACCGTGAACTGTTGACACGAAAAGACCTGACTGATGCCCTATTGAAAAAATGCGAAGCGATTCCCGCCGGGATAGCGTCCATCCTGAACAAAGACGAAGTTACCTAAGGCGATTACTCCTTCAAGTGCTATATCCTGTTCCATATGATGGGGATTGACAAGGTAACAAGCTCCCTTGATGCGGAAAAGTCAGCAAAGTTTGCCGCCTCAATAAGGGAAGCCGCCACAAAGATGAAGGCATATCCCGATATTTTTGGGATTTCATATCGTACGGGAGTTAAGAAAAGTGGCATATCTTTACTCTCAAATCCCGTATATAATGACGCAACGAGAACAATCCCCAATGGATATTTAGTATATATTAAAGAGTTAGTATCCGGTGATTTCTCTTCCTCCGAGAAAAAGAACTATAAAAATTGGGCAATTAATGTTTATAAAGTGGAATTTGTCGAAGATGCGACATATACTTATAATTGTCATTTTTATGGATGGTATATGCAAAGTATACATACCAGTGAACGGCTCTGGCTGAACAATCCCAGTATTTATTGGGAAAGCGGATTGTACTATGAAGTTCCTGAAAAAGAAGGGGAAGTGGTGCTTTATTATGATTCGTCAGATTTTTGGTATTATAAGTGCTGGCATTCTGCTCGGCGCATAAACAGTAACCAATATGTATCCAAATGGGGACCCGGGTGCTTGGTTAAACATACGCCTACAAATGTCCCCGAGGAATATGGTAAATCACGAAAATATTACAAGCGTTATAGCCCTACTATTGACGGACCGTTATTAACATCATCAAGTGGCACATATTCCATTGACCTGTTGCCTCCGGGGTATAGCGTAACATGGAGTCTTTCCGACAGCTATTATGCACAAAACTGCATGACTGTGGATGCCAATGGGAGCTGCACCATAACATGTGCCTCCAACCGTGATATGGACAATGCCACACTTACCGCCACCTTGCATTATAATGGACATGTGGCAACAACAGCGACAAAAACCATACATGCCTATTCAGGATTTAAAGCCACCTATGATTGGACGGATCCAAACAATAAGCAATCACTTGATTATCCTTATATCATATATCGTCAATCCTCTCATAAAGGGCAGGGATTAAATATAAATTCTCCTAATCTAATAAATGCCACGGTTACTTATGATGGAGATATGGTTCCTACTCGTTGGGTATATGACAATTACAACGGCTACATAAATGTCAGTTTTGATTCAGATACACGGGCACAAGCATTCGTCATCACAGTGAATTGCGAAGCCGGAGAATATAGAATAATCGTACTAAATCAAGCTCGTTCTTACAGCCTTTCCACAGGAATGGACGGAGATAACTTAAATGTAAGTATTGGTAATGAAAATTCTGACGCTCTTGCACAGAAATATTCCTCTGTTGGCGTTCAAGCATCGGCAGAAGAATTGGAGTGGACTCTTGAGGTGTACGACACGGTTAATAGTAGGATGGTGTATTCCGGTAAAGTCATGAGCACTGAAACTTCAATAAATACCTCAGGCTGGACTCCTGGCATCTATGTAGTCCGTGCTACACTGGGTGACAATGCTTTAAGCAAGAAGATATTAATTAAATAAATTTTACTAACCATAAATTTAAAGTATTATGAAAAAGAACTTATTATGGATGTTGGCGGCATGGATGCTGGCGATGGTGACAGTAAGCTGCTCCAGTGATGACAATTATGTAGAGGAACCCATGTGGCCGAGACTTGAGAATGGGAAAGTGGTTATGGGTAGCGGTGCTTCGAGAGCGGAGATTGCCTATGTCCCGGCTAATATGGATGAGCTGCCTGAATGGCTGCAAAAACTGATTTTGACCGATGGTTCGCAACAGGTTGGATATATTCTATGCGAGGGAACATGGGATGGTCAGCATGCTTATTTTTTTTGGCATGGATTCAGTTCTCTTTTAGCGGGCTTCTATACTTACGAAGGTGTTCAATTGGCTTCTTATTTAGGAAAACCCAATGACCCGGAATTCATTGAGAAAGGAGGAGGCTGGGACAATTGGACTTGTCTTGCGTTCCATTATCCTATAGGCGAAGCCGACGAAGGCGAGGAAGCCGAGGAATAATCCCTCAGCAAGTTCCATGCTTAGCCGTGCAATTACGTTTCTCTCCATTACACGGCTAAGCATGTGGTCCGTTACGCACACCGGGTGACAATACTTTAAGCAAGAAGATATTAATTAAATAAATTTTACTAACCATAAATTTGAAGTATTATGAAAAAGAACTTATTATGGATGTTGGCGGCATGGATGCTGGCGATGGTGACAGTAAGCTGCTCCAATGATGAAAATTATGTAGAGGAATCCATAAAGGTCATAGGGGGAGCGGAGGTTGCCTATGTCCCGGCTAATATGGATGAGCTGCCTGGATGGCTGCAAGAATGGATTTTGAAGGATGATATGCAAGGGCTTGGATATATTGTATGCGAGGGAACATGGGATGGCCGGCGTGCTTATTATCTTTGGTATCCATTCACTTCTACGTTAGGGTGGTTCTGTACTTACGAAGGAGTCTATTTGGCTTCATATGGAGGAATTCCCGATGACCCTGAATTCATTGAGAAAGGAGGAGGCTGGGACAAATGGACTTGTATTGCTTACCATCATCCTATGTAAGACGAAGACGATGAATAATCCCTAAGCATGTAGTCCGCGGCACGCTGAGTGACAATACTTTAAGCAATAAGATATTAATAGAAGTTATTTAACCTTATTTTGAGTGTACTTGCTTGTTGACTCTACGCGATGAAATAATTACGGATAAATTTCCGTAATTGAATGTAAATGCCTAATTTTGCTGTTCTAAAACATAACCCCAATTAAACCCCTTTTGGATATGGAAAAAAGGAAATTGAAAATCAGAGATTTGACTATGCGCGACGGACAGCAGTCGCTTTTCGCCACCCGTATGACTCAGGCGAGCATCGACCGCTTGTTGCCGTTGTATGAGGGAGCCGACTTCTACATCATGGAAGTGTGGGGCGGTGCGGTGCCTGATTCAGTTATGCGCTATCTCGATGAGTCGCCTTGGGAACGCCTGAGAAAGGCGAGCAAGGCCATGAAGGGACATTCGCTTCTTTCAGCATTGTCGCGTGGACGTAATCTGTTTGGATATGTGCCCTATCCCGACAGTGTGCTTGAAGGATTCTACAAGGAGGCAATAAAGAACGGCTTGAACGTGATGCGTATATTTGACGCTCTCAACGACCTTGACAATGTCAAGGAGTCGATACGCATGATAAATGAACTTGGCGGCATACCCGACGGAGCGGTGTGCTATACCGTCGACCCCAAGGACGAGGATGACAACAAGGGCTTTTTCAGCCGCTTCTTCAGCAAAAAGCCTGAAAAGATATTCACCGACGAGTATTTCGTGGAGAAGGCTCGTGCAATGGAGGCTTACGGCGCCAAGATTATCACGCTCAAGGACATGGCCGGACTGGTCAATCCTTCACGCATAGCTTCAATCATGCCCAAGCTTAAGGCCGCTCTTACGGTTCCTGTGGATTTCCACACCCACTGTACGCCCGGTTACGGATTGGCTTCTTCGTTGATGGCAATGATTCACGGAGTCGACATCCTGGACACGAATATATGGTGGTTTGGCGGAGGCTCGGCCGCTCCCGCGCTTGAGCTCATCTACGTGTTTGCCGGAAAGCTCGGTATCGAGGTTGAGGTGAACATGGAGGCTGTGGGACGCATACGCAAGGAGTTGCGCACAGTGCGTGAGGAGCTGCATGCATTCGACCTCGTGAAGAATTTCCCGAAGGAATTTGACCCGTTGACCGATACTCTTCCCGCTGAAATCGATGCCTTGTTCGACAAGGCAATCGAAGCGGCCAAGGCCGACAACGAGGCTGAGTTGCTTGACGCATGTCATGCCATAGAGGACTACTTCGGATTCCCCAAGCCCAATCTCCTTGTGAAGGAGGCCGAGGTTCCGGGCGGTATGTACTCCAACATGGTTGCCCAGTTGAAGGCTTTGCAGGCCGAGGACCTTCTTGACGATGCAATGCGACTGATACCCAAGGTGCGCCGCGATGCAGGTCTCGTTCCCCTCGTTACTCCTACCAGCCAGATTGTGGGAAGTCAGGCGGTGAGTGTGGCTCTTGACCGCAAGAAGGGCAATCCCGACTATTCCAATCCGTCCAATCAGTTCATCTCGCTCGTCAAGGGAGAGTACGGACACACCCCCGTGGCCGTTGACCCCGAGTTCCGCGCCAAGATTACAGGCAGTCCCGAGGAGAAGGCTTACGATGTATCGAAGTACAAGAAGCCTGAAAATCCCGTGCTCCCTGAATACGGAGGCGTAAAGCTTGCCGCAAACGATGAGGAGTATCTGCTGCTTGAATTGCTCCCGAGCGTAGCCAACGGATTCCTGAAGCGTCGTCGCGCCGAGGAGTGGGAAGCCGCCAATGCCGCCAAGAAGGCTGAGGAAGCTGCCGCCAATGCCGCTGCCGAGGCTGAAAAGGCCGATGACGAGCCTATAACCGGCGAGGTTGTCACCGCACAGATTCTTCCCGGTACTGTAATCGAGGTAAACGTTAAGCCCGGCGACAAGGTAAAGAAGGGCGATGTATTGCTCGTTTATGAGGCAATGAAGATGGAAAATAACGTGGAGGCTGGTCACGATGCAACTGTTAAGCGTGTATTCGTAAAGCCCGGCGACATCTTCGCTCCAGAAGCAGTATTGGTTGAGTTTGAATAACTTGTTTATAAAAAATTCACAGAAAGTTTTGTCGAGTGGCAAGAAATGCGTAAATTTGCACGCCATTACGAATTATCGCCTTACCAGCGTGATTTAGACCACTTTGAATAAAACAATCAAATAATAAAGCAATAAGATGAAACAAGACATCCATCCTTCCAACTACCGCGAAGTAGTGTTTAAAGATATGTCAAACGACGAAATCTTCATTACTCGTTCAACAGTAGCCGCTAAGGAAACTATCGAGGTAGATGGCGTAACCTATCCTCTCGTGAAGCTTGAAATCACAAGCTCTTCTCACCCCTTCTTCACCGGCAAGCAGAAGCTCGTCGATACTGCCGGTCGTGTGGACAAGTTCATGAGCCGTTACGGCAACCGCAAGAAGAAATAAGTCTTGCCTCGCTAAAGCGTGCCGCCGATGCACGCTGCTCCAAAACGATTATAAAGTCCTTGACCTTCGGGTCAGGGACTTTTTTTAATGTGTTAACGGCTCCAATTGTTTTGACATATTGCTAAAATCAAGTACCTTTGTCGGTCTTATAAACGTTACGAAACAATATGAAATATTCTATATCACGGATATCTGCCGAACTTGGCATCGATAGAGTGTCATGTCCCGATTATGAAGTGTCTTTGTTGCTGACCGACTCGCGTTCGCTCATATATCCTTCGGAATCGTTGTTCTTCGCGCTGCGCACGAGCAATAACGACGGACATCGTTACATCGAGGAGCTTTACGGCAAGGGCGTGCGCAACTTTGTGGTCGAGAGGGTGCCCGATTCGCTTAAGGATGCTGCCGATGTCAACTTCCTTGTGGTGGACGATGTCAAGAGTGCGTTACAGACGATTGCCTGCCGTCACCGTGACAGGTTTGATGTGCCCGTTATCGGCATCACGGGAAGCCGTGGAAAGACTACCATAAAGGAGTGGCTCTATCAGCTGCTGCAGAGCGATTTCCGCATAGTGCGCAGCCCTCGCAGCTTTAACAGTCAGATAGGTGTTCCGCTGTCGGTGTGGGAGATGAATGATGATATAGACCTTGGCATATTCGAGGCCGGTATATCGATGCCGGGCGAGATGCAGTCGCTGCAACGCATGATAAAGCCTACCATAGGGATTCTGACTAATGTAGGCAGCGAGCATGCCGAGGGGTTTGAATCGATGCTGGAGAAGTGCCGGGAGAAGGCCGGACTTTTTGTCGATTGCGACCGATTGATATACTGTGATGACGATCCGCTGGTGAAAAAGGTGATGGACGAGGAGTTTGGCGACAAGGAGCGTTGTGCATGGTCGTTCAAGGACAGCGTTTGCCGGCTCTATGTCAAGCACGTTGAAAAGAGTGACGGGTCGACTGTGATAGAATATGTATATGACAACCGATCGAATTCGGTGACGATTCCGTTTACGGCCGACAGCGATGTCGAGAATGCGATACATTGCATAGCCGTGATGAGCTTGCTGGGTGTGTCGGACGAAGTCATTGCCGAGCGGATGTCACGCCTCACTCCCGTTGGCACGCGCCTCAATGTCATGGAGGGTGTCAACAACTGTATGCTTATATGCGATGCTTATACGAGCGATTATCACTCACTGAACCCGGCATTGGATTTTATGGGACGCCGCATGACCGCCGACCGCACATCGACGGTGATACTGAGTGATGTAATGCATGAGGATATGGACTCCGACGCTCTATACCGCAGCATAGCCGAATTGCTTCAGAACCGTCACATCGACCGTGTGATCGGCATAGGCCCTGAAATATCGCGTCACGCATCCTGCTTCGGAGGTGACGCCAAGTTTTATCGTTCGACCGACGAGTTCCTGGGTGAAACTACCACGAGCGACTTTGATCATGAGCTTGTGCTGATAAAGGGAGCGGGTGACTTCAGGTTTGACAGGATTGTCGATATACTCGAGGCGCGACAGCATGAAACGGTGCTTGAGGTCAATCTTGACGCAGTGGTGCATAACTTCAACAATTTCCGTGCGCAGGTGCGTCCTACGACCGGAGTCGTCGCCATGGTTAAGGCATCGGGTTATGGAGCAGGTTCCTACGAGCTTGCAAAGACGCTTCAGAGCCAGGGTGCGGCTTATCTTGCCGTGGCGGTGCTCGATGAAGGAGTGGACCTCCGCAAGGCAGGAATAACGATGCCTATAATGGTGCTCAATCCGCGAGTTGTCAACTATAAGTCGCTGTTCAACTACAGGCTTGAACCGGAGATATATTCATTTGACATTCTGAACGAGATAATACGTGAGGGACGGCGTTACGGCATAACCGATTATCCGGTGCACATAAAGCTTGACACCGGAATGCACCGATTGGGATTTCTTGAGAGTGACATGACCGAGCTTGTAAGAGTGCTTAAAAGCCAGAATGTAATAAAGCCGCGCTCGGTATTCAGTCACCTTGCAGCCGCCGATTGTCCCGAACTTGACGACTATACACGTGGACAGTTTGAGTACTTCGCCCGATGCTGTGAGCAGCTGCAGGGGGCATTTGACTACCACATATTGCGTCACATCCTTAACTCCACCGGCATAACACGTTTCCCCGAATATCAATATGATATGGTGCGTCTTGGTATATGCCTTTACGGAATTCCCACACTGACCGACGGTTCGCAGGGCGACTTGAAGCCGGTAAGCTCGATGCACACAGCCATCATATCGATAAAGGAGTGGGAGGCCGGAACCACCATCGGCTACAGCTGCAAGGGTGTGCTGCATCGCAAGTCACGCATCGCCACCATACCGATAGGATATGCCGACGGACTTGACCGTCATCTCGGAAACGGGCGTATGTCGGTGTGGATTAACGGTCATCGCTGCCCCACGGTGGGTAACATCTGCATGGATATATGTATGATTGATGTTACCGACGCGTCATGTGCCGTAGGCGATCAGGTCGAGATATTCGGAAACAATATATCGGTCATGGAGATTGCCGATGTCCTCGGAACGATTCCCTACGAGGTGCTCACTTCGGTGTCGTCGCGTGTCAAGAGGGTTTATTATCGTGAGTAACCTTTGACTTCGGGAGTATCTGCGGGCCTATTACCGCCGTGATAATTCCGCCTATCAGCATTACGGCAATCGACACGAGCAACACAAGCGTCGAACCGCCCCATCGCAGCAAAACCGGAATGAAAAAGGCTCCGGCCACGGCTCCCATCTTGCCTATTGCCGCCGATGCGCCCACTCCGGTGCCTCGGTCGGCTACAGGATATATTCGTGCCGGAAGTATGAATGTGATGAGGTGGGGACCTGCATTAAGAAACAGCTCGAAAATCATGAATCCTGTTATGGCTGTCCATGAAGCCCAGTGAAGCTTATAGGCTACGAGCAGAAGCGCCAGTCCTGCGGCCGATAGGAAGAATCCCCATGACTGCATGCTTACGTGATAGAGCTTGTTGAGCAGCAGTAGTCCGGCCATGAATCCCACCATCATTATTATGCTCAGCCAGATGGTGAGTTCCACCGAATTGACGATATGGTCTATTTGGGTAGCATGAGGAGGAAGATTGTCGATTCCTAATGCCATTATAAGAATAGGAAGGAATATGCCTATGCCGTATACTCCAAGTCCTTCACATGCCCAGGGCACTCCGCTGAACACCAGCTTCTTGGCGTTGCGTTTCAGGAAATCACCCATTGATTCGTCGGAGTCGGGTGACGCTTTGTCGGTCGAAGCCGGAACGGTCATCACCGCATCGGACCCGAGAAAATACTTTACCGATTGCTCGGCTTTGGCGGTCATGCCCTTTGACATCAGCCATCCGGGGCTTTGCGCGAAACGTATTCGTAGCAGGAGCATGAGTCCGGCTATGGCCGTGATTATGAACAGCAGGTTGGGCCATGGTGACGCTTTATCCCATGATTTAATCAGGAAGAAGCACGCAGTGGCCACAATCGCTCCGCCGAGCGATGCCGAGGCTTTGGCTGTACCCACCATGAAGAGTTTCCATCGGTTGGGCATAAGTTCCGATATATAGTCGGAGTCGAGGCTGTATTCACCGCCTACGGCAAATCCCATTACAAACAGGCAAATGAGCAACACCGGGATTGGATGATAGAAGTAGGCCACAAGCGATGCTGCTATCATCAGCAACGGGCATAGCCTGAAGAATAGCAGATAACCGTAACGGTCGCTTAGCTTTCCGAACACGATTGCTCCTATCATAAGTCCGATGAGCGATGTGCAACCAAGAATGCCCTGCATGCCCGCCGACAATTCGGGATGCATCATGAGCTGCATCATGGGGATGATGATGCCCACGAGAGTTGCAAGTCCTTGTCCGATGGCCTGGCCGAGCGATGCTACAATCAGCACTCTGAAATGACCCCATCGGAGGGGCATGTCGGCCACATTGACGCTGTTTTTATCCATGACAGTTGAAACGTAATTGTTTATAGATACTAAACGCTTACGCTTCATCGATGGTTCGTCATCGCGACGGTACTACCATGGCTCCGATTTCCCAAAGAAGATATAGCGGCAGAAACACTACCATAAGTGTGAATGGGTCGCCGGTGGGGGTAATCAGGGCGGCGAGGACGAGCAACACCACGATGGCATGGCGACGGTAGCTGCGAAACATGTCACGCGTCACAAGCCCGAGCTTGCCGAGCAACCATGCTAAAAGGGGGAGCTCAAACACAAGTCCCATGACAAATATCATCATCAGGAAGTTGTCCATATAGGAGTCGAGTGATATTTGGTTGGGTACGCTCGCGCTTACCTGATATTCGGCTAAAAAGCGCAAAGTAACGGGAAACACGATGAAGTATCCCACCGCCACTCCGAGAAAGAACATCAGGTTGCCGGCCACAAAAGCCGCTTGAACGCTACGGCGCTCGGTTGAATATAGGGCGGGGCTGATGAATCCCCACAGCAGATACAGGATTATCGGGCAGGAAAATACAAGTGCCAGCCAGAATGAGGTCGATATGTGTATGAAAAACTGCGATGCGAGCTGGATGTTGATGAGCTCCACATGGAAGCCGTAGGTCGAGAAATCGGGAAGCCATTCGCTCAATCGGGTGATGGAGTTGAACAACCGGTATAGCACGAAGTCACCCCGGCATGGCGCAAGTATCACCCGGTCAAACAGGTCGGGCATTACGGTAAAGAATCCGACCGAAAGCACTGTCACGACAATGGCAGCACGCACGAGGACACTACGCATTGCATCGAGATGATCCCAAAATGTCATCTCGACGAGTTGCTCCTTGTCGTTGGCTGTCGATGAACTTACCGTATTATCGGTTGTCGGCATCCTTTGCTTCGGTATTGTTTGCGGGCTTGGTTATTTCGTCCTGGATTTCGTTCATCCCTTTCTTAAAGCTGCTCACTCCTTTTCCGAGTCCTCGCATCAGTTCGGGAATCTTTCTGCCGCCGAAAAGAAGCAGCACTACGAATACGATTATTATTACTTCACCCATGCCTATATTACCGAAAAGCAGTGGAATCATGTTCACTATATTAGTCATTGGTCAATCTATTGAGGTTAAAATGTGTAGTTTATGGATGTAAAGATACGAATTTAGCCCTAAATGGCTTCGTAATTGAGGAAAAATACGTAATTTTGTAGCCTTATTTAACAATTTACCAATCACATAGACATTATGAAGGCATTTGTATTCCCCGGTCAGGGTGCGCAGTTCGTAGGTATGGGCAAGGACCTCTACGATAACAATCCCGTGGCCCGTGAAATGTTTGAAAAAGCTAATGACATTCTTGGATTCCGCATCACCGACTTGATGTTTAACGGTACCGATGAAGATCTTCGCCAGACTAAGGTGACTCAACCTGCAATATTCCTCCACTCGGTTATTCTCGCCAAGACTCTTGAGAATGAAATGAAGCCCGACATGGCTGCCGGTCATTCGCTCGGCGAGTTCTCGGCTCTTGTAGCTGCCGGAGCTCTCAGCTTCGAGGACGGACTTAGGCTCGTAAGCGCACGTGCTCAGGCTATGCAGAAGGCTTGTGAGATGAAGCCGTCGACAATGGCAGCCGTATTGGCTCTGCCCGATGAAACTGTTGAGGAGATATGCGCATCGGTTGACGGTGTTGTTGTATGTGCCAACTACAACTGCCCCGGACAGCTTGTAATATCAGGTGAAGAACCTGCTATCGATGCAGCTTGCGAAAAGGCTCTTGCAGCCGGAGCCAAGCGTGCTTTGAAGCTTAAGGTGGGTGGCGCTTTCCACAGCCCCTGCATGGAACCGGCTCGTGCCGAACTTGCCGAGGCTATCGAACGTACTCCTGTTCACACTCCCACTTGTCCCGTATATCAGAATGTGGACGCTAAGCCTCACACCGACCCCGCTGAAATCAAGGCCAACCTTGTTGCCCAGCTCACCGCTCCCGTTCGTTGGACTCAGACAGTTCAGAACATGGTAGCTGACGGAGCCGACGAGTTTATCGAACTCGGTCCGGGTAAGGTCCTTCAAGGCCTCGTGGCAAAGATTGCCAAGGGAATGAATGTATCAGGCCGTCAATAATATATTGATTCTAACATAAAAAGTCAGGGTCGTCAACGTGATGTTGGCGACCCTGATGCTTTTATGGATAATAGCGATGGTTACTTTTCGGCTTCTTCCGATTTTTCGACTTTTTTGTTGCGGAATGAATTGACCATATCCTTTCCGAGTAGAATCCACGCCGATGCAGCCACGACTGCAAGGAATACAAATCCTACAAGAATTAGCACCTTGGACGGCTTTGACGGGCGCAAAGGCACGGTGGCAGGCTGAACAACCGTGTACACGGGAGTCGTCTGCTGTACTTTTGCCTTGGCCATCTGGAGCTGCTGGGCGGTCTGATTATACAGGTTGAAAGCAAGTGATGACTCGTTCTGAAGACGGTCGCGTTCAGTCTGTGCCGACCGCAGTATCAATCCTTGGTTTTTGTCGGTATAGTCGGCATAGCGTTGCTGTGCCTTGTAATACTCGTCGCGCGCCTCGTCATTGAGTTTCTGGGCATACTCCATGTCCTGACGGGCTTTGTTGGTGCGATATTCGGTTACATACTCGCGCAGTCGCATTGCAATGGTGTCGGCCAGCATTGCCGATACTACAGGATCCTGCATTGTCGACGACAGAGTGATGACCGAAGTCTTTGTGTCCACATTTGCCGAGATTCGGCTGCTCAGAGCGAGAACGATGTCGTTTTCCTTGGGTGAAAGGTGGAAAATATTTATAGAATCGCCCTCAGCGACCTCGTCATCGGAGGTAAATAATGATTTTACACCGCCTATGACAGTTCCGGGAAGCGACATTATTGCGCTCCACCATGGAGCTGAAGTATCTTCCTCAAGGTATTGACGCACGGTAGTGGCGTTACCTTCCTTGTCGACAAGGTTTACATCAAACAAACCTACGACAAAGGGCACCGAGCTTACGACATCGGGATACAATTGAGGATACACGGCATCGGCTCCGCCTCCGGTGCCCATGGATATTCCGGCCATTGAGGCGAGGGCTCCGAGTCCTCCGCTTGCTGCCTTGCCGTCATTGGCTTCGGGAGCGAGTTTTATTGTAGTAGTGTATTCTCGAGGTATGCTGAATGCTACGATTAGTCCTATCACCGCACCGGCAATTCCCCAACGTATCAACATTCGTCGCGAGTCCCACAGTTTGCGCGCAAGTTCGAGAAGGTCTATCTCCTCTTCTTGATTCGGCATATTGTCGATATTGTCGTTCTGCTGTGTCATATTATCACTTTAATAGGTTAGAGATGGTTGCCGCCATTGTTCCGAGTGAAGCAAATGAGGTTGCGAGGCCTATGAATTGAGCCCAGTTGAAGCCTTCCTTATCAGGCTTGGACGGAACTATGATTTGGCATCCCGGTTCGATGGGGGTGTTCCCTTTGGCCCTAGCCACTGTTCCGTTCATATATACGATGAACACCTTGTTTTTGCGTGCTCGTGAGCCATATCCGCCGGCTTGGTCTATGTAGTGTTTAAGCTTTTTGCCTTTTTGGAACACCACCGTGTTGGGGAACATTACATCACCCGATATCTTCACGGTGTTTACGATTTCAGGCACCATTATTTGGTCGCCTTCCTTCAATACTATATCATAGTCGCTTCCGGGCATGGCAAGTGCTTTTTCGAGTTCTATACCTACGCTGTAGGTGTTGCCCATCTGAAGCTTTGAAACGGATATTGAATCGGCTCCTTGGCTTTGCATAGCAAGTCGCATTGCCTCGTCGCGAGCGGCAGCCTCATCTTCGGTCATCTTTCGCATCAAGCGAGCTCCACGAGGATATGCGTATTCTGTGATGCCTCCTGCACGGCGTATTACATCGCTAAGTCGTTCATTCTTGGATTGAAGCGTGTAGTTTCCGTCAAACACCACCTCTCCGTCAACCGATACTCTTCTTTGTGTCTGATAACCGGGGCTGCGGCGCACCTCAACTATGTCGTAGGGTTGCAATATGAAATCCTGCTTTCCGTCTACAACCAATCCGTCTTTAACTCCGAAGGTGAATATCTCGGCTGTCTGGCTTGTTGGTTCAAGTGTATCGGGGTCAATCAAGCGGCGTGACACATCGATTCGTGCGGTTGATGCTCCGCGTAACAATCCGCCGGCTTGGATGATGAGGTCTTCGACTGTCATGTTGTCGGCAAACGGGTATTGTCCGGGATGGGCTATTTGTCCTGCGATTGTCAGTTCGCCACGATCCTGCAAATCCTGAATTGAAGGAATCAACAGTACATCGTTACGGCGAAGAGTTACATCGGGAGCCTTACCCGACATTATTGCTTCAAGGTTGAGCGGAAGAACTTCAAGCGACAGGTCGTCACCTTCGCGGTACAAAATAGCGCGTGTGGTGAACGCATCCTCAAGTAGTCCGTCGGCATTGTTGATAAGGTCCTTTACTGTGCGGAGTCCGGGAGCAATTGCGTATATTCCGGGACGGAATGTGGCGCCCTTGATTTCAACACGATTGGCGAAACGGTCAAGAATCGTTCCTACTGTGATTTGGTCGCCGTCATTAAGTTTATATGACGCAAAGTCGCCGTTTACTATATTGTAGAGTTCGTTTTCGCGTCCTGTCTGGCGAGATAGTCTTACCTGTTCAGTGTAAGCGTCGCCTGAAAATCCTCCGGCGTAGTCAATTAGTTCGGCCAGCGTTTCACCGGGCTTCATCTCATAGGACATCGGTCGTTTTACATTTCCGTTTATGGTTACGAGCTGTTCGTAGGGCGGAACGATTATAACATCGCCTTCCTGCAGGCGAACGTTGCCGGTCTGCTTGCCGTTAAAGAGATACTCATAAACATCCACTCCTACGAGGCGGCGACCGTCGCGGAGCACCTGGATGTTACGCATTGAACCTATGTCGTTGATACCTCCCGATTTGTACAGAGCGTGAAACACTGTAGAGAACGGTGACAGGCGATAAGTACCCGGTATGGCTACTTCGCCCATTATGTCTACTTGTATGGTGCGGATGTTACCGAGTGTGACGGCTATTTCAGAGTCGGGTTGTTCGCCGCCGATTCCTGCATATTTTGACTGGAATGAGGATCGGATGTGATTGCCGGCTTCCTCAATTGTCATTCCGCTGAGATATACCGGACCTATCTGTGAAACCATTATGCTGCCTTCGGGCGAGATGGTTTGTCGGATATGGTCTTCGTTGGCTCCCCAAATGTCGATAACTACTTCATCGCCGGGGCCGAGTCGATAGTTGCGGGGTGTTGCAACGTTTTCGTTAGGTTCGAATGAGAGAGCTTGATTGTTGAACACTTCGTGGCCGAAAATCGAACGAGGCTTATTTTCGTTTGTCTGGATTTCCAGGGCAATCTCATCGTATGGGGTAGGTAATTCTTCTGAAATGTTCCTATTATAGTTTGATTCACCTCTTTGAACGCCTGTTTCATTTCTTTGAGTGCCTGAGCCTTTCTTTTGAGGACCTGATTCCTGATCGGTGGTCTTGCGTTCACGAGTGGTTATCTCCTGTGCCGAAGTGGTGGTCTGTGCGCCTTGCTCCGACTCAAAACGGGCTTTCAATCGTTCAACTTGATCCGAGGTAACTCCGCGGGCAAGCAATTCCTTTCCTATTTGCTGCTGGGATTTTCCTTGGGCTGTTGCTTGCTTTACATACGAAACGACCTGTTCATCGGTCATTTTTGCTGACACATATTGTGGCATAGCCAGAAAAATGGCGAGTAGCAGCGGGAGCAAACGTACAGCAGAGAATGCGTTTTTTCCTTTCATTACCTATTTCTTAGATTGTTATTTATTATTTTTTGCGTTATGTTTCTTTATCTGATTTGACAATATTATATTGGCGAAGGTCCACACTATTATATCGAGAAGCAAGAGTAGGGTTATGTCGATGTAGCGTGACAGTAAGATGTTTACACAGTTAAAAAGAAGTGCCACAGCCACGATTGTTACCATAGCTATACGCTGGGGCAACCCGAGTGCAAGTAACTTGTGGTGAATGTGGGTTTTGTCGGGCAGGAATGGGTTCCCGTGACTACGTACTCGATGAATGAATACTCGCGTAACATCGAAACAAGGAACGATGAGAGGCGACAACGCTAATATGAGCGGATTAGTGCCAAATATCGGGCAGCGGTCGGGTGACACCAACATGAGTTCAAGGCCGAGAAACGCTAAAAGCAGGCCAATGGTAAGACTGCCCGTGTCGCCCATGAAAATTTTTTGGCGGCGTGAAGGGTCACCAAATACGTTGAAGTAGAAGAACGGGACCAATACTCCAAGGCAGGCAAACGACAGCATGGCATAGGCGTGACGGCCTATCAGATGGAACATCACGCCGTAGGTGATGAAAGCTGCCGCTGAAAGGCCTGATGCGAGTCCGTCGATACCGTCAATTAGGTTTATTGAGTTGATTACATAGACCATGATAAGGATTGTAAGAGGTATCCCAACCCAATCGGGAATCTCATGTATGCCAAACAATCCATAGAGGTTCTGTACCCAAAGACCGCCGGCGATGACAAGGAGGGAGCAGATTATCTGCACCACGAATTTTGCGCGATAGCGAATTCCAATCAGGTCGTCGGCCATGCCTACTAAATAGAGAAGAAAAAGAGCGCAGAATCCAAATGCCAATGACCGTGAGTTATAGGTCATAAGTCCAAGAAGCCGTGCGTCACCAAACAGAATGCTCATACCCAGCAACAGTGATATGGAGAAACATATAACCGGGGTAAATGCTATTCCGCCGAGGCGTGGAACTGTGCCGTGATGGATTTTGCGTTCATCGGGTTCGTCGAAGAGATTCCTACGAAATGAAATTAGAAGAATCTGGGGTATAAGGAATCCCGCAAACGTTATACAAAGCAGAAATGCGATGGTTGAATTGAGTATCCAATAATCCATAGTTCTTAGCTAAGTGAATTTTTATCTCCGAAAAGTTAAATTACGCCTATTAATTAATCGTTTACAATCATGTGAACCGCTCTCGCAGCACACAAGACAACCATCGGAGTGCAATTTACAAAACTCCGATAATTCAAGAATCAACAATTGTTGATTGATTTCATATATATGATGCGTGTGAAACATCATTTCAGATAGTAAAAAAGTCTTTTTTAACAGTTACAAAGATAGTAACTTTTATCCACTACACCAAATGACATAAAGATATATTGGCCGATAGGCCTGCAATGAGGGTATTTAGGAGTGTTGATTTTGGTTTTATTGACGGTTATTTTATAAATTTGCGAATGGTGACACTCTGCGGTCATCTAAAATCAATAGCCAATTACATTATGCAGTTATATATATGAATGGAAAAGTTTTGATAATGATGCTTCTGGCAGCCGGAGGCATCAATTTATGGGCTTCGGCGCCCAAGGGTGCGATTACTCCCGAGATGATGTCGGAGATACGCAGTGCCTATGAAGGTTCGTCGGCCGACAAGGCTATTCATAACGCAATAGCCAATAACGGAATAGACGAATTGGCGGTGAATGCGGCCAATAAAAACGGATTTGATACCAATTTTTCTCATCGCGTGAAAAGTAAAGGCATCACAAATCAGCGTTCGTCGGGTCGCTGCTGGTTGTTTACCGGGTTGAATGTATTGCGTGCGCAGATGATGTCACAGCACAATCTACCCAAGCTTGAATTGTCGCAGAACTACAACTTTTTCTGGGATCAGCTTGAAAAGGCCAATCTTTTCCTGCAGGGGGTCATTGACACAAGCGACCGACCCATGGATGACAAGACCGTCGACTGGTTGTTTGCCAATCCGTTGAGCGACGGCGGGCAATACACCGGAATTTCCGAGAACATAATGAAGTATGGCGTTGTGCCGGTCGAGGTCATGGTCGACACCTATAGCGCAGCCAATACGAGCAAGATGCGCAATCTCATAAGTCTGCGCCTAAAGGAAGACGGTCTTGAGCTGCGTGACATGATTGCCGGCGGTGCCAAAAAAGGTGATGTGGAGAAGCGTAAGGTGGCTATGCTTGGCGAGGTTTACCGAATGTTAGTGCTGAATCTCGGCGAACCACCGGCCGAATTTACATGGACACGCAAGGATGAATCGGGCAAAATCATAGACACGCGCACATATACACCGCAGTCGTTCTACGCCGAATATGCGGGTAACGACCTCAAAAATGATTATGTGATGCTCATGAACGATCCCACACGTGAGTATTGTAAGGTGTATGAAATAGATTACGACCGACACAATTACGACGGTAAGAACTGGACCTATGTCAACCTCCCTATTGAAGAAATAAAGGAGATGGCTATTGCATCGATAAAGGACAGCACCATGATGTACTTTTCATGTGATGTGGGTAAGTTCATCGATCGTGAGCGCGGATTGCTCGATGTCGACAATTTTGACTATGAGTCGCTCTTCGGTGTTAAGTTTGGCATGGACAAGCGCCAACGCATACTCACTCATTCAAGCGCATCGTCACATGCCATGACGCTTATGGCCGTGGATCTCGATGAAAACGGAAAGCCGCGTAAATGGATGGTGGAGAACAGTTGGGGTCCCGGTGCCAATGACGGTCACCTGATAATGACCGACGACTGGTTCAATGAATACATGTTCCGACTTGTGGTGAACAAGAAGTATGTTCCCGAGAATGTGCTTGCTTTGCTGAAGCAGAAACCCATCATGCTTCCCGCATGGGATCCGATGTTCAGCGAAGAGCAATAACGTGCGTTACATAGGGTCGACATCGTAGTACACGACCAACGACCTCAACGACTTATCGGCCATCTGCGCTTCATAAACGCTGCGCAGTATGGCCTTTACTTTGCTCATCGACGCCTGAATCTCGACCTTGAGCATTATCTTGCGTATGTAGAGTGACTGTATTCGTGCGATATGCGGTTCGTCGGGTCCGAGGATTCGATTCCCGAAGAGGTGACGGAGTGTTTCGGCGTAACCTGCCGCCGCCCTTATGAGCAGATCTTCGTCACGATGCTTCAGGTAGATGTTGATGACGCGCGTAAACGGAGGATAGCCGTAACGCCTACGCTCTTCAAGCTCATGCTCGTAAAATCCCTCGTAGTTGTGGGCCTGGAGGTACGACAATATAGGATGGGCCGGTTGCGATGTCTGCACTATCACAAGGCCGCGTTTGTTGCGGCGTCCGGCTCGTCCGGCCACCTGTTCAAGCATGTTGAAGGCGCGTTCTGATGCGCGGAAGTCGGGGAAGTTTATAAGGTTGTCGGCGTTTAGGATTCCAACAAGGCTCACACGCTCGAAGTCGAGCCCCTTGGTCACCATCTGTGTGCCCACAAGTATGTCGGCTTTCCCTAGCGAAAAGTCATTTATTATATTGAGATAGCTGTCCTTGTTGCGCGTTGTGTCGAGGTCCATGCGCATTATGCGTGCGCCGGGGAATGAGCTTTCGGCTATCTCCTCGATGCGCTCTGTGCCGTAGCCGTAGACCTCTATCGCAGGCTCCTTGCACGCCGGGCATATTGTTGGCAGCTTGTAGGTTGCGCCGCAATAGTGACACACCATCTCTCCGGCTTTGCGGTGATAGGTAAGCGACACATCGCAGTTCTGGCACTTGGGCACGTAACCGCACTGCTTGCACACGACTACGGGTGCGAAGCCTCGGCGGTTGTGAAACAGGATTACTTGTTCGCCACCTTTCACGGCCTCGCGTGACATCATGGCCAGCCGTGCGCTCATCGGGCCTGATATGCGTCCGCGTCGTCGCTCATCGTTGAGGTCGACAATCTCGATCAAAGGCAGTTGCACGCCTTCGTAACGCTCGCTTAGCGTGACAAGCCCGTAGCGGCCGTTAAGTGCTTTGTAATATGTTTCGATGGCCGGGGTTGCGCTTCCGAGCAGCGTTTTAGCTCCATGCATCGAGGCGAGGACTATCGCGCAGTCACGCGCATTGTATCGCGGCGCGGGGTCGAATTGCTTGTAGCTTGATTCATGCTCCTCGTCGACGATGACAAGTCCGAGCCTTGAAAACGGTAGGAAAAGTGATGAGCGTGCGCCGATTACAACGCATGGTGACGGGTCGTGCAGCATACGCTTCCAGATGTCGACGCGCTCGTTGTCGGAAAATTTGGAGTGGTATATGATCACCCGCTTGCCGAATACCTTCTGCAAGCGGCGTGTAAGCTGTGTGGTAAGTGCTATTTCGGGCACGAGGTATAACGCCTGCGAGCCTTTCTTGAGGATGTAGTCGATCAGATGTATGTATATCTCGGTTTTGCCGCTCGATGTCACGCCATGGAGTAGGGTGACATTCTTGTCGATGAACATCCGATGGATGCTGTCGAGGGCCTCGGACTGTGGTGCGCTCAGTTTCGGGAGCTCGCCCTGCTCGGTCCCGGTGTAGTTGAAGCGGTTGATTTCGCGGGTGAAGATTTCCACGATGCCTTTCGATGCGAGTGCGGCAAGGATGGCCGGCGACAAGCCGCTCTGTTCAAGCAGATGTTGCCGAGGAACCTCGGGCGGCAATTGCTGTTGCTGACGCTTGTTGAGGTTGTCGAGCAGGGTGATGAGCATCATCTCCTGCTTCTTTGCCCCCTTGACTGCATCGAAAACCTTGTGCATCGCCTCGTTGTCGTTGCGGTCGACGGCCAGTCGGACCAGCGTTTCCTTCTTCGGGCGGTAACGCTCAATCAGCTTTTCTGCTATTATAAGCATGCGACGCTCTACCATCGACGATATGGTCGATTCAATCGAGTTGAGTCCTGTCTTCTTGCTTATCTCGGCGGGCGTCATCTTTCCGTTATGGTCGAGCGACTGCATTATTATAGCTTCGCGGTCGGTCATTCGGGCGTCGGGCATCTCCTCGTAGTCGGGATTCAGCTCGATGAATGTTTCGCTCTCGACCTTAAGTCCGGCCGGGACAGCAGCCTTGTAGACATCGCCGGCAGTGCAAAGGTAGTATTCGGCAATCCATTCCCACAGTTTCAGTTGCGGATGCTTCACCACCGGCCACGGGTCGAGAACCGACGATATGTCCTTGACCTCGAATCCCTCGGGAGCCACCGGCGTTATCGACTCGATGATTCCGGTGTAGTACTTCTTACGCCCGAAAGGCACGATGACACGATGTCCCACTGCGGCTTTCCCCTCCAGTGTCGTGGGGATGCTGTAGGTGAAGGTTCCGAAGAGCGGCAGAGGCAGTATCACCTCGGCATATAGACGGGCTTTGGATGGCATCGTTGTCGCGCGGTTATTGAAGTTTGAAAAGTAAAGTTACAAAAAAATGGAATATACTCGTCAAGTATTGCTAACTTTGTGGCGATGTAAACTTAATCTATCGTGATGCAACGACTATTATTCATCATTATATGCTTTGTCACGCTTGATTGCGCATGGCCGTGTACATCGGCAATAGTCAGTGGCAAGGTCACGGCCAACGGGCGACCGCTGTTGTGGAAACACCGTGACACCGGCACCGAGGACAACTTTGTGCAGCGTGTCGTGGCTGCCCGTCCCGGCGAGCTGGATTACGTGGCTCTGTTCAATGCCGGTGACTCGCTGCTTGCCGAAGCGTGGGTGGGACTTAACTCGGCCGGATTTGCAGTCATGAATACGGCATCCTACAATCTTGTGCCCGACACAGCCGTGTACCGTGACCGCGAGGGCTATGTGATGACGCTTGCGCTGAAGCAGTGTCGCTCTCTTGCCGACTTTGAGATGCTTCTCGACACCTTGTCACGCCCAATGGGTGTGCAGGCCAATTTCGGAGCGATAGATGCGTCGGGTGCCGGCGCTTATTATGAAACCTGCGATGACGGATATGTGAAGTATGATCTTGCCGATGCTCCCGACGGTGTGCTTGTACGCACCAACTATTCATGCTCGGGCGATTCCGACACCGGGTTCGGTTACATACGCGAAGCCAATGCCTGTCATCTGCTCAGCCCGTATGTCACTTCGGCGAGCGTGGAGCCCGCTACATTCACCGAAGTCCTGTCGAGGAGTTTTTATCACTCTATGCTTAAATGTGACGCTCTTGCCGGCAACCCTGAATGGATTGTCGACCAGGATTTCATTCCGCGCAACTCGTCGAGCGCATCAATAGTGGTTGAGGGTCTGCTGCCCGGCGAAAGTCCCGAGCATGCCGTCATGTGGTCGGCGGTGGGTTATCCTCCATGCTCCTACGTGTTGCCGGTGACGGTGGCCGATGTGCCCGAGGAGCTGCAGCCGTCACCTTCGACATGGCGCAGCAAGCTGTGTGACGATGTCGTGGCACGAAAGCGCAAGGTGTTTCCCGTTACGCGCGGCAGCGGCAGCCATTATATAAATGTGGAGGCGCTCCGTCACTACAACGATTCGTGCCGACAGGTGAGCCTTGAAAATTATAGAATTAACAAAGAACTTTTGAATAGAAAATAGAAATAAAGAGATGAAAGCGGCGATATTGACTGTTGTATTTCTGATTGTTGCCAATGTATTCATGACATTTGCCTGGTACGGGCATCTTAAGCTCCAATCAACGGGAGTTTCATCCAATTGGCCTCTTTATACGGTGATATTGATAAGCTGGGGCATCGCACTGGTCGAGTATTGTTTTCAGGTTCCCGCCAACCGCATGGGATTTGACGGTAACGGCGGTCCCTATTCGCTGATTCAGCTGAAAGTGATGCAGGAGGCGATAACGCTCGTAGTGTTCACGATTTTCAGCGTGCTGATGTTTGAAGGGACGGTGATCAGGTGGAATCACATATTGGCCTTCCTGCTGCTGATTGCTGCAGTCTACCTTGTGTTTATGAAGTGACGGCGAGGTGGCGTGACGCCGCAGCCGACCATTGTCTTAGCCCTTCCTTTGAAGCAAACGAAGCGTAGGGCAGATAGAGTATGCGATAACGCCCCGATGTGAGGCGGTACACCATTGCGTTGCGCGAGTAGGTGACGCACTTTATTTCGCTCCATGCAAGTGTAGCGGGGCGGGGAGCCGGAGTGTCCTCGTCGATGGGTTCGTAGGTCACCGTTATTCCGTTGTCGTCAAGCGTCAGCTTGTGTGACAGTATCGACATTCTTGACTCGGGCGACAGTGCGTGATAGAAGTAGACGATCATCATGATGGGCGGAATGACGACAAACACCATCATCAACGCCACGTAGACAAATTTCACATCGACTGTCAGTGCCAAGGCTATGCACGCCGCCACTGGCAGGGCTATGGCCCACCAGTTGCGCTTAATCCACATTGCCATAAGCGTGCGCATATAGGTCGATGTGCTCACCTTGAAAATCTCGGTTTCCATAATCATTTAATGAAGCGGCCTCGCCGGATTGGTTTCCGATGAGGCCGCTTTCGGTTATAAGGTTAATGGTGGTTACTTGCTTATCGGGCAGCCCTGGCAGCGTTCGGCTATCTGGGTGAAGAAGTCGTTGCCCTTGTCATCAACGAGGATGAATGCGGGGAAATTCTCCACTTCGATTTTCCAGATGGCTTCCATGCCGAGTTCGGGATATTCGAGGCACTCGACCTTCTTGATGCTGTCGTGAGCGAGGATTGCGGCGGGACCGCCGATGCTTCCGAGGTAGAAACCTCCGTGCTTGTGACATGCGTCGGTCACCTGCTTGCTGCGGTTACCCTTGGCTATCATCACCATCGAGCCGCCTGCAGCCTGGAACTGGTCGACATAGGAGTCCATTCGTCCTGCCGTAGTGGGGCCGAATGATCCTGAAGGCATTCCTGCCGGAGTCTTGGCGGGACCTGCGTAGTAGATGGGGTGATCCTTCAGGTAGTCGGGCATGGGCTCTCCGCGGTCGAGGCGCTCCTTGATCTTGGCGTGAGCTATGTCGCGGCCCACGATGATTGTACCGTTGAGCGACAGGCGTGTCGACACGGGGTACTTGGTGAGCTCGGCGAGTATTTCGGGCATCGGGCGGTTGAGGTCGATTTTAACTACATCGCCTTCGCCCTGGTTGCGGAGTTCGCCGGGAATGAGTTCGCCGGGATTGGTGTCGAGTTTCTCGATCCACAATCCGTCCTTGTTGATTTTGGCTTTCACGTTACGGTCGGCCGAGCAGCTTACGCCGAGGCCCACGGGGCATGATGCTCCGTGACGGGGAAGACGGATGACGCGGATGTCGTGAGCGAAGTACTTGCCGCCAAACTGTGCGCCGAGGCCAATCTTTTGAGCCTCTTTCAACAGTGTCTGCTCAAGCTCTACATCGCGGAATGCGCGACCGTATTCGTTGCCAGTGGTGGGAAGGTTGTCGTAGTATTTTACCGAAGCCTTCTTAACTGTGGCAAGGTTCATTTCGGCCGATGTACCGCCGATTACGAATGCGATATGGTAGGGAGGACATGCTGCCGTTCCGAGCGACTTCATCTTCTCCACGAGGAAGGGAACGAGAGTCTTGGGATTGAGCAGGGCCTTGGTTTCTTGATAGAGATAGGTTTTGTTGGCCGAGCCTCCGCCTTTTGCCACGAAGAGGAATTTGTATTCGTTGCCGTTCACTGCATAGAGGTCGATCTGTGCCGGAAGGTTGCAGCCGGTGTTCACTTCGTCATACATGTTCAGGGGAGCGTTCTGCGAGTAGCGCAGGTTGCAGCCGGTATAGGTGTCATATACACCGTGCGAGAGTTGCTCTTCGTCGTTGCCGCCGGTGTAAACGTTCTGGCCTTTCTTGCCGATTACGATTGCCGTACCGGTGTCCTGGCAGAAGGGAAGCTGTCCCTTCGATGCTATTTCAGCGTTGCGTAACATGGTGAGAGCCACAAACTTGTCGTTCTCGCTCGCTTCGGGGTCGCTGAGAATCTTGGCTACCATGGCGTTGTGCTCGCGACGAAGCATGAATGAGTTGTCGTGAGTGGCCTGGCGTGCAAGCACACGCAGTGCTTCAGGGTCGACTACGAGTATCTCGTGACCGCCCCAGTTCTCAACCTTGACATAGTCGGATGTCAGGTGATAGTACTCGGTAGTGTCGGGCGACATCGGGAATGGCTCCTGATATACAAAAGGTTTCTGTGCCATATTATATAAGTAATCTAAGGGGTTTTATATTGTGCAAATTTAGTAATTCGGCATCTACAAAGCAAAAATATTTGCTACATTTGCACTTAAAACATTATTTTCAACCATGCTGCCTGTAGTGCATATCAATTCGCGTAATGCGTTCTGGATTGTTGCGTTGATTGTCATCGCGACACTGTTGCCTTTTCTCGGCGAAACAATGTTCAACTCCAAGGGTGAGCCGCGTGAGGCCATCGTGGCTGTGTCGATGCTCAACTCGGGCGACTGGATTCTGCCGGTGAGCAACGGCGACGTGATTCCCTACAAGCCGCCGTTCATGGCCTGGTGCATAGCGTTGTTCTCGCTCCTTGCAGGTCACGTGACCGAATACACCTCGCGACTGCCGTCGGCGCTTGCGCTGATTGTGCTCGTGCTGTGGAGTTACCGTTTTTTTGCCCGTAACTACAGCTGGTCGCGTGCATTCCTTTGCTCGGTTGTCACGCTCACTGCATTTGAGGTTTACAGAGCGGGTTTTGCTTGCCGAGTCGACATGCTGCTTACGATGTTCATCGTGGGCGCGCTCTATTCGCTATACGGATATTGGCTGAACGGTTTCAGGCGTTTTCCGTGGCTTGCCGTGCTGATGATGAGCGGCGCCATGCTCACCAAAGGGCCTGTGGGAGTGTTGCTTCCCTGTGCCGTGGCGGGTGTGTTCATGCTGCTTCAGGGCGTGAACTTCGGCAAGGCTTTCATCAAGCTTCTGCTGCCGGCCCTTGCCGCACTTGTGTTGCCGGCTGTGTGGTATGTGGCGGCCTATCGCCAGGGCGGTGACGAATTCCTGAGGCTCGCCCTTGAGGAGAATTTCGGACGATTTACCGGTACGATGAGCTACGACTCGCACGTGAAGCCAGTGTGGTACAACTTCATCACCGTCATCACGGGTTACGTACCCTATACGCTGCTCATTCTGTTGTCGCTGATTCCGTGGGGGCGCATAAATGCATTGGATGGATTGCGCCGCAGCCGTGTGTCACGCTTGTGGAGCGACTTCAAGGCCATGGAGCCGGCACGAAAGTTTGCGCTCGTGAGCATTGTCGTCATCTTTGTGTTCTACTGCATTCCCAAGAGCAAGCGCAGTGTCTACCTGCTTCCCATATATCCGTTTATCGCGCTCTTCATCGCCGACTATATAACCTATCTTGCACAACGGGGACACCGCGCGTTGAAAATCTATGCCGGGGTGATGGCTTCGATTGCGCTGGCCGCTTCATTGGCGTTTCTGGTGATTCAGTGCGGATGGTTCCCCTACGGAGTGCTGAAGGGTCGTCACGCACTCGACAATGCCATGATGATTACCGGCCTTGAACAGCATGCGTCGCTTGCCAAGTGGCTTCTTGTCGAGTTGTCGGCCATAGCGGGAATCGTGGTGCTTTGGCGTTTGCGCCGCCAGAGCGCGATATCGTCGGCCCTCATGGCCATGGGCGTTACGGTGTCGATTTATTGGGCTTTTGCCGGGGTGTATCAGCCGGCAATACTTAACGCCAAGAGCGACAAGCCGGTGGCCGAGGTGATAAACACGCTGCAACCCGAGGGCGATGTCTACGCCCACGTGTCGACCGACATGTTGCGATTCTTTACCGCCAACTACTATACCGGCGATCGTATAAAGCCCTTCGAGTCGGCCGAGCCCTCTTCGGGCTATCTGCTGATAGGTGTGGATGACGCTCGCACGTTCCTTCCGTAGCATGCCGATGACTACGACTTCTACATGGTGCGTCACTTCCGCAAGCGCAGTTGCGACACGCGTCAGCCGATGCTGTTGCTTAAATTCAGGGAAAAATAATCTATCGATAGGTGGTGACCTTTATGTCGGTTGCGCTGCAATACTCCTCAAGGAGTCGTGTGGCGAGAGCCACCGTGTTGTCAACCGGCATCTCCTCGCCGTAGACATTGATGCACATCAGCAGCCGCCGGGTGTCGTCAGACAGTTTGGTGCGTTCATTGTCGCTTGTGGGTGTTCCTACTCCTCCCACCTCGTCGCGATAGACCGGCATGCAGGAAATGTTGAGCTGTCCGCGTCCTATCGCCTCAAAATCCTCGCCCTCGCGTCCGGCACCGAGCGACAGGGTGTCGCCTGCGATCTTGTCGGCGTCAAATCCTCCAATTGAATATCCCGATGCCACCGATACTACGTTTATCAGGTCGACGAGATCGCTGATGAAGTAGAGCTCCATGCCCTTTACGATGCGCCGGCACAACGCCTCGCTCGACGGGCGGTAGCGGTTGGGCTCCTTGCCGAGCGCCTTGTAGGCTGCGCGGGTAGCGGCTATTGCGGGTCGCTTGTTGATGTCGGGCATTGCGTAACGGCATTTTATCTCCTCCCCGAGCGCGAGAAGTTCCTCTTTCAGCTTAGGTGTGGTGGGGTGGTTGGTTACGTTGGCCTCTATGGTGATTACCTGCAGGTCAGGGGCCGCGTTGCGCACAATGTCCTCTATTTTTATTTCCATCGTTCAGTCGTTTATAGCGGCAAATTTAGCAAAAATCGCGGAGATGTGACGGCGTGATGTGCGAAAACGGACAGATGTACGGAATCGGACACCGCTTAAAAAAGTGAAATCACTGATTGTTAACGGCTTATAATTTTGGCACGATTAATGCAGTATAATGTTGCAGAATATTAATTTTAGACCGATAATGGACAGAGAAATTCCAAAAGAAGTGCGCGACAAAGAGCGCCGCAATCGAATCATCAAGTATGCTGTGGCAGTTGGTGCGGTGGTTGTAGTAATTGCTGTGGTTATGTCGCTGATGCGCAGCAGTGTCAGTAAAAAGGACATTGTGCTGGCTACAGTCGACCGTGGAACAATCGAATCGAGCGTAAGTGCCTCGGGTAAAGTGGCTCCGGCATTTGAGGAGGTTATAAACTCGCCTATCAGCACCCGCATCGTCGAGGTGTACCGCAAGGCCGGCGACAGCGTGGATGTGGGCACACCGTTGCTCCGCCTCGACCTTCAGAGCACCGAAACCGAGCTTAACAAGCTGCTCGACCAGTCGCAGATGAAACAGTACGAAATCGAACAGATGAAGCTCAACAACAACACCCGCCTGAGCGACCTTGCCATGAATGTAAAGGTAAAGGCCATGGCAGTAAGCCGCATGGAGGTGGAGTTGCGCAACGAGCGTTACCTCGACAGCCTCGGATCGGGTACAGGCGACAAGGTGCGTCAGGTCGAACTGGCCTACAACACCGGTAAGCTTGAACTTGAGCAGCTGCGCCAGCAGCTTGAAAACGAGCGTCAGGTGCGTGATGCCGACCTGCGTGTAAAGGAGCTTGAGCTGAACATCCACAACAAGAATCTTGCCGAGATGCGCCGCACCCTCAGCGAGGCTCAGGTGCAGTCGCCCCGCAAGGCCACGCTCACCTACATCAACAACCAGGTGGGACAGCAGATCGGAGCCGGTGAGCAGATTGCGATAATATCGGATCTCAGCCACTTCAAGGTCGACGGCGAGATTGCCGACTCCTACGGCGACCGTGTAAGCGTGGGCAGCCATGCCATCGTGAAGATTGGCCGCGAGAAGCTCGACGGAACGGTGAGCAACGTGACTCCGCTGTCGCGCAACGGCGTGATTGCATTCTCGATTCAGCTCGACGACGACAGCCATGCGCGACTTCGTTCGGGACTGAAGACCGATGTGTATGTGATGTGTGATGTAATCGAGGATGTGGTGCGCATTGCCAACGGTTCCTATTACATGGGCAAGGGCGACTACGACCTCTTTGTAGTGACGGGCGGCAATGAGCTTGTAAAGCGCAAGGTACGCCTCGGCGACAGCAACTTTGAGTTTGTCGAAGTGGTGAGCGGCCTTGAACCCGGCGATCAGGTGGTTGTGAGCGACATGAGCGACTATAAGAACTCCAATAAACTTAAACTGAAATAATCATGAACTGGACTCAGGCTTGTAAGCAGGCGTGGAACGAGGCCCGACAGCACAGCGTGTACACCTCGCTCTACATTGCGGGTGTGGCTCTTGCCATTGCGCTTACAATGATATTTGGAGTGATATATTTTGTGAAGATGGCCCCCATCTATCCCGAATACAATCGAGCCAACACCTACAGCATCGAATATATCACATTCCGAGATACGACCAATTATAGCTCGATGAGCGGACGCCTCGGATACAATGCCGTAAAGGAGTGGTTCTACACGCTCAAAAATGTCGAGCATGTAACGGCTATGACATCGTTGGGCGGCATGACCATCTACAGCGATAATAATAAGGAGGGTGTGAGAATGTCGACAAAGGGAGTCGATCCCGATTTCTTCAAGGTGTTCAATCTTGAATTTGTCGAGGGAAAACCGTTTACCGAAGAGGAACAAAATTTGCCTGTCGCCGTGATAACCGACAGGGTCGCCCGACAGCTGTTTGGCACCGATGAGGGTGTTACAGGACGCATATTCAAGATCAGTATACAGGAATTTATTGTAAAAGGCGTGGTAAAGGAGGCGAGCCGCCTTACTCCGGCGAGCTATTCACAGGTCTACTACCCTTATATGTGTCTACCCGGTTACGATTCGGGCTGGGGATTGAACGGCCAGTTGACAAATATGGGAAACTTCCTGGTCTACATGACTGTTAAGGACGATGATCAAGTCAAGGCACTGAAACGCGAAGTGCAGGAAATCGCCCATAAATTCAACACATCGGGGGGCACAGTGGAAGTAAACCTCTACAATCAGCCGTCAAGTCACTTTGAAGTGGCATTGAGGGAGTCGCCTACCGATGATTTCTCGTGGAGCAGTGTAATACGACGCAATATAATAATACTGCTTGTGCTGCTGTTGATTCCGTCGCTCAATCTTAGCGGAATGATAGCCGGACGAATGGAGAGCCGCATGTCGGAGATGGGAATACGCAAGTCCTACGGCGCCGGCAGCGGAATTTTGATGAAGCAGGTGCTGTTTGAAAATTTCCTGTGGACTGTGGCCGGCGGAGTCATAGGGCTTGCCGCCGCATGGATAGTCCTGGCGCTTGAGCGTGAGTGGATTTTCAAGCTGTTTGAAAACAATCCGGGTTCATCAGTAACCGATGTGCACCTGTCGGGCGAAATGCTCTTCAGTCCCGCGATATTCGGCGGAGCCCTTGTGCTGTGCCTTATGCTGAATCTTATGTCGGCGTTCATCCCCACATGGCGAGCCATGCGTCGGCCTATCGTTACTTCACTGTATGAAAAAAGATAACAGGCTATGTTTAAACTTATAATAAAAAATCTTTGGAGCCGTCGCAAGCGTAACGGATGGCTGCTTGCCGAGCTTATACTCGTGACAGTAGTGGCTTGGGTGATAATCGACCCTCTTGTAATGGCTGTGGTGGTCAAGACGACTCCCTACGGATACGACACCGACCGTCTTGTCGATATAAGCATGGGCTCCTACTCCTATGGTATGTCGGGTTATGACGAAAGTCAGACCGACTCGGCTTCATTGGCCGAAAATGCTATGCGCATCTACAATCGGCTCAAAAGCAATCCTCAGATAGAGAGCGTAACACGCAAAACCTACAACGGATTGGGCGGTACAAGCTATTCGTCAAATTCATTCAAGGTCGACACTGTGTACATCATGTCACGCACAATTTCATTCACACGCGGAGATAACTATTTCACTACCCATGGCATCAAGTCGTTGCCGGGCAGTCCGTCGGCCGAGGAGCTTTCAACAATGAGCTATGCCTCACCCGGTGAGTGTGTAATTACCGAGAGCCTCGCCAAGCTCATGTTTCCTTCAGTCCCAAATCCCATAGGGCACTATCTTAATGAAAATATTGAGGATTTCCAGCCCGGCGAGTGGGACTTCAAGGTGGTGGGTGTAGTGGAGGATGTGCGTCCCGACCCGTTCCAGTCGGTTGCGCTTACAATATTTTCGCCGAGAGAGGCACTTCCGTTGGATAATGGCGGTTATATGGTGCGACTGAAACCGGGAGTCGATTCGCGTAAATTTGCGCGTGAACTGAGGGAGAATCATGCCGATGACCTGAAAGCCGGCAACTACTACCTGAGTGACGCCAAGGCTCAGGATGAGATTCTTGAAGAAACCTGCTATGCGAGTGGATGGACAAATACGATACGCCTCAAGACAATGCTTGCCGTGTTCTTTTTCGTCAACCTGTGTCTTGGCGTAGTGGGTACATTTGTGTTGCAGACCCGCAAGCGTTCCGAGGACGCCGGAGTGATGCGCTCGTTCGGAGCCACTCCCTCATATATAGTGAGGATGATGCTCGGCGAAGGATGGATGCTCACCACTGTCGCATGGGTTGTGGGATGCTTCCTCTACCTGCAATATGCCTTGGCCGAGGGGCTTGCCCATACTCACAATACCGCCGACTACTACGATTACGACCCGTCATGGACCTCCAACTTCGGCATCCACTTCACCGTGGTGTCGCTTGTGGTCTACGTGATGCTGCTGATTGTCGTGACCATAGGCATATCGATTCCCGCAAGGCGCATAAGCCGTGTAAAGCCGGTTGACGCACTGCGTGACGAATAAACTCAAAATCAATAAAAATCAAGAAATAAACAAAAACCAATAAAACCAATAAAATTATGTCAATAATCAAGCTTAGCGGAATCAATAAAATCTACCGCACAAACGAAATCGAAACTCTTGCACTGGAAAACGTAAATATAGAAGTGCCTAAAGGCGAATTCCTTAGTATCATGGGCCCGTCGGGTTGCGGAAAGTCGACACTCCTCAATATCGTGGGACTTCTCGACTCGCCCACAAGCGGAACCGTTGAAATCGATGGCACTTTGGTAAAGGATATGAAGGATAAGCAGCTTGCAGCATTCCGCAACAAGGAGTTGGGCTTTGTGTTCCAGAGCTTCCACCTCATTAATTCGCTCAACGTAATTGACAATGTGGAGCTGCCGCTGCTTTATCGTAAAATGTCGGCTCGCGACCGCAACCGCATGGCCCGCGAGGTGCTTGAACGCGTGGGACTTAGCCATCGCATGCGTCACATGCCCACTCAGCTTTCGGGAGGTCAGTGCCAGCGCGTGGCAATTGCGCGTGCCATCGTGGGAAATCCCGAGATAATCCTTGCCGACGAGCCCACCGGTAACCTTGACTCTAAGATGGGTGCCGAGGTGATGGAGCTGCTCCACAAGCTCAACAAGGAGGACAAGCGCACAATCGTCATGGTGACCCACAACGAGGAGCAGGCCAAGCAGACCGACCGCATCGTGCGTTTCTTCGACGGCCGTCAGGTACAGTAAAAAACACATTTATTTAAAGGATTAAGTAATGAAGCTTATTAATTTCATAAAGCAATCGTGGACGGCGATGAGGCAGCAGTCGATGCTGAGCATTGTCACCATCGTGGGTACCGCCCTTGCTATATTCCTCATCATGATTGTGGTGATGATAGAGCAGGTCAAGGTGGATCCCTATTCGCCCGAGAGCAATCGCGACCGCATGCTCCACGCCACATGGGCCTCGATCAAGAGTGTCGATGAGAGTCAGGGTTGGTCGAGCAACGGCCCGTTGAGCTATCAGAGTGCCAAGGCATTGTACAAGGATATCGAAGAGGCCGAGGCTGTGACCATATATTGTCCCAGTACCGAAAGGGAAGTCGTTGCATTTCCCGGCAAACCGCCCGTTGAGGTAGATCTCCGTCAGACCGACGATGTGTATTGGCGAGTATTCGACTTCAAGGTAATTTCAGGAAAGCCCTACAACGAGGCCGATTTTGAGGCCGGACTTCCGGTGGCTGTGATAAGCCGCAGTGTGGCCCGTGCGGTTTTCGGCAGTGACGATGTTGCCGGAAAGGAGTTGCTTATAGGTCACGCTCCCTATAAGGTGGCGGCGGTGGTCCAGGATGCTTCCACACTCGCCACTCATGCCTACGGACAGGTGTGGATTCCGTTTACCTCGACCGAGGTTGTAAATAACACCTGGAACGGTGTGATGGGTGGTCTATGTGTCACTATACTTGCCCATGACGAGGATGACTTCGACGAAATCAGGGCATCGGTGCTTCGCAACTACGACCGTTACAACAAGGAGATTGAGGAGCCTACAGGATGGAAGTTCATCGATCTGGGCCGACCCTATACCACCGAGAAGGATGCTTATGCCTTCGGTGCCAATGTCGAGCCTGACATAAAGGCCGAAAGACGCTCGCGTTACATTGTGTACCTGATTCTGCTGATAGTGCCTGCCGTCAACCTCAGCAGCATGACCGAGAGCCGTTTGCGCCGACGCATTGCGGAGATAGGTGTACGCCGTGCGTTTGGTTGCTCACGCAAGCAGATTGTGTTTCAGATAATTGGCGAAAACATGTTCATAACTCTTATTGCCGGTATCCTCGGATTGCTCATGAGCGTGGTGTTCTCCTACCTGTGCAACTCGCTGTTGTTCTCCGAGCCTTATAGCGATACATTCAATCCTCCCGCCGTCGATGCGTCGATGCTCATTCAGCCGTCGACATTCTTGTGGGCGTTGCTGTTCTGCTTCATCCTGAATGTGCTTAGCAGTGGCATTCCCTCGCTGCGAGCATCACGCACCGATATAGTCAAGGCTCTTAACGGCAACAAACATTAATTCGTCACGACAATGTTCAAGAAACTTTTTACACAGATAAAGAATGAGTGGCGCAGCAATCTGTGGCTCGCTCTCGAGATGCTCATAGTAAGCGTGGTGCTGTGGTTTGTAGTCGACTATTTCTATGTCACGATTTACAACTACAATCTTCCGCGAGGCTTTGATACAAGCAATTGTTACAGAATAGGTGTGGCACAGCTCACCGACAAGAGTCCCGAATACATTCCCAATCGTTCCGACGATGAAATTCTACAGGACCGTGAAACTCTGCTGAGCCGCATAAGAATGCGCCCCGAAGTGGAATTTGTGTCGGTGTCCAATAATTCCCACCCCTACAACGGATCCAATAGCGGAACATCGATAAGATACGACACACTATATCCGCGTAATTTTGCGGTGCATCGCAATGTCACACCCGACTTTGTGCAGGTGTTCCGTTACGAGGGCGCTCGCGGAGAAACTCCGGCCCAGCTTGCCGAGATGCTCAACAGGGGCGAGGTGTTGATTTCCGACAATCTCTTCATGTATGACGGCGTTAAAGGTGTCGACATCGTAGGTAAGGGACTATATCTCTACGGTGACACTTCACGCACCTATCGCATAGGCGCTTCGCTCAATGAAGTGCAGTATAACGACTACGGCGGATGGGGCGACGACCTCACACTGGTGACTTCACGCGATGCCCTCGGCTATGGTCACGAGTGGTGTGTGCGCGTAAAGGAGGGTTATGACAAGGATTTCATCAAAAATTTCATGGAGGATGCCGACAAGCTCTATCGCGTGGGCAACTTCTACATCACCGATGTAAAGTCATTCGACCAGATACGTGATAATTTCCAGCGGTCATATACCAACTCGATAAGAAACTTCTGCGTGGGCATGGGCTTCCTGTTGCTTAACATTTTCCTCGGACTGCTCGGAACTTTCTGGTTCCGCACCCAGCAGCGTGTCAGCGAAATAGCCATACGCATGGTCAACGGCGCAACCCGACGCTCGATATTCGGCCGCCTCATAGGCGAGGGACTGTTGATACTTACCGTAGTTACGGTGGTTGCAATAGGTTTCGATGTACTCATATCCTATCTTGAACTCAACCAATGGCTTAACGGCAACAAATATCTTTCATGGGGACGCACTTCGCTGTGTGTGCTGATATCCTATGTGCTGATGGCCATAATGATAAGTGTAGGTATCGCTTTCCCGGCTTATCGTGCAATGCACATCCAGCCTACCGAAGCCCTGCATGATGAATAAAGACTGAAAAAGTTGATAATGAAACAATTCTTTAGGCAGACATTCAATCTGCTTGCCGAAAACAAGCTGCACTCGTCGATCGTGATTGTAGGCACGGCCGTTACAATGGCGTTTGTGATGATGGTAGTGATGACATTTGATTTCCGTGCGGCTGACCTCGCTCCCGAGAGCCACCGCAGCCGCACGGTCTACATGTCACCGGGCCACATCAACATGGTCGACGGCACCAATCACTCCTCGGGCATGGGCAAGATTCCGTTTGACGCGCTGTTTACGGCCTGTCCCGGAGTCGAGCTGGCCACGTGGAGCGGCTATCTGGCCGAGTCGTCGGTGTCGATGCCCGGCAGTGCCGACAAGCATCGTTTCTTTGTCAACGATGTGGCCGCCAACTGGTTTGACATGTTTGACTACAACTTCATTGCCGGCAAGCCGTTTACCGAGGCCGAGTATGACGGTCATCCGCGTGAGGCTGTGGTGAGCCGCACTGTTGCACGCAAGCTTACGGGCGGTGACCCTGCCTCGATCGTGGGGCGTGACATTCTGGTGAATTTCCGCCCGGTCAAGGTGACGGGCGTGTATGAGGATGTGAGTCAGGTGTTTCAGACTGCCTACAGCGATGTGCTGATGCCGTTTACCGGTGAGAAGAACATAGCAATGGGCGGCTTGGCGGGTCGCCGCCGGGGTGTGCTGCTGCTTGCTCCCGGAGCCGATGTCGACGATGTGGCCCGTGAGGTGGCGAGGCGTGAGGAGATGCTTAACTCCCGTGGAAGTGATTTCGTGTTCCATCTGGAGCGGTTGTACAACCATGTCGACTACACCTTCTTCCGCGATGCGATGATAAATCCCCGACTGGTCTACGGACTTCTCATAGCCGTGTTGCTTATAGTGCCGGCGCTCGGACTGTCGGGACTGATCAACGCGCAGATGCAGTCGCGCCTCGGCGAGATTGCAATCCGCAAGGCCTACGGAGCCACCAATCGCGGCATAATGGGCCGATTGTTTGCCGAGAATCTTGTAGCTACATTCATCGGAGCGGTCATCGGTTACATCCTGTCGTGCCTGCTCGTGTGGGCATGCCGCCGGTGGATATTTGCCGAGATGACCGACCGCATGTCGGGAACGATGGGCGACATAGGCCTTGACGGCAGCCTGTTTGTGCATCCTGCCATAGCCCTTTACGCCCTTGCGGCCTGCCTTGTGTTTACCACGGTTGCCACGGTGGTTCCCGCATGGATGTCGACTCACCGCAGTATTGCAATAACCCTGAAAGGAGGAGAGTGACGATTATGTTCAATCAAGTATTAAAGCAGTTATGGAACGCGCGTCGTTCAAATGCCTGGATATGGGCGGTGCTGCTCGTGGTGAGTGTGCTGCTGTGGTTTGCGCTCGACATCATATATAATTATGAGGCCGCAGCCCGCAAGCCGCTCGGCTATGATGTCGACGGACTGTACAACATCGAGCTGCGTTACAACTGGACCACCAATGCCGACTCAACCCAGGATGAGGACAACCGGGCCATATACAATCTCATAAAGGACTATCCGCTGGTCGACAAGATATGCTATTACAGGGGCGACGAGCCGTTCAGTGACAACCGCATGTATGAGGGATTCACGCCCCACAGCGATTCAACGTTCACGGTGTCAACCTTTATAAGGCTTGTCAGTCCGGAGTTCTTCGATGTCTACAACGTGACGCCGATCTACGGCTCCATCGACAGCGAACACTGGTCGCAGGGTGAGTATCCCGTGCCGGTGGTGATGACGCGGGAGTTGGCCGACTCGGTGTTTGGCGACATATCACAGGCGGTGGGCAAGACCTGCTACAACCCCTACTATCTGATGGCCAACATTTCGACCAACTACAAGGTGGTGGCTGTGGTAGCCGATCAGAAGCCTTTCGGCTACAGCCGTTACGAGAAGATGATCTACATGCCCAATCAGCCCGAGGCGTTGCCCTACAGCAACATCGTCGTGAGTGTCAAGCCCGAGAATCGCGCCACGTTTGCCGAGAAGTTCTACGCCGACATGCGTCAGCCTCTTGAACGTGGTGTATTCTATCTGCTCGGAGCCGAGCCGTTGTCGGCCAGGAAGGAAGCCTACGACCTGTCGCACGGAACGGTCAACTACCTCAACACTACCTACATTTTCATCGCGTTTTTCATGTTCATGGTCTTTCTTATCGTGCTCGGCTCGTTTATGATGCGCACGCGTCGCCGCCGTTGCGAGATAGGTGTACGCATGGCCATGGGCAGCTCACGCCGCATGGTGATGCTGCAGCTGATGGGCGAGGGGCTACTGCTGCTTGCACTGGCATTGCTACCTGCGCTTGTCGTGGCACTTAACATTGTCAACGCCGACATCACGGTAAACACGTTGACCGACATGTCGGCACTGCGGTTTATCGTAACGTTTGGCACGGCGGCGCTGCTGCTTGCGCTGGTGATTGTGGCTGCGATATATCCGTCGGCCCGTAAGGCCATGAATCTTGACCCGGCTGAAACACTGCATGATGAATGAAAACCCGTTAAATAAATTACCGATTATGAAACTGAACAAGATATTTGCCTGCCTGCTTGTGGCCTCCGCGGCCTGGCAGGGCGGTTACGCGCAGGAAACCAAGCGTAACATAACACTTGAGGAAACCATCAACCTGGCCCGCGCACAGAGCGTGAACGCCGCTGTGGCGCTTAACGAGCTAAAGGCCGCTTACTGGGAATATCGCACTTTCCGCGCCGATCTGCTTCCCGAAGTCAATTTCTCGGCTAAGTTGCCGGGCTACTATAAGAGCTACTCACCCTATCAGCTCGACGACGGTTCCTACACATTTGTGCGCAACAACTACATGCAGATGAACGGTGAGCTGTCGATTTCACAGAACATCTGGTTTACGGGCGGTACGCTGTCGCTCAACACCTCGCTCGACTTCCTGAAGCAGCTCGAGGGCGACAAGTACAACCGATTCATGTCGATTCCCATCGCGCTGACATTGAATCAGCCCATATTCGGCGTCAACCACATCAAGTGGAGCCGCCGCATAGAGCCGGTGCGTTACGAGGAGGCCAAGGCCGCGTTCCTGTCGGCAACCGAGCAGGTGGCCATGACTGCGATAAACCACTTCTTCAATCTGCTGATGAGCAAGGAGAGCGTCAATGTGGCCAAGCAGAATCTCGCCAACGCCGAGAAGCTCTATGAGGTTGCGCTGGCAAAGCGACAGATGGGTCAGATAAGCGAGAACGACCTGCTGCAGCTTGAGCTAAACAAGCTTAACGCACAGTCGACACTTACCGACAGCGAGAGCTCGTTGAAAAACAATATGTTTCAGCTGCGTTCATTCCTCGCCCTTGACGAGTCGGAGGATCTTGAGCCGGTGTTGCCCGGCACCGTGCCCGAAGTGATGGTACACTATGACGATGCGCTCGATAAGGCGCTTTCCAACAACTCATTCGCCAAGAACATCCGCCGCCGTCAGCTTGAGGCCGATTACGAGGTGGCCAGGGCCAAGGGTAATCTGCGACAGATAACGCTGTTTGCTCAGGTGGGATACACCGGAACCGCCGATAACTTTGACATGGCCTATAGCGGGCTGAAGGACAACCAGATTGTGGAGGTGGGATTCAAGATTCCCATCCTGGACTGGGGAAAACGCCGCGGACAGGTGAAGGTGGCCGAGAGCAACCGCGAGGTGGTGGAGAACCGTCTGCGTCAGGAAACGATGGACTTCAACCAGAACCTTTTCATCCTCGTGGAGCGTTTCAACAATCAGCGCGCACAGCTCAATATCGCCGACATGGCCGACCAGATAGCACAGAAACGCTACAACACCAATGTGGAAACCTTCATGATAGGCAAGATTTCGACTCTCGACCTCAACGATTCGCAGACCAAGAAGGATGAATCGAGAAGGGACTACATCAATGAGCTATTCTACTACTGGTACTACTACTATCAGTTGAGGAGCGTGACGCTGTGGGATTTTGACAACAGCACCAGCATTGATGCTGACATTGAATCGATAATTAAGCGTTGAAAAAAATAGGCCGATAGGATTGAAATGAGTAAATTTGCACCGATGATACTTATAATTGATGATGATAGGGCGGTGTGCCTGTCGCTGGAGCTGCTGTTGAAGCGTGCAGGATATGAAGTGACTTCGGTCAATACTCAGGCCGATGCCATTGACTATGTTCGGGGCAACTCTCCGCAGCTGGTGCTGATGGACATGAACTTCTCGCGCTCGACTTCGGGTGACGAGGGGCTGATTCTGCTCCGTCAGGTAAAGCTGTTTCGCCCTGCCGTCCCTGTAATCCTCATGACGGCATGGGGCAGCATTCCCCTTGCGGTGCAGGGCATACAGGCGGGTGCAAGCGACTTCATCACCAAGCCGTGGAACAATCAGCTGCTTCTGCAGCGCATAAGCACGTTGCTTGACATCGCCGGACGCGAGGATGAGGGAGAGTCGGCGGTTGATTCCGACGGATTTGACCGCTCGTTCATCATCGGCAACAGTCCCGAGCTGATCGCCGTGCTCGACACTATCAAGAGAGTGGCCAAGACCGACGCATCGGTGCTGATAATGGGCGAGAACGGAACCGGAAAGGAGCTGATAGCCCAGGCGCTCCATGTCAACAGTCGCCGCAAGAGCAAGCCCTTTGTCAAGGTGAATCTCGGGGGTGTGTCACACTCACTGTTTGAGAGCGAGATGTTCGGACACAAGAAAGGAGCTTTCACCGGAGCCACCGCCGACCGTGAAGGCCGCTTCTCGGTAGCCGACAAGGGCACGATATTCCTCGACGAGATAGGCGACCTCGACATGAGCTGTCAGGTGAAGCTGCTCAGGGTGCTTCAGGAGCACACTTTCGAGGTGCTCGGCGAGAGCACTCCGCGCAAGGTCGACATAAGGGTGGTGTGTGCCACCAATGCCGATTTGGCGCAGATGGTGCGTGACCGCACATTCCGCGAAGACCTTTTCTACCGCATAAATCTTATTACCGTGACGCTGCCTCCGCTGAGGGAGCGCCGAAGCGACATTCCGCTCCTCGTGCGATACTTTGCCGACGAGATATGCCGCCTCAACGACATGCCGCCGGTGAAGATAGCCAAGACGGCGATGAGCTATCTGTCGAAGTTGCCCTATCCCGGCAACATTCGCGAACTTAAGAATCTGGTCGAGCGCACCCTGCTCGTGGGTGGAGCCGATGAGCTGAAGGCCTCGCACTTTGAGCGTCAGTATGCTCAGCAGTCGTCGGAGCTGCCGGGCAAGATGATGTCGCTCAACGGCCTCACGCTCGATGAAATAGAGAAGCGCACCATTGTCGACGCACTCGAGAAGTATAACAACAATCTGTCGCAGGTGGCACAGGCGCTCGGCATAACCCGCCAGTCGCTCTACCGACGCATGGAAAAATACCATATCGGCCTATGAAGCTGAGATGGATGTTTGCTCTCGTTGCCTTGATGGTCATTGCTGCGGGTGTCATCTTTGCGATGACCATGAGGGAAGTGTCGTCGCAATGGACCGTCTACATCGTTGAAGGCATAATGGTCTTTTGTCTTGTCGTGCTTCTTTTGTTTTACCGCACGTCAATGCGACTGGTAAGATCGGTGTCCAACGGCATGGATCTGCTCCGCGAACAGGATTTCAGCAGCCGTCTTGCCCATGTCAACCAGCGAGAGGCCGACCGCATAGTCGATGTGTTCAACCGCATGATGGACAGCCTTAAGAACGAGCGGTTGAAGCTGCGTGAGCAGAATCACTTCCTTGACCTGCTGATGGGGGTGTCGCCGATGGGAATATTGATTTTCGACCAGTCGGAGATGATAACGATGGGCAACAAGGCCGCCGCCTCGTTTTTCGGCTATGACGATAGCAGTGATTTGATAGGGCGCAAGCTCATAGGCATTCCGTCGCCTCTTGCCGCCGTGATAAAGGGCATGGAACCCGAAACTATAGAAACTGTGCGCCTCAGCAACTCCAAGATATACCGATGCTCGCGACTGTCGTTCATGGATAGCGGATATGCCCATCCGTTTGTGCTCATCGAGCATCTCACATCCGAAATGGTCAAGGCCGAGAAGAAAGCCTATGAGAAGGTGATAAGGATGATAGCCCACGAAGTCAACAATTCGATGGCCGGTGTCAACTCCACGCTCGACACTGTGGCCTCGATGCTCGAGGAGGAGAGCGACGACGCGCTGCACGCTACGGCCGATGTGCTTAGGGTGTGTCAGGAGCGTTGCATGACAATGAGCCGCTTTATAACATCCTATGCCGATGTAGTGAAGATTCCCGAAGCCAACCTGATGCTTACCGACCTCAACGAGCGTGTGTATGCCTGCAAAGAGTTCATGGAGAGCATGTGCAACGAGCGTGACATACGCCTCCACGTGCAGCTGTGTGACGAGTGTGTGCAGGTTAAGATCGACAATGTGCTCTTTGAGCAGGCTCTCGTCAATATACTCAAGAATGCAATCGAAAGCATAGGTAGCGACGGCGATGTCTACATTACCACCACCGCTAAGCCGGCCACGCTCACGATTGCCGACAATGGCGCAGGCATAAGCCCCGATATAGAGTACAAGCTCTTCAGTCCCTTCTTCTCGTCAAAGCCCAACGGACAGGGACTCGGATTGATATTTATAAGTGATGTGCTCACTAAACATAATTGTTTGTTCTCGTTACGTACTTGTGATGACGGACTTACCCGCTTCAGTATAAGGTTTAAATGATGCGTAAGCCACCGTTCCCGGCGGTAACAAATATTGGGGGAACTGGGTCTAAGTTAAATTTTAACACTTGCGGCGTCAACTTTAACTGATTGTAGATGTTATTAAGGTAACTAACGATACTTTCACTTATTTTAAAGACTAACAATTATGAAGAAGTATTTACTTGCGCTGTGCGCTATATTGGGAATCTTTACTGCCGCTCAGGCTCAACGTACTGAATTGACTGTAAGCTACGGCGGATATACTCAGATGGATGCCATGGATTGCCATGACGGAGGTCATGATGTTAACACTGCATGGGGTGCTCTTAACGTGGGCGTGAACTTCAATGTAGCTCCCAATTTCTGGATTGGCCCTTCCTACACTTTCTCAAGCACTACGCGCAAGCACAATTCCGACAACAAGTTCTACTATCACGCAATCATGCTTAACGGTCGTTACAACTATTACCGCAATTCAATCGTGACATTGTACTGCAAGGGCGGTATCGGAACAATCATCTCGCATCAGACATGGGATGACAGCTCCAAGAACAACGGCTACTTCGCATTCCAGATCAACCCGCTGGGCGCTCAGGTGGGCATAAGCAATGTCGTTTCGATGTTTGGCGAGCTCGGCTTCGGTGCACAAGGTTTGCTTCAGGTCGGATTCAAGTTTAATCTGTAATACTCTTTATTGTCGATTCAAGGCGGATTGCTTGGCAACCCGCCTTTTTTGTGTCAATTCAGGACGAGAGTCTGAAAAATTGTTAAATGAGCGAGCGTAATCAATCATCGGTTGTAAATGAATGTTAACCCACGGCTTGATTTCTCGCGTTTAGGCGTTATATAAAAAGGTAAGTGTATAACTTTGTCGCTAAATTTTGTATTTATGCCAAATATATTGACAAGCTTAATAAGCAAGCAAACCTTGAAGTACGGCGAGCGCGCTGCATTTAGCTTTAAGGCTGAACCGCAGGGAAAGTGGATTGACACATCCTGGAATGAATTTAGCCGCAAGGTCGACATGGCTGCATGTTCATTAGAGATACTGGGCATGGAACCGGAGGCTACTGTTGGAGTCTTCTCGGCCAACCGTCCTGAGATACTTATTACCGATTTTGCCGCCTTTGCCAACAGGGTGGTGCCGGTTTCCATATACTCGACAAGCAGTGAGGAGCAGGTTGAATACATAGTCAACGATGCCCGCATCAATATGCTCTTTGTGGGAAACGAGGAGCAGTATCACATAGCCCGAAAGGTTCAGAAACGCAGTCGTCACATTCAGCAGATTGTAGTGTATCAGAACATAAATCTGCAGCCCGACGATTGCAGGACGATGACATTCGATTCATTTCTGAAGCTCGGAGAGGCCGCAGGCGAGTCATGTCACGAAGTCGTTGAGTCACGCAGGTCGTCGGCCACAGGAAGCGACCTTGCAACTCTGCTTTACACTTCGGGAACTATCGGCGAGCCCAAGGGTGCGATGCTCACTCACGACTGCTTCAATGCCGCGCTCGACATTCACCTCGAGCGATTGCCGATGCTGTCCGACAAGGATACTTCGATCTGCTTCCTTCCGTTGAGCCACATCTTTGAGAAGGCATGGACATTCTTCTGCCTGTTGAAGGGCATGAAGGTGTACATCAACCATGATCCGCGTGACATCCAGAACTCGATACGCGAGGTGCATCCTACATGTATGTGCAGTGTGCCGCGCTTTTGGGAGAAGGTCTACGCTGCGGTTCAGGCCAAGATTTCACGCATGAATCCGCTGCAGAAGCTGCTCGTGAAGCGTGCCCTTGCAGTGGGAGCCCGTCGCAACCTTGATTATGTGCGCCTCGGCCGCAAGGTCCCGGCATGGCTTGCCGCACAGTACCGTTTCTACGACAGCAAGGTGTTTGCACCCATGCGTAAGGTGATAGGCATTGAGCATGGAAACATATTCCCGACTGCCGGCGCTCCGTTGTCGGCCAACATCGTGGAGTTTCTGCACTCGTGCGGTATAAACATCGTGATAGGTTACGGCTTGTCGGAAACCACCGCCACCGTTACGTGCTTCCCCACCGTGGGCTACGAGATAGGCACCGTGGGCACCGTGCTTCCGCGAATACAGGTGAAGCTCGGCGCCGACAACGAGATATTGGTAAAGGGCCCCACCGTGATGACGGGTTACTTCAACAAGCCCGAGGAAACGGCCAATGCGTTCACCGATGACGGATGGTTCCGCACAGGCGATGCCGGAGTGGTCGACGACACCGGCGCACTCATCCTCACCGAGCGCATAAAGGACCTGTTCAAGACCTCCAATGGAAAATATATCGCTCCGCAGGCTATCGAGAGCCGTCTGGGCGAAGACAAGTACATCGAGCAGGTGGCTGTGATAGGCGACCAGCGTAAGTATGTGACGGCGATTATAATACCCGCCTTTGAGGCTCTTAAGGAGTATGCCCGCAATAAGAAGATTCAGTATAAGTCGGTCTACGACCTTGTCAACAACAGCGAGATACGCCGCATGATACAGGAGCGCATCGACAAGCTTCAGAATGGATTTGCCAACTATGAGAAGGTGAAGAAGTTCACGCTGCTGCCCAAGGAGTTCTCAATGGAAACGGGCGAGCTCACCAATACGCTTAAGATACGCCGTCCGGTGATCAATCGCAAGTATGCCCACGAAATCGAGGCTATGTACGCTCAATAATTGACGAATTACATTTTTTTCAACAAAACATATATAAATTTGCTATGATAACTTTCGAGCAGCTAAAAGAGACGATAGAGCGCAAGGATGCGCTGGGGAGGTATCTTTGACATCGACAGCAAGCGTGTCGAAGTAGAAGAGGAGGAGTTGCGCACTCATGTTCCCGATTTCTGGGAACATCAGAAAGAGGCGCAAGCCCAGATGAAGAAAGTAAAGGAGCTGCACCAGTGGATTGACGGCTACGATGAAATAGACAAGGCTGTGGGCGAGCTGTCGCTTGCATGGGACTTCCTGAAGGAGGGACTCGTGGAGGAGAGCGAGCTCGACACAATGTATGCCGATGTGATTTCAAAGCTGGAGGCCATGGAGCTGCGTAACATGCTGCGCCGCGAAGAGGACTCTCTCGGTGCGGTGTTGAAGATAAACTCGGGCGCGGGCGGAACCGAGAGCCAGGACTGGGCGTCGATGCTGATGCGAATGTATCTGCGCTGGTGCGAGTCTAAGGGCTATAAGACCGCCATTGCCAACATGCTTGAAGGTGACGAGGCGGGAATAAAGTCGGTTACGATTGAAGTCGACGGTTCGTTTGCCTACGGTTACCTTAAGAGTGAGAACGGTGTGCACCGTCTTGTGAGGGTGTCGCCCTACAATGCACAGGGTAAGCGAATGACATCGTTTGCTTCGGTGTTTGTCACTCCGCTTGTCGACGACACAATCGAAGTGAAGGTTGAGCCTGCGTTACTGTCGTGGGACACTTTCCGAAGCGGCGGTGCCGGCGGTCAGAATGTGAACAAGGTCGAGTCGGGCGTGCGCCTGCGCTATCAGTTCACCGATCCCTATACCGGCGAGAAGGAGGAGATTCTCATTGAAAACACCGAAACCCGCGACCAGCCCAAGAACAAGGAGAACGCCATGCGTCAGTTGAGGTCGATACTCTATGACAAGGAACTCCAGCATCGTCTTGCCGAGCAGCGTAAAATCGAGGACGGCAAGATGAAAATCGAGTGGGGCTCGCAGATAAGGAGCTACGTGTTTGACGACCGACGGGTCAAGGATCATCGCACCAATTGGCAGACGAGCGATGTGAACGGCGTGATGGACGGTGATCTTGACGGATTTATAAAAGCCTATCTTATGGAATTTGCCGCTGAAGGCGACAATGCTTAATGTGGGATGACAAAGGACAAACTTACTATAGTTAAGGTTGGCGGAAAGATTGTCGAGGAGGAAGAATCCTTGCGTCAGCTTCTTGCCGACTTCGCCTCGATAGAGGGATTCAAGCTTTTGGTACACGGTGGGGGACGGTCGGCCACAAAAGTGGCTGCCGACCTCGGCATCGAAACCAAGATGGTCGACGGACGAAGGATTACCGACGACGACATGCTCAAGGTGGTGACGATGGTCTATGGCGGCCTTGTCAACAAGAGTGTCGTTGCACGACTGCAGTCGCTCGGAGTGGATGCTCTGGGAATGACCGGTGCCGACATGAACATAATATTGAGCCGCAAGCGCCCGGTAAAGAGTGTCGACTACGGCTGGGTGGGCGATGTTGAGCGCGTCAACGGCGAGGCTCTTTCAGCGCTGATACGCTCGGGCGTGGTGCCTGTTATCGCTCCTCTGACTCATGACGGTGAGGGACATCTGCTGAACACCAATGCCGACACGATGGCCGGCAGCACGGCGCGGGGGCTTGCTCCTTACTTCGATGTGCGCCTTGTGTTCTGTTTTGAAAAGCCCGGAGTGTTGCGTGACGAAAACGATGACGATTCGGTGATAGCGCGAATCGACCGAGCCGCTTTCGGTCAACTTAAAAATGAGGGAATTGTGAGCGGAGGGATGCTGCCTAAACTTGAGAATGCTCTTGATGCAATAGACTCGGGTGTAAGCGAGGTTATCATCACAAAAGCATCGTCACTCGGCAATCTTGATGCCGGAACCCACATTGTAGATAACAAAATGATATAATTTTTTGTGTAAAAGAAGTTTTTAGCTAATTTTGCAGCGAATTTAAGAAAAACGGTAATCTATGAGAATTGCTATTGTAGGAGCGAGTGGAGCTGTAGGTCAGGAATTCCTGAGAGTGCTCGACGAGCAGAATTTTCCGATTGACGAGTTATTGCTTTTCGGCTCAAGCCGCAGTGCAGGACGCAAGTATACTTTCCGAGGAAAGGATATCGTAGTCAAGGAGCTCAAGCATAACGATGACTTTGAAGGCGTTGACATCGCCTTTACATCGGCAGGAGCCGGCACTTCGCGTGAATATGCTTCAACTATTACAAAGCATGGAGCTATCATGATTGACAATTCAAGCGCATTCCGCATGGACGAGGATGTGCCTTTGGTGGTTCCTGAGGTTAACGGTGATGATGCATTCAACACTCCCCGTAACATAATAGCAAATCCCAACTGCACCACAATCCAGATGGTGGTCGCTCTCAAGCCCCTCAACGACATTTCGCCCATAAAGCGCGTGCATGTGGCAACCTATCAGGCAGCCAGCGGCGCAGGTGCGGCTGCAATGGACGAGCTTATGGAGCAGCATGCGCAACTTGTGCGCGGCGAAGAGCCCACGATTGAGAAGTTTGCCTATCAGCTCGCTTACAATGTCATCCCTCAGGTCGATGTGTTCACCGACAACGGTTACACCAAGGAGGAGATGAAGATGTATAACGAAACCAAGAAGATTATGCATGCTCCCTCGCTCGATGTGAGCGCAACCTGCGTTCGTGTCCCCGTGATGCGTGCTCACTCCGAATCAATCTGGATTGAAACCGAACAGCCTATTTCGATAGAGCAGGCCCGTGAGGCATTGAGCAACGCCGAAGGAGTCGTAGTGCTTGACGATCCCGCACAGAAGAAATATCCCATGCCCCTTGATATAGCCAACGAGGATCCCGTATACGTGGGTCGTCTTCGCAAGGACTTGACTTGCGCTAACGGACTTTCGTTCTGGGTGGTTGGCGACCAAATCAAGAAAGGCGCAGCACTGAATGCAGTGCAGATTGCCCAATACATGATTGCCCACGGCAAGAAATTTTAGGCAATAATTGGAAAGAACCTCTGTACAAATAAGATTTATATTAATTTAAGCCTTTATTTTATTAAGGAAGGGAGTCGGCGAGAGCCGCTTCCCTTTTTTGTTATTGCGAAAAAATGTTTAATTTTGTAACAGTAAAAAATATCGAGCCACAATTATGATGCTTAAAGCGACTTTGCCCCTGGTGACTGATCCGGTACTGATATTCTTCATCGTACTGGTCATAATTCTGCTCGCACCGCTGTTGCTTAACAAGTTGAAGATTCCCCACATCATAGGAATGATTGTGGCGGGTATTGTCGTGGGCCCTTACGGAATAGGATTGCTTGAGCGTGACGCCAGTTTCGAGATATTCGGTCAGGTGGGTATCCTGTACCTTATGTTTCTTGCGGGAATCGAGATTGACATGTATCATCTCAAGAAGAATCTAAGCAAGGGACTGTGTTTCGGAATGTACACCTTCATGGTGCCTATGATAGTGGGTACGCTCACATCGGTTTATCTGCTGCACTTCGACTGGCTCACTTCGATATTGCTGGCTTCGATGTATGCTTCCCACACTTTGATAGCCTATCCGATAGTTTCTCGTTTCGGACTCACCAAGTCGCCGGCTGTCATCATAACCATCGCCGGTACCATCGTTACGGTGCTTGGCGCGTTGATTGTGCTTGCCGGGGTTGTGGGCATCTACAACGAGGGATCGTTCAATGTAGCCGACCTGCTCAAGCTGTTGCTGATGCTTGTCGTCTACTGTCTTGTGATAGTATATGTGTTTCCCCGCCTCACTCGGTGGTTCTTTAAGAAGTATAGCGACAATGTGACGCAGTTCATATATGTGCTTGCAATGGTGTTCCTCGCCAGCTATTCGGCCAAGATGATAGGGCTTGAAAGCGTGCTCGGAGCCTTCTATGCCGGTCTTGTGCTGAACCGTTACATCCCCAACATGTCGTCGCTGATGAACCGCATCGAGTTTGTGGGTAACGCCATCTTCATTCCATACTTCCTTATAGGAGTGGGCATGCTGATAAATGTCAATGTCATCGTGTCAAACTGGAACACCGTCTACGTGGCGGTGGTGATGTCGGTTGTCGCCACGCTGGTTAAGTGGCTTGCCGCGTGGCTCATGCAGAAGAGCTATCGCATGACCTCGACCGACCGCAACATGATGTTTGGCCTCTCCAACGCTCAGGCGGCCGCTACTCTTGCAGCCGTGATGATTGGTTTCAACATAGGCATCTTTGACGAATCGGTGCTTAACGGAACGATTGTGATGATACTCGTCACCTGTGCCGTGTCGTCGATAGTGACCGAGCGAGCCGCCGCCAAGATGAAGCTCGATATGCTGCGTGACGATAACTCGTCGCAGATGTCGAGTGAAAACCGCACATGTCACACCCTTATTTCGGTTGCCAATCCCATAACCGCTTCATCGCTTGTAGACCTTGCCATACTGATGCGCAACGAACGCTACGGCAACAAGCTCTATGCCCTCCACGTGCGTAACGACAATTCGGCGGGCTCGAGAGCGATAGGCCGCAATTCGCTCGATGTAGCCGAACAGACGGCTGCAAGCGTCGACACCAAGCTCACGCCTATCGAGCGTTACGACCTGAATGTGGTGACCGGCCTTGTGAATACCATAGAGGAGCGTGACATATCGCAGGTAATCATAGGCATGCATCGCAAAACCACGGTGATAGACTCCTTCTTCGGCTCCAAGGTGGAGCAGTTGCTGAAGTCGACCAACAAGATGATTGTCATAACGCGATGCTTCATCCCGGTGAGCACGATAACGCGAATAGTGGTGTCGGTACCCGATAAGGCTCAGTTTGAAACCGGTTTCAAGGCATGGGTGATGACGATAGCCAATCTCGCCCGCCAGATAGGATGTCGCGTCATATTCTGTTGTCACCCCGAGGTGCAGCCTTACATCAGGGGCGTGTTGCGTCATGAGCGTTACGACATACGCAGTGAGTATCGCGATGTCGAGGAGTGGGATGACTTTGTATTGCTGGCCAACAGGATTCTTGACGATGACCTGTTTATCGTGATCAGCGCACGTCGCACATCGGTGTCGTTTAACTCGTCGATGGACGAGCTGCCGGGATTCTTGCAGAAATATTTCTCGCGCAACAACCTGATAGTGCTCTATCCCGAGCAGTTTGGCGATGAAGTTCCTCTCACATCGTTTGTCGACCCGTTGTCGAGTGACATATCGGGTGCTCCCGGCGGATTGTGGCTCACCATGGCAAGCTATTATCGTCGACTGGTGCAGTTGCGCAAGCGTTTCACCCACCGCAAGAGGGTTAAGAAGATAGACCTTTAGACTGTAGATGTCGACTCACGAAATGAATGTTTACGTAGCACCGCTTCAGGGGTTCACCGAAGCGCCTTTCAGGCATTGTCACGCATCGGTATACGGGGCCGCCGACCGATATTACACTCCATTCCTGAGAATTGGGCATGGTGAGCCGCGTCATCGTGACATGAGGGATGTCACATCGCAACTGAACGACAATCATGATGTGGTTCCTCAGATAATATTCCGTGACATCGATGAATTTGACCTCCTGATAGGGGCATTGAAGGAGGCCGGTTGCCGCCGCGTCGACCTCAACATGGGGTGTCCGTTCCCGCCTCAGGTCAACAAGGGGCGTGGCGCGGGAGTGTTACGCAACAAGGCGTTACTTGAGAAAGTGGCTGAGCGGATTGACGCAGAGCGTGACATGACATTTTCGGTCAAGATGCGTCCCGGCATATCGGCTTACGATGAGTGGCGTGACATAGTGGACATCATAAACGCCATGCGTCTTGAGCACGTGACGGTGCATCCGCGTGTCGCAGCCTTGCGTTACGGCGGCAGTGTCGACATGGATGCGTTTGCCGCGATGTTCTCGCAATTGCAGCACCGGGTGGTGTATAACGGCGATATAATGTCACGTGACGATGCGGCGCGGATAGCCGATTCATTTCCCGGCCTTGACGGCATCATGATAGGGCGGAGTGTTCTTGCCCGTCCGTCGCTTATCGCCGAGATGCGCGAGGGCAGGGATTGGAGCAGTGAAGAGCGCGTCGATCACCTGTTGCAGCTTCACGCAGGGATATTCCAACATTACAGTACGACACTGTGCGGTGACGCACAGGTGTTGTCAAAAATAAAGCCGTTCTGGGAGTATCTCGAATGGGAGATAGGCCACAAAACGGCTAAAATGATCAAGAAGGCGACATCGATTGAAAAGTATGAAAAGGCTGTCGCCTCAATAGGGTGATTCTACTTGTAGGTTTCGGCTATTTCGTAGATTGAGTTGAAGATTTCGATGTCGACATCGGTAAGCTCGACATGGCGGCGTGCCATTACGCGGCGTGCAATGTCGAAGAATTTGGATAGCGACACATCGTTGAATCCTGCCGCTCCGCCTTCGCTGAACGATGCCACGAAGTTGCGCGGGAATCCCGAGCCGTGTATGTTGCAGCCCACTCCCACTACGGTGGCGGTGTTGAACATCGTGTTGATGCCGGCCTTGGTGTGGTCGCCCATAATAAGTCCGCAGAACTGAAGTCCGGTGCGCAGGAACCGGTGGGCGGGATAGTTCCAAAGCTTGGTTTCGGAATAGTCGTTCTTGAGGTTTGACGCTACGCAGTTGGCTCCGAGGTTGCACCATTCGCCTATTACGGCGTTACCGAGGAATCCGTCGTGACCCTTGTTGCTGTATCCGATCATGACGACATTGTTGAGCTCGCCTCCCACTTTGCAATAGGGGCCTATCGTGGTGGCTCCGTAGATTTTTGTGCCCATGTTGACATAAGCGTGCTCGCACAGTGCCAGAGGTCCGCGAATGCAGCTGCCTTCCATGATTTCGGCGTCACGGCCTATGTATATCGGGCCCTTGTTGACATTCAGGATTGCGGCTTCGGCCTTGGCTCCCTCTTCGAGGAATATCTTGGGCGTTCCGTCGGGGAAGCATGGGTCGCCGATTACGGTGCAGGTCGAGCTGAGCTTTTGGCTCTTGGCGTTACGTGTTATGGTCATGAAGTCGTCGAGAAGAGCCTGCTCGTTGAGCATGAATATGTCGGGAAGCATGTTTATGGCGAGAGGCGCTTCGGCGATTTCCAGTGACTCGGCGGGGTTCTCGCCACGGTAGGCGATGGTCTTGCCCTTGCATGTCACGGCTTGTCCCGGATGGAGGTTCTCAAGCATCGTCACAAACTCGGGGGTGGGGCAAACGTTGCCGGCTATGTGGTAGTCGTTGTCACGGTCGGCCTCGACGCGGGGATATTTTATCGAGAGGTATTCGGCCGTAGCATAGGAGTAGGTGCCGGGGAAGGCTTTTTCCCATTTCTGGCGGATGGTAAGTATTCCGAATCGGATATCGGATACGGGGCGCGTAAATGTGATGGGGAGAAAATTTTCACGCGTCGCAGTTTCATCGAAAAGAATAATGTTGCGCATTGTGATTGATGATGGTTTTAAATATATGCAAACATAGCAAAAAAAAGCCGAATCGAGAAATTTGTCACCTTCAATAGCAATTTTTGACAGTGACGATTCATAAACTTAATGACGGTTGGCGTGTTAATTAATTTAAGAAATAGATTTAACACAGAACGATTATGCACATGGCTGACGCATTGGTGTCGCCGGCAGTTGCCGGTGTCGCCGCAGTAGTATCGGTATCGCTATTGGTGGTCGCTGCGAAAAAAATACGCAAAGAATCATCGGACAGTAGTGTAGTGCCCCTGATGGGAGTGATGGGCGCATTCATATTCGCCGCACAGATGATAAATTTCACCATTCCGGGGACGGGGTCGAGCGGACACATCGTAGGAGGAATACTGCTCGGTGCCATACTCGGGCCGTGGGCCGCGCTGCTGACGCTTGCATCGGTGCTTGTGGTCCAGTGCCTCATATTTGCCGACGGCGGCCTTATGGCGCTCGGCTGCAACATACTCAACATGGGTGTCGTGTCGACGCTTATCGCTTATCCGCTGGTGTTCAAGCCCATTATGGGACACGGCACATCGACATGGCGCATGATTGTTGCGTCGATAACCGCAAGCGTGGTGGGACTGGAACTTGGCGCTGTGCTCGTGACGCTTGAAACCGAACTCTCGGGAGTCACGGCGTTGCCTACGGGTGATTTCCTTGCGCTGATGACATCGATACACCTCTTTATCGGAATCGGAGAGGGACTTGCCACTGCCGCCGTGCTCTACTTTGTGCTTAGATACAAGCCATCGCTTCTCGAATGTCGCGCAGAGGCCGGCGCAGGTCACCGCGGTCACTACGGCAAGGCCGCGATAGTGTTCATAAGCATCGCGCTGCTTCTCGGAGTGGCCTTTACGTGGATCGCATCGAGCAATCCCGACGGCCTTGAGTGGTCGATTGAGAACCTTACGGGAAGCAGTGAGCTTACCGGTGGAGTGGGGAGCAAAGTCGCCGACACCCTTGCCGGAGTTCAGACTACGACATCGCTGCTACCCGACTACGACAGCACATGGTCGGGAATAATAGGATGTCTTGTCGTCGTGGCCATAGTGTGGGTCGTGGCTTCGTTGCTCGGCCGACATCAGAGTGTGGGTTCCAAAGCCTAAACCTGTATGGGAGCGCTGGAAAAGGCATTGACCGAGCTGAACGAGGTGGAGCGAATGGCCTGCACGGGCAGCCGCATGCATTCGATCGACCCGAGGGCGAAGCTCATCGTGACGGTGATCTACATCGTTGTCGTGCTGTCGTTTGCCCTTGATTCGCCGGCGGGGATAATACTTTTCTGGGTGTTCCCGATAATAGTGAGCGCCATGTCGGGGATAAGCTATAATGCCGTTTTCGTCAAGTCGCTCTACACGCTCCCTTTCATAATGTTCATCGGCATATTCAACCCTATATTCAATCGTGAGCCTATGCTTTATATAGGTGACATGGCCATATCGAGAGGATGGGTCGAGTTTGTGTCGATAATAATAAGAGGGTTGCTGTCGGTTCAGGCCGTGCTGCTTCTTATAATGTCGACAGGGTTTAACCGGCTGTGTGCGGCTATGGGCAAGCTTGGAGTGCCGTCGATATTCACTACGCAGCTGATGCTGCTCTACCGCTACATATTCGTGCTGCTGGACGAGGCTTTGAGCATGGACCGTGCGAGGACGTCACGCAGCTACGGGCGCAAGAAGTACGGGCTGAAGATGTGGGGCACGTTCATAGGGCAGTTGCTCCTGCGTACGGTAGAACGGGCCCAGCGCATACACCGGGCGATGTTGTCGCGAGGTTTTACGGGAAAGATATTGATGCGCGGCAACATGCACTGGCGGCTTTGCGACACGATTTACGTTGTCGTGTGGTGCCTTCTCTTTGCGGCGGGTCGCTTCTGCGATGTGTCGGGATTGTTTCCATTTACAAGATAGCCTGAATATGAGTCACCACTATGTAAAATTTGATCACGTAAGCTACACCTATCCCGGAGGGTATGAGGCTCTCAAGGATGTGTCGCTCTACATAAGCCACGGTGAAAAAGTGGCCATAGTAGGAGCCAACGGCGCCGGAAAGTCGACGCTGATGCTCCATGTCAACGGGCTTCTTCAACCCACTTCGGGGAGCGTAACAATAGGCGACATCCCCATAACGAAGTCCACGCTTCCGATAATAAGGCAGACGGTGGGGCTCGTGTTCCAGAACCCCGACGACCAGCTATTCATGCCCACCGTGGAGGAGGATGTGGCTTTCGGACCGGTGAACATGAAGCTTCCCGATGACGAGGTGGAGCGTCGCGTGGTGATGGCGCTCGAGGCGGTGGGTGCGACATCGTTGCGCAAGCGTGCGATCTACCAGCTTTCGGGAGGGCAGAAGCGCAGTGTGGCCATAGCCACAGTGTTGTCGATGGAGCCTGACATATTGGTGCTCGACGAGCCGTCGAGCAATCTCGACCCACATTCACGCCGGTTGATGATGGAGCAATTGCGCCGATTCAAGCACACCTGCATAGTGACGACCCATGACATCGACATGGTAAAGGAGCTGTGTGCGCGCACTATAGTCATGGCCGAAGGACGCATAATAGCCGACGGCGCTACCGAGGATGTGTTTCGTGACGAAGAGGTGCTGTGTCAGGGAGGCCTTGTGTGACATCACGGATGAACATAGCTCCGATGCCCGGTGTTATAATCAGTGGACATGAAGATGTCCACCACAGAGGATTGTAACAACCAAAACTAATATAATCATGACCGAAATCACTTATTTGGACCATAGCGGATTCGTGGTAACGTTGCCCGATGTAATAATGGTGTTTGACTACTATCGCGACCCCGCTCATGCTCTCCATAAAATTCTTGAAAAGAAAGCCGAGCTTCCTGTAATATTCTTTGTAAGCCACCATCACCACGATCACTACAATACAGGAATATTCGAGATAGCGCAGAATAATGAACGCACCTATGTGCTGTCGAACGACATATTGGCCGAAAAGGTTCCGTCGACACTCGCCGTTGCCGGAATGAGCGCGGGCGACATCCTGGAGAACCTTCCCGGCGGAATAAAGGTCAAGGCTTACAAGTCGACCGACGAGGGAGTTAGCTTCCTTGTCACGACAGCCGACGGAACCACCATATACCATGCCGGCGATTTCAACGACTGGCACTGGCAGGACGAGTCGACCGAGCGTGAGGCAAGAGTGGCCGACGAGCTATTCAAGAAGATTCTCAACCGCATAGCGTCGGAAAACGAGAAGATCAACATAGCCATGTTCCCTGTCGATGTAAGGCAAGGCAGCGACTTCGCCCGAGGCGCCAAGCTGTTCCTGAAGGCTATAAAGGTCGACGACTTCTTCCCGATGCACTTCGGCGGCGACTACAAAGAGGCTTGCGACTTCTCGGAGTATGCCGAAAGCCCCGAAACGACATTCCATTGCCTGCATAAACCGGGTGAAACCGTGGAGCTGAAATAACAATTATCAGTGACGAATGAATATCTGCGGCGGCAGTTGTGGAGCGACAATGCTTCATGGCTGCCGCCGCTCCATTTTGCGGCCCGGCCAACACGCCTGCGATGGAGTTGAGGTGAAATAACGGCTAAAATATGTTAAAGCATGCAAAATGCGACAAAACATCAATTCAAAAATAAACAAATCGATGCCGAAAAACGTTTTTCGCATTTTTAAGTTGGAAATATTTGGAAAATAGCAATTTAGTAGCTAACTTTGCAAAGTTTTTGAGGGCGATTATGTGCCGGGCAACGTATAATGTTGAATGACAATGCGGTAGCCGGCATTTATATGTATGCTGACAATAAACGAAACTATATAACGATAAAATAAAAATTTAAGTAAAACAAGAACTAAGATGCCTACAATTCAGCAATTAGTAAGAAAAGGACGTGTAGCTCTTGAGGATAAGAGTAAGTCGCCTGCGCTTGACAGCTGTCCCCAGCGTCGTGGCGTATGTGTTCGTGTTTACACAACCACTCCCAAGAAGCCTAACTCGGCTATGCGTAAAGTAGCTCGTGTAAGATTGACTAACGGTAAGGAGGTTAACTCCTATATCCCCGGTGAAGGTCACAACCTTCAGGAACACTCGATCGTTCTCGTTCGCGGTGGCCGTGTTAAGGACCTCCCCGGTGTGCGTTACCACATCGTTCGCGGAACACTTGACACAAGCGGTGTAAAGGATCGCACACAGCGTCGCTCAAAGTACGGGGCAAAGCGTCCGAAACCGGGAGCAGCACCCGCAGCAAAGGGCAAGAAGTAATTAACGGCCCTGCGCGATAAAGCTGAACAAAGAGATAAACAAAACCCAGTTATTTTACAACTTCGTTTTTGATTTATTGGCTTAGCAATTTCGGTTGAGTAAACGAGGCAAGAGAGCCAAGTTGAAGAAAGTAGAAAGCAACCAAGCAACCAAAAACAACAATTTAATTAACAAATGAGAAAAGCAAAACCCAAAAAGCGGGTTATCCTGCCGGATCCCGTTTTCAATGATGTGAGAGTATCAAAGTTCGTTAACCACTTGATGTATGACGGCAAGAAGAATACCTCTTACACAATATTCTATTCGGCTCTTGAAACTGTGAAGTCGAAGATGCCCAACGAAGAGAAGACCGCCCTCGAAATATGGAAGAAGGCTCTCGAGAACATCACTCCCCAGGTGGAGGTGAAGTCGCGTCGTGTAGGTGGTGCAACATTCCAGGTTCCTACTGAAATCCGCCCCGACCGTAAAGAGTCAATATCTATGAAGAACCTCATTCTTTACGCACGCAAGCGCGGTGGAAAGACCATGGCCGACAAGCTTGCAGCTGAAATCGTAGACGCATACAATGAACAAGGAGGTGCTTACAAGCGCAAAGAGGATATGCACAAGATGGCTGAGGCCAACCGCGCATTCGCACACTTCCGTTTCTAATACATTATATGATTCACTAATATCTTTACGATAATGGCAAAAATAGACGATAATTTAAAATATACCCGTAATATCGGTATTATGGCTCACATCGACGCCGGTAAGACCACCACGTCGGAGCGCATCCTCTTCTACACCGGTTTGACCCACAAGATTGGTGAGGTTCATGACGGTGCTGCAACAATGGACTGGATGGAGCAGGAGCAGGAACGCGGTATTACAATTACTTCAGCCGCCACTACCACATTCTGGAAGTATGACGGTGACAAGTACAAAATCAACCTGATTGACACTCCGGGACACGTTGACTTCACTGTCGAGGTAGAGCGTTCGCTCCGCGTGCTTGACGGTGCCGTTGCCACTTTCTGTGCTGTAGGCGGTGTTGAGCCTCAGTCGGAAACCGTATGGCGTCAGGCCGATAAGTACAATGTACCCCGTATCGGTTATGTCAACAAGATGGACCGCTCGGGTGCCAACTTCTTCGAGGTTGTTCGTCAGCTCAAGGAAGTGCTCGGAGCAAACCCCGCTCCCATCCAGATTCCTATCGGTGCTGAGGAAACCTTCAAGGGCGTTGTCGACCTGATTACAATGAAGGCCATCTACTGGCACGACGAGTCAATGGGTGCCGACTATACAGTAGAGGAAATCCCCGCCAACCTCCGCGACGAAGCCGAGGAGTGGCGTGACAAGATGCTTGAGAAGATCGCCGAATTTGACGACGACCTCATGGCAAAATATTTCGACGACCCCAGCACAATCACCGAGGAGGAAATCCGTAAGGCTCTCCGCGCAGCCACTCTTTCGATGTCGGTTGTTCCGATGATTTGCGGTAGCTCGTTCAAGAACAAGGGCGTTCAGTGCCTGCTCGACGCAGTGTGCGCATATCTTCCCTGTCCTACCGATGCCGGTGCAGTTGAAGGTCACGCAGTAGGCAACTCCGATGAGATACTCACCCGCGAGCCCTCAAGCGAAGCTCCCATGTGTGCTCTTGCGTTCAAGATTGCAACCGACCCCTATGTAGGCCGTCTTTGCTTCTTCCGCGTTTACTCGGGTAACATCGAGGCAGGAAGCTACGTTCTCAACAGCCGTTCGGGCAAGAAGGAGCGTGTTTCGCGTCTGTTCCAGATGCACTCCAACAAGCAGAACCCCAAGGAGATGATCGAGTGCGGTGATATAGGTGCCGGAGTAGGATTCAAGGATATCCGCACAGGTGACACCCTTTGCGCCGAGGACGCTCCCATCGTGCTTGAGGCTATGGAGTTCCCCGATCCCGTAATCGGTATCGCAGTAGAGCCCAAGACTCAGAAGGACCTCGACAAGCTCGGAGTAGGCTTGCAGAAGCTTGCAGAAGAAGACCCCACCTTCCGTGTTGAAACCAACGAAGAAACCGGACAGACCGTCATCTCAGGTATGGGTGAGCTTCACCTCGACATCATCATCGACCGTCTTCGTCGTGAGTTCAAGGTAGAGTGCAACCAGGGTCGTCCCCAGGTTACCTACAAGGAAGCAATCACCAAGCCCGTTGAGCTTCGCGAAGTATTCAAGAAGCAGACCGGTGGTCGTGGTAAGTTTGCCGATATCATCGTACGCGTAGAGCCCGTTGACGAAGGCTTCGAGGGCAACCTCCAGTTCATCGACGAGGTTAAGGGCGGTAACATTCCTAAGGAATTCATCCCCTCAATCCAGAAGGGCTTCCAGGCTGCGATGAAGAACGGTGTTCTCGCCGGCTATCCCGTAGAGCAGCTCAAGGTTACCGTAATCGACGGTTCGTTCCACCCGGTTGACTCTGACCAGTTGTCATTTGAGCTTTGTGCCATCCAGGCCTTCAAGAAGGCTTCGGAAAAGGCCGGTCCCGTGCTCATGGAGCCCATCATGAAGATCGAGGTAGTAACCCCCGAAGAGAGCATGGGTGATGTGATCGGTGACTTGAACAAGCGTCGCGGTCAGGTAGAGGGAATGGAAACCAGCCGCAGCGGTGCCCGTGTCGTAAAGGCCAAGGCTCCTCTCGCCGAAATGTTCGGTTACGTAACCGCATTGCGTACAATCACCTCAGGCCGTGCCACCAGCACAATGTCGTTCTCGCACTACGCTGAAGTAAGCAGCTCAATCGCCAAGAATGTACTCACTGAATGCCAGGGCCGTGTAGACTTATTGAAATAATACTTTATTAGAAACAATATGAGCCAAAAAATCAGAATCAAATTAAAATCTTACGACCACAACTTGCTCGACAAGTCGGCTGAAAAGATTGTAAAGACTGTAAAGGCAACCGGTGCGGTGATAAGCGGTCCTATACCTCTGCCCACCCACAAGCGCATCTTCACTGTAAACCGCTCGACTTTCGTAAACAAGAAGTCACGCGAGCAGTTCCAGCTGTCATCATTCAAGCGCCTCATCGACATCTACAACTCGACAGCCAAGACTGTTGACGCGTTGATGAAGCTTGAACTCCCCAGCGGCGTACAAGTTGAGGTAAAGGTCTAAATGAGATTTTAAAAGAAAAAAGGTAATCATTAAAACAATCAAGAGAAATGCCAGGATTATTAGGAAAGAAAATCGGAATGACATCCGTTTTCAGTGCCGACGGTAAGAATGTACCGTGCACTGTTATCGAAGTAGGTCCTTGTGTAGTTACTCAGGTTAAGACAGTCGAAAACGACGGTTATGCAGCCCTTCAGCTCGGATTCGAGGACAAGAAGGACAAGCACACCACCCGTCCCGAGGCAGGTCACTTCAAGAAAGCCGGAGTAACCCCCAAGCGCCACTTGGCCGAGTTCAAAGGATTTGAAGGTGAGTACAACCTTGGTGACACCATTGGCGTTGACTTCTTCAACGAAAACGACTTTGTCGACATTGCAGGCACTTCAAAAGGTAAGGGCTATCAGGGTGTCGTAAAGCGTCACGGCTTCGGCGGTGTGGGTCAGGCTACCCACGGTCAGCACAATCGTCTTCGCAAGCCCGGTTCAATCGGAGCCTGCTCTTACCCCGCAAAGGTGTTCAAGGGCATGCGCATGGCCGGTCAGCTTGGTAACGAGCGCGTAACCGTTCAGAACCTTCAGGTTCTTAAGGTGATCGCCGACCACAATCTATTGTTGATAAAGGGTTCAATCCCCGGAAGTAAAGGTTCAATCGTATTAATTGAGAAATAATGGAACTCGCAATATATAATGTAAAAGGAGAAGACACCGGTCGCAAGGCACAGCTCAACGACGAGGTGTTTGCCATCGAAGCTAACGAGCATGCCGTTTATCTCGATGTAAAGCAGTATCTTGCCAACCAGCGTCAGGGCACACATAAGTCCAAGGAAAGAAGCGAAGTGTCAGGCTCAACCCGTAAGCTTCACAAGCAGAAGGGTGGCGGCGGCAGCCGTATCGGTGACATCAACTCGCCCGTGCTCGTAGGTGGTGGCCGCGTGTTCGGTCCCCGTCCCCGCGACTATCGCTTCAAGCTCAACAAGAAGCTCAAGGCTCTCGCCCGTCGCTCGGCTTTGACCTATAAGGCTCAGGACAATCAGATAATCGTAGTGGAGGACTTCAACTTTGAAGCACCCAAAACTAAAGAATTTGTAAATTTTACTAAAAATTTACAACTCGCTGATAAAAAAGTACTTTTGGTTTTAAAAGACCAAAATAAAAACGTATATTTGTCGGCTCGAAATGTGCCCGGAGCGCAAATTATAACTGCTTCAGATGTAAACACTTATAGTTTGCTCAACAACAAAGCTATCATCCTTACCGAAGGTAGTCTTGAGGTAATTAACAATCTTTAAACAACATAGGAGGAAAATATTACAACAATGGAATTTGAAATAACACCTATCGTTACCGAAAAAGCGACTATGCTTACCGAAAAGCTTAATCGCTACACTTTCCGTGTTTCCCCCGAGGCCAACAAGTTCCAGATCCAGGACTTGGTAGAGAAGCTCTACGGCGTACACGTTGTTAAGGTTAACACGATGATAGTACGAGGAAAGAATAAGGCCCGCTACACCCGCAGCGGCCTTATCAAGGGTAAAACATCGGACTACAAGAAAGCCATCATCACGCTTGCTGATGGTGAAACTATTGACTTTTATAGCAATATATAATAAGAAATGGCAGTAAGAAAATTCAAGCCCACTACACCGGGGCAAAGACACAAGGTTATTGGCGTATTTAAAGGTACGATAACTGCCCGTACGCCAGAGAAATCTCTTACAGTCGGTAGAAAGGCTTCAGGAGGTCGTAACTCCGAAGGCCACCTAACCACCCGTTACCTTGGTGGTGGCCACAAGCGCAAATACCGTATCATAGACTTTAAGAGAACAAAAGACGGTGTACCCGCAGTGGTGAAGTCGATCGAATACGATCCTAACCGTTCGGCTCGTATCGCTCTTCTTTACTATGTTGACGGAGCAAAAGCTTACATAATTGCACCCAACGGCTTAAAGGTTGGCGACAAGGTGGTAAGTGGACCCGACGCAGCTCCCGAGGTAGGCAACGCTCTTCCCTTGAGCAAGATACCCGTAGGTACCGTTATCCACAACATCGAATTGCGCCCCGGCCAGGGAGCCTTCATGGTTCGTTCAGCCGGTACTTTCGCACAGTTGACTTCGCGAGAAGGGGATTACGCAATTATCAAATTACCTTCAGGTGAGACACGTAAGATACTTGCCGCATGCAAGGCTACCATCGGCGTTGTAGGCAACAGCGAGCACTCACTCGAGCAGTCGGGCAAGGCCGGACGCTCACGCTGGCTCGGCCGTCGTCCCCGCAACCGTGGTGTTGTAATGAACCCTGTCGATCACCCCATGGGTGGTGGTGAAGGCCGCGCATCAGGAGGACATCCTCGCTCACGCAAGGGTCTTTACTCTAAGGGTCTTAAGACACGTGCACCGAAGAAGCATTCTTCAAAGTACATTATTGAAAGAAGAAAAAAGTAATCTGATTAATTAAGTAACTATGAGTCGTTCATTAAAAAAAGGCCCATATATCAGCGTAAAGCTGGAGAAGAAGGTCCAAGCAATGGAGGAAAGCGGCAAGAAGTCGGTCATCAAGACCTGGAGCCGCGCTTCAATGATTTCTCCTGAATTTGTTGGACATACTTTTGCAGTGCACAATGGTAATAAATTTATTCCCGTATATGTCACCGAAAACATGGTAGGACACAAGCTCGGCGAGTTTGCACCCACCCGCAATTTCCGTGGACACGGCGGTAATAAGAAGAAATAACAAGGGCCATTGATATAAAAATTTTTGATAAAAAAAGAAATTAAATACAATGGGTGTAAGAAAAAGACAATCAGCTGAATTAAGGAAGGAAGCCCAGAAGACGCAGGCATTTGCCAAGCTTCTCAACATCCCTTCTTCGCCTCGCAAGATGCGCCTCGTCGCTGACATGGTGCGTGGTCAGGAAGTGTTCCGTGCATTGGGTATCCTTAAATTCTCAAATAAAGAAGCTGCAGCTCGAGTAGAAAAGCTGCTCCGCTCAGCAATAGCCAACTGGGAGGCAAAGAACGAAAGAAAGGCCGAAAACGGCGAATTGTACATCAGCACAATCTTCGTTGATCCCGCTCCGATGTTGAAGCGCCTCCGTCCGGCTCCTCAAGGCCGTGGCTACAGAATTCGCAAGCGTGCCAATCACGTGACATTGTTTGTAGACACAATAGATAATAACGCTAAAACTAAGGCATAAGAAATGGGACAGAAAGTAAATCCAATAAGCAACCGCTTGGGTGTCATCCGTGGTTGGGACTCTAACTGGTTTGGTGGCAAGAAGTACGGTGACAATCTGCTCGAGGATTCAAAGTTACGCAAGTACCTTGAAGTCCGTTTAGCCAAGTCAAGCGTTTCACGCATCGTAATCGAGCGCACACTCAAGCTCATCACAATCACAATCTGCACCTCACGTCCCGGACTCATCATCGGTAAGGGCGGACAGGATGTCGACAAGCTGAAGAAAGAGCTCATGAAGATCACCGACAAGGATGTTCAGATCAACATCTTCGAGGTAAAGCGTCCCGAACTCGATGCTCAGATCGTAGCAGCCAACATCGCTCGCCAGATCGAAGGCAAAATCGCCTACCGTCGTGCAGTGAAGATGGCAGTCGCAGCTACAATGCGCAGCGGTGCCGAAGGCATCAAGGTTCAGGTCAGCGGCCGTCTTAACGGTGCTGAAATGGCGCGCAGCGAGATGTTCAAGGAAGGTCGTACACCGCTTCACACACTCCGTGCCGACATCGACTACGCTCTTGTTGAAGCTCACACCAAGGTGGGAGTTATCGGAGTAAAGGTGTGGATTTGCCGCGGTGAGGTTTACGGCAAGCGTGAGCTCGCTCCCTCATTCACCAACACCGGCAAGGAAAGCCGTGGCGGTAACAATGGCGCACCTCGTCGTGGTTTCCGCAAACCTAAAAACAACCGTTAAACGAATTGAATCATCACAACAATGTTACAACCAAAGAAAACTAAATTCCGCCGTCAACAGAAAGGCCGCATGAAAGGCAACGCTCAGCGTGGCAATCAGCTCGCCTTCGGTTCGTTCGGCATTAAGACTTTGGAATCAAAGTGGATCACCGGTCGTCAGATTGAGGCCGCGCGTATTGCTGTGACACGTTACATGCAACGTCAAGGTCAAGTGTGGATCCGCATATTCCCAGATAAGCCCATTACCAAGAAGCCTGCCGAAGTGCGTATGGGTAAAGGTAAAGGTAACCCCGAAGGATTCGTTGCGCCTGTTACCCCGGGCCGCATCCTCATCGAGCTCGAAGGCGTTCCCTTCGATGTAGCAAAGGAAGCTCTCCGCCTTGCAGCTCAGAAGCTCCCCGTGACCACCAAGTTTATCGTGCGTCGCGATTATGACCCAACTCAAAATGTGTAATAGATTATGAAGAACGAAGAAATAAAGGAACTCAGCACTCAGGACCTCAAGGATCGTCTTGAACAGGCTCAAAAGGATTATCTTCAGCAAAAGATAAACCACACGATTTCTCCCATCGATAATCCCGCAAAGATTACACAAGACCGTAAAAACATTGCACGCATGAAGACAGAGTTGCGTCAGCGTGAACTTAACAATAAATAATCCCAAGAAATGGAAGAAAAGAGAAACTTAAGAAAAGAACGTATTGGGGTTGTATCGTCCAACAAGGGTGACAAGACCATCACCGTAATGGTGAAGTGGAAGGAGAAACACCCCATCTATGGTAAGTTTGTCAACAAGACAAAGAAATACCACGCTCATGATGAAAAGAATGAGTGCAGCATTGGCGATACAGTAAGGCTGATGGAAACTCGTCCGTTGAGCAAAACCAAAAGATGGAGATTAGTAGAAATAATCGAAAAAGTTAAGTAATTATGATACAGACAGAAACCCGTTTAACCGTTGCAGACAACAGTGGAGCCAAGGAAGCCCTTTGCATCCACGTACTTGGTGGTACAGGTCGTCGTTACGCCTCAGTGGGCGACATCATCGTAGTTTCGGTGAAGAATGTCATCCCCTCTTCCGACGTAAAGAAGGGTACTGTATCTAAGGCCGTAGTAGTACGCACCAAGAAAGAAGTGCGCCGTCCCGATGGCTCATACATCCGCTTTGATGACAATGCTTGTGTATTGCTCAACAACGCCGGCGAGCTTCGCGGAACCCGTATCTTCGGTCCGGTGGCACGTGAACTCCGCGCTACAAACATGAAGATTGTTTCACTTGCCCCCGAAGTACTTTAAACCATAGTAAAAGAAGTAAACCACAATGAGCAAACTTAATATTAAAAAGGGCGACACAGTATACGTTCTTGCAGGCGAGGACCGCGGTAAGACCGGTCGTGTGCTCACCGTGCAGGTAAGCAAGTGCCGCGCTATCGTTGAAGGTATCAACATGGTATCCAAGAGTACCAAGCCAAATGCAAAGCATCCGCAGGGCGGCATCATAAAGATTGAAGCTCCGGTGCACATCTCTAATCTCGCTCTTCTCGACCCCAAGACAGGCAAGCCCTGTCGCGTAGGTCGTCGTAAGAACGAGGAGGGAAAGACAGTACGTTATTCTAAAAAATCAGGAGAGGAGATTAAGTAATGAGCACAACCACCCTTAAGAAAGACTATAAGGAGCGCATCGTTCCCGCTCTTGAAAAAGAATTCAACTACTCAACCGTAATGCAGGTGCCCCGCCTCAAGAAGATTGTAATCAATCAAGGTCTTGGAGCTGCAACTCAGGATAAGAAGATCATCGAAACCGCTATCAACGAGTTGACCGCAATTACCGGACAGAAAGCTGTTCCCACCTTGTCAAAGAAGGATATCTCTAACTTCAAGGTGCGTAAAAAGAACCCCATCGGTGTACGCGTTACACTGCGTCGCGACAAAATGTACGAGTTCCTGGAGCGTCTTATCCGTGTCGCTCTTCCCCGTATCCGTGACTTCAAGGGCATCGAGAGCAAGCTTGACGGCCGTGGAAACTATACTTTGGGTATCACAGAGCAGATTATCTTCCCCGAAATCAACATCGACACCATCTCCAAGATGATGGGTATGAACATCACCTTCGTAACTTCGGCCAACACCGACGAAGAGGGTTATGCACTGTTGAAGGAATTCGGTCTGCCGTTTAAGAACGCTAAAAACTAAACTATATTATGGCTAAAGAATCAATGAAGGCTCGTGAAGTCAAGAGAGCCAAGCTCGTTGCCAAGTATGCCGCCAAAAAGGCCGCCCTCAAGGCAGCAGGTGACTACGAGGCTCTCCAGTCGCTTCCCAAGAATGCTTCTTCAGTGCGTTTGCACAACCGTTGCAGCATCACAGGCCGTCCCAAGGGTTATATGCGCCAGTTCGGAATTTCACGCATTCAGTTCCGTGAAATGGCATCGGCTGGTCTTATCCCCGGAGTTAAGAAAGCAAGCTGGTAACGCTTATACCCATCCATTAAGAGAGTATTAAATATTGTTCGGAGTAACCCGAATCAATTTAAACAATTTATAAAATGACTGATCCAATAGCAGATTATTTAACAAGATTGAGGAACGCAATCAAAGCTCAACACAGAGTAGTGGAGGTTCCCGCCTCAAACTTGAAAAAAGAAATCACCAAGATTCTTTTTGAACAAGGCTACATTCTTAACTATAAGTTTGTAGAGGGTGAAAATCCCGCAGGCACAATCAAGATAGCCTTAAAATATGACCCTGTTGACAAGGTGAACGCAATCAAGAATCTCAAGCGTGTTTCTCGTCCGGGTCTACGCCAGTACACTGGCTATAAAGATATGCCGAGAGTTTTGAACGGTTTAGGTATCGCCATCCTTTCAACATCAAAGGGTGTTATGACCAACAAGAAAGCCAGTGAGCTCAAGATTGGTGGCGAAGTATTATGTTATGTATACTAATTTAATAGGAGGAAACTACAATGTCAAGAATAGGTAAAGCTCCCATTGAAATACCTGCCGGTGTAACTGTCACCGTAAACGGCGACCTCGTTACCGTAAAGGGCCCCAAGGGCGAACTCTCGCAGAAAGTAAATTCCGATCTCACTGTAAAGGTTGAGGACGGACACGTAGTAGTAACCCGTCCTTCTGATGACCGCGAGCACCGCGCTCAGCACGGCTTGTACCGCGCACTTATCCACAACATGGTGGTAGGCGTGTCGCAGGGCTATCGCAAGGAAATGGAGTTGGTCGGTGTAGGTTACCGCGCCACTTCTGAAGGACAGGTTCTCGAACTGTCGCTCGGTTTCTCCCACGCTATATTCATCAAGCTTCCCAAGGAAGTGAAAGTAGAGGCAAAGACTGAACGTAACAAGAATCCCCTTATCATCCTCGAGAGCGACGACAAGCAACTCCTCGGCCAGGTGTGCGCCAAGATCCGCTCACTCCGCAAGCCCGAGCCGTATAAGGGTAAAGGTATTAAGTTTGTTGGCGAAGTTATCCGTCGCAAGTCGGGTAAGTCGGCAGGTGCTAAATAATTAAAGTAGACAGAATCATGATATCAAAGATACAAAGAAGAAATAAAATCAAGACCCGTATCCGTGGTAAAGTGTCTGGCACCGCCGCACGTCCTCGCATGACGGTGTTCCGCAGCAACAAGCAGATTTATGTTCAGCTCATCGACGACGAGGCAGGAAAGACTCTTTGCGCTTCTTCGTCAAAGGGCCTCGAGGCTGCTCCCAAAATCGAAATGGCAGCCAAGGTTGGCAAGGCTATCGCTGAGAAGGCTCTCGCCGCCGGTATTACTGAGGTAGTTTTCGACCGCAACGGATACCTCTTCCACGGTCGTGTTAAATCATTGGCTGACGCAGCTCGCGAAGGCGGACTTAAATTTTAAGAAAAATGGCATATAAGAATAACAGAGTAAAATCAACCAACGATTTAGAGTTGAAGGACCGCCTTGTTGCCATCAACCGCGTTACCAAGGTTACCAAGGGTGGCCGCACATTTACCTTCGCTGCTATCGTAGTTGTAGGTAACGAAGACGGTATCGTAGGCTGGGGTCTTGGAAAGGCCAATGAAGTCACTGCAGCAATCGCCAAGGGTGTTGAAGCTGCCAAGAAGAACCTTATCCGCGTACCCGTGCACAAAGGCACAATTCCTCACGAACAGGAAGCCAAGTTCGGCGGTTCACGCGTAATCCTCAAGCCTGCATCGCACGGTACCGGAGTTAAGGCCGGTGGTGCAATGCGTGCCGTGCTCGAGAGCGTGGGTATCACCGACGTGCTTGCCAAGTCAAAGGGTTCATCCAACCCCCACAACCTGGTAAAGGCCACCATTGAGGCTCTCGGTGAAATGCGCAGCCCTCTCCAGGTAGCGCAGAATCGTGGTATATCACTGGAAAAAGTATATAACGGTTAAAATCACTTGACACAATGGCAAAGATTAAAATCACTCAGATAAAGAGCCGCATCAACGCTCCTGCAGTGCAGAAGCGCACCCTCGATGCTCTCGGATTGAGAAAAATGCATCACACCGTAATCAAGGAAGACACTCCCGATGTGATGGGTATGGTTAACAGAGTTCGTCACCTCGTAGAAGTGACCAACGCATAATTTTCATGAAGTTATGGAATTAAATAATATTCAACCCTCAGTAGGTTCTGTTAAGGATAAGAAGCGTGTTGGTCGTGGTCCCGGTTCTGGCCGTGGAGGAACATCAACCCGTGGTCACAAGGGTGCAAAATCTCGTTCAGGTTACAAGAACAAGATCGGTTTTGAAGGTGGTCAGATGCCCCTCCAGCGCCGTCTTCCCAAGTTCGGTTTCAAGAACATCAACCGTGTTGAGTACAAGGCCATCAATATCGGCGACCTTGACACTCTTGCTGCCGCAAAGGGCCTTGAAAAGGTTACCCTCGACGACCTTCGTGCCGCAGGATTCATTTCGCGCAAGCAATTGGTGAAGATTCTTGCTAACGGAACAATCACTCGTGCAATCGCTGTTGAAGCCAACGCATTCTCCGAAGCCGCTCAGAAGGCTATCGAAGCTGCCGGTGGTTCAATCGCTAAAGTTTAATGCTAATGAGATTTGTTCAGACATTAAAGAATATTTGGACAATCGAAGAGCTGCGCAAGCGCCTCATCGTGACATTCCTCTTGGTACTCGTGTACCGACTGGGATGTTACGTTGTGTTGCCGGGTATCCATCCCGACGACCTTGATGCCTTGGCCAACTTCACGGCCGGTAGCGGTCTGATGCAGCTCTTGGATATGTTCTCGGGAGGTGCCTTCTCGCAAGCCTCCATCTTTGCATTGGGTATCATGCCCTACATCACGGCTTCAATCGTGATACAGTTGCTCGGCATGGTGCTCCCTTCATTCCAGAAGATGCAAAGGGAAGGCGAGAGCGGACGCCAGAAACTGAACCAATACACCCGTTATCTCACCGTATTTATTCTCTTGCTCCAGGGCCCTGCCTATCTGATCAACCTTCAGATTCAGGTCAACAGCGCAGGAGGTCATGCCGCAATGGGATTTTGGACAGTCGCTTACTTGACTATCATACTTGCCGCAGGCTCCATGTTCATCATGTGGCTTGGTGAGCGCATCACCGATCGCGGTATAGGAAATGGTATCTCTTTCATAATCTTGGTGGGTATTATCGCCCGTCTGCCCCAGGCGCTCTACTATGAATTCGTAAGCCGTTTGCCCGGTTCAACCGGTTCTGAAGGCGGTCTTGTAATGTTCATCGTCGAGCTCATACTCCTCTTCGCCGTAACAGTAGGCGCTGTACTGCTCGTCCAGGGAACCCGCAAGGTGCCCGTGCAGTATGCAAAGCGCATCGTCGGCAACAAGCAGTATGGAGGCGCCCGTCAGTACATACCCCTTAAAGTAAATGCAGCAGGTGTGATGCCTATCATCTTCGCCCAGGCGATAATGTTCATACCCATCACACTCGCCGGATTCGGTGCTCAGGAAAACAGCATCTTCGTGAAGTTCTCCGACATCAACGGATTCGCCTACAACCTCGTTTACTTCATCTTGATTGTAGCCTTCACATACTTCTACACCGCCATCACAGTGCGCCCCGCACAGATGGCCGAAGATATGAAGCGCAACAATGGCTTCATCCCCGGAGTAAAACCCGGTAAGAAGACTGTCGAGTATCTTGACTCGATAATGTCACGCATAACTTTGCCCGGATCGTTGTTCCTCGGTATCGTTGCCATAATGCCGGCATTCGCGCGCCTATTCGGCGTAAGCCAGAATTTCGCGCAGTTCTTCGGTGGAACATCACTGCTGATTCTCGTTGGTGTAGTGCTCGACACTCTCCAGCAAGTTGAATCACACCTGATGATGCACCACTACGACGGCCTTATGAAAAACGGCAAGATCAAGGGACGCACAACCGGTAGTGCTTATTGATGTAAAATCGTTAAAAGCTACTTTTTAAGTATATAATGATCTATCTTAAAACACCTGAAGAAATAGCTTTGATGCGAGAGGCATGTGACCTCGTGAGTCGCACACTTGGCGAAGTCGCCAAGTGGGTGGCTCCGGGCATCACTACGCTCAAGCTTGACACCATTGCCCGTGAATTCATTCAGGACAATGGCGGTCGTCCCGCTTGTCTCGGTTATGGCGGTTTCCCCGGTACACTCTGTATCGAGGTCAATGAGATAGTCGTTCACGGATTTCCGTCCAACTATGCCCTGCGCGAGGGTGACATCGTTGGTCTTGACTGCGTCGTCGAGCTTAACGGCTACAACGGCGACCAATGCTACACATTCCCCGTGGGCGAAGTCGCTCCCGAGGTGCTGCAGCTGATGAAGACAACCAAGGAGTCGCTCTACAAAGGCATCGCCGCCTGCAAGCAAGGCAATCGCATCGGCGATATCGCCAACGCCATCCAGACATATTGCGAGCGCCACGGCTACACCGTAGTTCGCGAAATGTGCGGACACGGAATAGGCAAGAAGATGCACGAGGATCCCGAAGTGCCCAATTACGGACGCCGCGGTGTTGGCCCCATGATTAAAAACGGACTATGCATCGCAATCGAGCCCATGATTAACCTGGGAAGCCGAAACATCGTAATCGAAAGGGACGGCTGGACATGTCGCACCAAGGACCGCAAGCCATCGGCTCACTACGAGCACACAGTGGCCGTGCACGACGGAGAAACTGAAATATTAACTACATTTGATTATATTGACCAAGTGTTGGGCGATAGAGCAATTTAAACTTATTATATGGCAAAACAAGCTGCAATAGAACAAGACGGAACAATTGTCGAGGCATTGAGCAACGCAATGTTTCGTGTAGAATTGGAGAATGGTCATGAAATCACTGCCCACATCTCCGGCAAGATGCGTATGCATTATATCAGAATATTGCCAGGTGACAAGGTGAGGGTGGAGATGTCTCCCTACGACTTGTCCAAAGGCAGAATCGCATTTAGATACAAATAATAAAAAGCATAAGATATGAAAGTAAGAGCCTCAATTAAGAAGCGTACTCCCGACAGCAAAATCGTGCGTCGCAAGGGTCGCCTTTACGTGATTAATAAGAAAAATCCTAAGTATAAACAGCGTCAAGGATAATTTTTGTTATTTTTGCAGAAAATTTAGTCAAACAATATGGCAGTTAGAATCGTGGGAGTGGACCTCCCCCAAAACAAAAGAGGTGAAATCGCCTTGACTTATATATTCGGCATCGGTCGTAGCGCCGCAAACTCTATCCTTGAGAAAGCCGGAGTGGACAAAAACATTAAGGTTAAAGACTGGACCGACGCTCAAGCCGCAGCTGTACGTGAAGTTATCGGCCACGACTACAAAGTAGAGGGTGACCTCCGCAGCGAAATCCAGCTAAACATCAAGCGCCTTATGGACATCGGTTGCTATCGTGGCATCCGTCACCGTATCGGTCTGCCCGTGCGCGGTCAGAGCACTAAGAACAATGCCCGCACTCGCAAGGGTCGCAAGAAAACAGTTGCTAACAAAAAGAAAGCTACAAAATAATAAATTAGTATGGCAAAAAAGACAGTCGCAGCAAAGAAGAGAAACGTTAAGGTTGACGCAAACGGTCAGCTCCATGTTCACTCATCTTTCAACAACATTATCGTGTGCTTAGCCAACTCTGAAGGTCAGGTGATCTCTTGGTCAAGCGCAGGTAAGATGGGCTTCCGTGGCTCAAAGAAGAATACTCCTTATGCAGCCCAGATGGCAGCTCAGGATTGCGCTAAGGTCGCTTACGACCTCGGTCTGCGCAAAGTGAAGGCCTATGTGAAAGGCCCCGGAAACGGTCGTGAATCTGCTATCCGCACGGTTCATGGACAAGGCATTGAGGTAACCGAGATTATCGACGTTACTCCGCTGCCCCACAACGGATGTCGTCCTCCCAAGCGTCGTCGTGTATAATCCGTCAATTCCTGTAAATTCACTAATTTATAAAATTACGGCTTGACTGCGGATAAGCATTGAATGTGAATAGACCACAATTTTTATCACCTCTCTGTGGTCGCGGCTGCACTAAGGTGTCAATCCTCAATCAAACCTAAAATTCAAGACAAAAAAATGGCAAGATATACTGGACCAAAAACTAAGATTGCTCGTAAATTCGGCGAGCCTATCTTCGGTGCTGACAAAGTTCTCGCTCACAAGAATTATCCTCCGGGCCAGCACGGCGTCAACAAGCGCCGCAAGACCTCCGAGTACGGCGTTCAGCTCCGTGAGAAGCAAAAGGCTAAATACACCTACGGAGTCCTCGAAAAGCAGTTCCGCAATCTCTTTGAGCGTGCATCACGCACTAAGGGTATCAAGGGTGAGGTGCTCCTACAGCTCCTTGAGTCACGCCTCGACAACATCGTATACCGTCTTGGCATAGCTCCCACCCGTGCAGCTGCCCGTCAGCTCGTGCTTCATCGCCACATTACTGTTAACGGTGGTGTTGTGAACATCGCTTCCTATCATGTAAACCCCGGTGATGTTATCGGTGTTCGCGAGCGCTCTAAGTCGCTCGAGGTTATCGCCGACGCTCTCGCCGGTTTCAACCACAGCAAGTATCCCTGGCTCGAATGGGACGAAGCTCTTAAGGTAGGAAAGATGCTCCATGTGCCCACTCGCGAAGACATTCCTGAAAACATTAAGGAGCAGCTAATCGTCGAGTTGTATTCTAAGTAATCAATTTAAAAACGTAGATCCATGGCTATTTTAGCATTTCAAAAACCTGACAAGGTCGTCATGTTGGAAGCCGATAATTTCTTCGGTAAGTTCGAGTTCAAGCCATTGGAGCCCGGATATGGCATAACTGTAGGTAATGCGCTCCGTCGCATTCTCCTCTCCTCGCTCGAGGGTTTTGCCATTTCCTCGATTCGCATTGATGGCGTTAAGCATGAGTTTGACACCGTGCCCGGTGTCAAGGAAGATGTAACCAACATCATCCTCAACCTCAAGAAGGTTGACCTCAAGCAGATTGTCGAAGATACCGAATCTGAAAAGGCTACCATCACCGTGTCGGGCCAGGAGGTGTTCAAGGCCGGTGACATTGGCAAGGCGCTTACAGGATTTGAGGTTCTCAACCCTGACCAGGTCATTTGTCATTTGGATCCCAGCGCAAGTTTCCAGCTTGACCTCACAATAAACAAGGGTCGTGGTTGGGTCCCCGCCGATGAAAATAGCACCCCCAACGATGCTATCGATGTAATCGCTATCGACTCAATATACACTCCCATCAAAAATGTGAAGTACACCGTTGAGAACTTCCGCGTTGACCAAAAGACCGACTACGAAAAACTGATTATTGAGATTACAACCAACGGTTCCATTCTTCCTAAGGACGCCCTTAAGGAGGCCGCTAAGATTTTGATTTACCACTTCATGCTATTCTCCGACGAGAAGATAACTCTCGAAGCTACCGAAAACGACAGCAACGAAGAGTTTGACGAAGAAGTGCTCCGCATGCGTCAGCTCCTCAAGTCTAAGCTCGTCGACATGGACCTCTCAGTCCGTGCGCTTAACTGCTTGAAGAGCGCTGAAGTGGAAACCCTTGGCGAACTTGTAGTGTTCAACAAGACCGATCTCTTGAAGTTCCGCAACTTCGGTAAGAAATCTCTCACCGAGCTCGATGAGCTTCTGGCCAACCTTAACCTGTCATTCGGAATGGACATTTCAAAGTATAAATTAGATAAAGAGTAATAAACGATGAGACATAATAAAAAATTCAACCATCTTGGCCGCAAGAAAGCTCACCGCGATGCTTTGCTCGCTAATATGACCGTTTCGCTCATCATGCACAAGCGCATCTTCACTACGCTTGCCAAGGCTAAGGCTCTTCGCATGTACGCTGAACCCCTTATTAACTGCGCCAAGGAAGACAATACTCCCAACCGTCGTCTTGTTTTCAGCCATCTCCAGAACAAATATGCCGTTACTGAGCTGTTCCGCGAAATCGCTCAGAAGATCGCTGACCGCAACGGTGGCTACACCCGCATCCTTAAGACCGGCAACCGCCTTGGTGACAACGCCAAGACTTGCTTCATCGAGCTCGTTGACTACAACGAAAACATGCTCAAGGAGAAGGGCGCAAAGAAGCAGGGCCGCACTCGCCGCTCTCGCAAGAGCACTGCTGCTCCCGCAGCCGAAGCTCCCGCAGCACCCGCTGCCGAGGCTACTGCAGCACCCGAGGCTCCCGCAGCCGAATAAATATCGACAATTACATTCAATTGTTAATATCGTTAATCGCCGTGCATTGCGCACGGCGATTTTTTTGCCCCCTTTTATCTATAATTAAGTGTAATCGATAATATTATTAACGAAATTTGTTAATGGCTATTCCTTTTTTTTGTAACTTTGTCATCAAGAAATTTGACCAAAAAATCCCAACAACATAATTTTAGTTTTAACATTATGAAAATCGAAAAAATCATTGGACGTGAGGTCCTCGACTCTCGTGGCAATCCCACTGTTGAAGTAGATGTAATTCTTGAATCAGGTGCATGCGGCCGTGCTTCTGTTCCCTCCGGCGCTTCTACCGGTGTTAATGAAGCTCTCGAGCTCCGTGACGGCGACAAGAGCCGTTACATGGGCAAGGGTGTTACAAAGGCTGTGGCCAATGTAAACGGTCCTATCGCCGAGGCTCTCGTTGGTATGTCAGCTCTTGACCAGATCAAGATCGACGAAACAATGCTCGCCCTCGACGGTACTGAAACTAAGTCAAACCTCGGTGCAAATGCCATCCTCGGTGTATCACTCGCCGTTGCCAAGGCTGCTGCCGACTATCTTGACCTTCCCCTTTACAAATACATCGGCGGTTGCAACTCTTACGCTCTTCCCGTGCCTATGATGAACATCATAAACGGTGGTGCGCACTCTGATGCTCCCATTGCCTTCCAGGAATTCATGATTCGTCCCATCGGTGCTTGCTGCTTCAAGGAAGGTATCCGCATGGGTACTGAAGTATTCCACAACCTTAAGTCAGTTCTTAAGGCTCGCGGCCTCTCTACCGCTGTCGGCGACGAAGGTGGTTTCGCTCCCAACCTTGACGGTACTGAGGATGCCCTCAACGTAATCATGCAGGCTATCGAGAAGGCCGGTTATGTTCCCGGAAAGGATGTTACTATCGGTCTTGACTGCGCTTCTTCTGAGTTCTACAAGGACGGTATCTACGACTACACCTGGAAGCAGGCCGACGGTCCCAAGTACACCTCTGCTCAGCAGGCTGAATACCTCAAGACTCTCGTTGAAACTTACCCCATCGACTCTATCGAGGACGGTATGGCCGAAAACGACTGGGAAGGCTGGAAGATTCTTACCGACATGATTGGCGACCGTTGCCAGCTTGTAGGTGACGACCTCTTCGTTACCAATGTTAAGTACCTCAAGAAGGGTATCGACATGGGTTGCGCCAACTCAATCCTTGTAAAGGTTAACCAGATCGGTTCTCTTACCGAAACTCTCCGCGCCGTAGAACTCGCTCAGCGCAATGGCTACACCGCAGTTATCTCTCACCGTTCTGGTGAAACTGAGGATGCTACTATCGCCGACATCGCAGTTGCTACCAACGCCGGACAGATCAAGACCGGTTCTGCAAGCCGTTCCGACCGTATGGCTAAGTACAACCAGCTTCTCCGCATCCAGGAAGAGCTCGGTAGCGATGCCGCTTACGGTTATGGCAAGCGCACCAAGATGCCTCAGGCTTAATTGATTCCTGAATCATTGAAAATAATAAATCGGCCGACTCATTGAGTCGGCCGATTGTTTTTTATAGCTGTATGTCGTTGCTTCTGTTTAGACTATGGGGTAGGGCGCTTAATACACCAGGCGTATTATCCTTATTCCCGATGCCGAGCGATTCTTTCTCATGTATTCCGACAGCGGATCACTGTCGATTACAACCGATTTCTTGGCCGATGACGCGTGCATCAGGTGCGGAACCCCGTCCTTCATCACTATGATGCCTAAATGCTGCACATCCAGCCCCGGCGTTTTAGTCGTTATCGCAATTATGTCGCCGTCACGCATTGCCTTTATCACATCCTTCGACGAGCACTTCGACGACTTGATGTAGGGGTATCGGTGGCTTCGGTAGCCTATCTCCGCGCTCCTCATGCGCTCATACTCCGCCGAGTCGGCCAATGCCGGATATTGGTCACGGTGCGTCGACATGAAGTCGATAGTCTTTACGGCATATTGCACTCCCGGGAAGTTTGATGTCGCCTCTTTAATTATACCGCGGTGCGCGTTGTCGATTATCCAGTCGCTCACATAGTGCAGGCGTGACGCATATCCGTTAAGCTTGCCTCCGCGGTATCTCATTCTTTCAAGATTATATAGGAAGTCACGCCATGAAGTGCGGCCTTCGTTCACGGTATAGGCCATTGCCGCCACATTTTCCACAAATGTCGTGCAGTCCATGCCGTCCATGTTCACCGTTATTCTCTCGGGCGAGCCCTCGAGAGTCGACGCCTCGTAGGGAGTACCCAGAAGCTGCTTGCCTATATATGATATGAGGACTTCCGGTTTGGCATTGCCGTTCTCCGCTTTAGCCGATATCAATATCTCGTTTATGCGCAAGGTGTCCGATTCCTCATTGTGAAATCTCACCTCCGACGGACTCGATGCGGCTGCACTCAATGCCGCTGCCGTGAATATTATGCTTGTTAAGAATCCTTTCATGATTTTTCCTGTACTTATACATGACAAAATTACGAAAAAGAGCAGTAATTACCAAACGTCGTAGCCGCTCATTTCCGTATCATGCATGATTTTGCAATTTGCCGGCTAAAATTTATTTTCGCGGTAATCGGTTGTGGGGTAGGGTGTTGGTGATTCGATGAAAAATAATTTGAAAATTTAAGGTCAAAATGTTTGGAGAATTAAAATCAATCCTCTAACTTTGCACTCGCTTTTGGAAATCAAGGGTAATGCAATGGAGATTGCGAGGCTCTGAAAAGCCTGCTTGAAAAGTTAAGAACAAAGATTGCAGTGAAAAAGTTGTTAAAAATTTTGCCAATCCAAAAAATCGATATAACTTTGCAAAACCTTTCCGCTTCTAAATTTTGAAGCACTTCACCAAGCGCGGTGAAGCGAAAGCAACGAGAACATTGAAAGAGTTAAATAGACAAGAAGTAGTACAAGAGCAGTCAGTCTTTTGAGGCTGACGCCTCAAGTCAATCTACGTGATTCAATAGGTCAGCGGAACCTGAAGCCGACTGTGGTCGCAAGACAACAGAGAAAAATAAGAGAAAAGATACAAACAACGAAGAGTTTGATCCTGGCTCAGGATGAA